>NZ_JBWHYQ010000024.1:0-72188 GCF_056322905.1 Lysinibacillus sp. G1-3
GTTGCTGACGCTTCGCTTTCGCACAGAAAACAATTTGTTGCTGACGCTTCGCTTTCGCACAGAAAACAATTTGTTGCTGACGCTTCGCTTTCGCACAGAAAACAATTTGTTGCTGACGCTTCGCTTTTATGCAGACAAAACGATGATGTTAAAGTTTCGTTTTATATAAATTATAGTTACATGATAGTAAGTTCGTGTTACGTGAAGTGGTTGATTGGAGTGGAGACTGAGCGACTCCTTGGGGATCAGCAATAGAGGAAAGGTAATCAACCTCTCGCTATGCCGAAGAGCTATACTTTAATTAAAATTACCCTTAATTCCATTGATAGAATTATTTTTTCAACAAAATGAAAACCGAGACATTTAAAGATGTCTCGGTTTCGTTTTATTTTAGCAATCAATATTATTTTGATAAGCTTCGATCTTTGTTAGTCACGGCCGTTACTGCATCGTGAATCGTTGTTTCAAAATGATTGCTTTGTAATGAAGATACACCTTGGATAGTAGTCCCACCTGGAGAGCATACTTGATCTACAAGTGCCCAAGGGTGTTCTTGTGATTGTAAAATCATTTTTGCACTGCCGAGGACTGCATTTGCCGCAATATCAAGCGCCATGTCTTTTGGCATCCCTTCACGTACAGCAGCACGTGCTAAAGCGTCAATATACATATAGGTGAATGCTGGTGAAGCACCACCAATCGTTGTAAATATTGAAAATAAGTTTTCAGGCACCTCGATAATTGTACCAACTGTTTCAAATAGGGAATTGACAAGCTGAAGTTGCACATCTGATACTTGTTCACTCGCTGTAAAACAGCTTGTAGAGGCACCGATAAGCGCATTAATATTTGGCATTACACGAACAATAGGGGTAACTTCAGATAGGTAACCTTGTAAATATGTTATATTTTTACCAGCAGCGATGGAAACAATTACGTGGTTATCTTGTAAATGCTTTTTCACCTCTGGTAAAACATCTGGTAACATTTGGGGTTTGACACCAAGGATAATAACGTCACATTTTGACATAATATCTTCAATAGAGCTTGCGGCTTGAATACCGTAAGAGGTTGTTAATTTTGTTGTTTTTGCTTTGGTACGATTATAGCCATAAATAAAAGTAGGATCAAAATCACCGCTTTTACACATTCCTTTAATAATAGCTGTAGTCATATTTCCAAGGCCGATAAATCCGTATTTCACGTGTTAGACACTCCTTCATATTGTTAAAACATACACCTTAGTATAGAGTAGATTGTTTTACTTGAATAGTAATATGCTAAGAATCAAGTCAATTAGGTTCAAATTCATGTCAGTCGGTGGTATCATAGAAGATGCTGTGAATGAACGTATATCTCTATATGAAAATAAAAAGAGTAAAGAAAATCATGTACTTTATGTGAACATTGAGACAGACTTTATCTAGAAGAGGTAGAATAATATTTTGATATGTTTACTTTTTTCAGCACATATTTTTCGTAACGAAAGTGAAGCGGCAGTTACATGTGTTTTAGGTAACGAAAGTGAAACGGCAGTTACATGTGTTTTAGGTAACGAAAGTGAAACGGCAGTTACAAATGTTTTAGGTAACGAAAGTGAAACGGCAGTTACAAATGTTTTAGGTAACGAAAGTGAAACGGCAGTTACAAATGTTTTGGGTAACATAAGCAAAGCACCTGCTAAAAATCTACTACCGCTATAGGTGGTGAGATGAATGTGGTTTTAAGTTACTTTGTGAAGGGTGTCAAGGCATCCGCTGAATAGAGGAACTTAGGCTAAGACCTTCAGATCCTTTGAAAACGCCTAATTGACCTAACATCAATTGGCTTAAAGCCTATGAAGCAAATAGGCCGAGGTATAATTGTTTTAATAATTTGTCGCTTTCTAATGGTAAAGCGTGAGAAATTAAGAGAGAAAAGGAATTAAGATGAATGGAACAAAATCTAAAAACGGAGCCTAAACTACAGTCTTCCAAGAAGTCAATGGAGAAGTCCACACGCTCTACTATTTTAGCGCAGACAGTGAAAACGGGAATCATTAAATCCAATTTAATTCCTATGTGGGCTGGATTAACGCTAGGTATGTACAAAAATAAAATGACTTTTGTAGAAAATATACCTGAAATTATTTTCGCGACAATTGGCTCTGCACTTGTTATTGGTGCCGCTGGAGCATTTAATAATGTGTATGATCGCGACATCGATGCTGTAATGCCTCGTACGCAAAGTCGACCAACTGTAACAGGTGAAATGTCAGCTAAATCAGCGTTAATTTTAGCTTTTGCCATGCTCATTATCGGGGCATCTGTGTTGGCACTTGCTTCACCACTTGCTGCAGCATTTGGTCTCTTAGGGGTGTTTTTATATGTAGTACCTTATACAATGTGGACAAAACGACATACGATTTATAACACGGAAGTTGGGAGTATAGGAGGGGCGATTCCAGCGTACATTGGCTGGACGGCTGTTTCTTATGATATTACACATCCTGCGATACTTGGCCTATTTTTAGTTATGGTCATTTGGCAGATGCCACACTTCTATGCCATTGCTATTCGTAAGCATGCTGATTACGAAGCAGCCAACGTTCCAATGCTTCCAGTTGCAAAAGGGATGCGCCGTACTTATTATCAAACGAACTTTTATTTAATTTTATTGATCTTATCAAGCTTCTTATTTGGCACTTTAAGTGTTGGCATTATGCTTGTTGCACTATTGTTAAGCATTGCATGGCTTGTTATGAGTATTTACGGTTATCGCAGTAATAAGGATCAAACAAAGTGGGCAACAAAAATGTTTGTTTTCTCACTTATTCATATGACAATTTTATTTACAACAGTTATTGTCTACTCTTTAGTAGGTGTTATTTTTAAATTATATTAAAGCTTTCAATTAGCAGAAAAGCCAACAGGTTAATCTAACTTGTTGGCTTTTCTTTTTCCACCGAGATTATTTGACGACTTGGCCATTCTAATGCATGTAACTGCCCCCCAAAAACAGCCCCACCATCAATGCCAATTATATTATTTTCTCCAAAGTAGACATTGTAATCTGTTGGATTTTGGTGAAGTTTATAGGTAGGTGTATGGCCAAAGATTACGGTTTTCCTCCCTTGATAACCTGCGTGAAATTCTTCACGTATCCATAAAAACTCCATAGGATCTGTATCTGCCATAGCTACACCAGGTACAACACCGCCATGTACAAAAATGGCATCCTCTAATTCGATGTAAATATCAAAGGTTTCGATAAGTTGTAAATGTTCTTCGAGCTTTGGTAAGGTTTGAATAAAGCTAGGTAATGTATCGTTTTCAATGGCTTCCTTAAAATCTTCTAATTGATAGCCATAGCTTGCAAGTGTTGCATCTCCACCGCAAAGTCCAACCCAATGATTCCACGGCTTAGGGTGACCAGAACGACAAGCTTTAAGCATGATGGCTTCATGATTTCCTAATAGAACACGTGCACCTTTTGTCTGTAATTCTGCCACTAAGTTTAAAACGCCACAAGATGCTGGTCCTCGGTCAATATAGTCTCCAAGTAAAAATAATCGATCTTGCAAAGTATCATAATTAGCTTTCAATAATAATTCCTCAAAAAGTTCTAATTCCCCATGTATATCACTAATTGCTAGTATTCGATCCATAAAAAAGCATCCTTTCCAGTATTAGAGAAGCTACTATAAAGTATAGAGAGTGGTGTTGTAAAATTCTACTAATGTAACTTTCAACCAAAAGATTGATTGTAAAGATATCACTTTTAACGATTGTTTTCTAGTTACCTTTTATCATATGACGAAGTGAATTCATTATCTTATTCATTCGTCTATCTTGATGGAAAATAGCTAGGGGAGAGTATTGGCTATAGTCGGTTCATTTTCTAGTGCTTTTATTTTGTATGAAAAGCGTGAGAGGTGAGGGGAAAGCTAGTTAAGAAAATAATCCAACAAATGCAAAAGGAACATACAAATGAAGAAAATGAGCTAATGGAGAAAGTTAGTAGCGCAAGTATAGTAGCAACTACACTTGTTCTTGCAAACTTTTTATACTCCTCGCGCATAACGTAGGAGTATTTGGTATGTATGCGCGAGTACAGTATTTAATTATTCTTGAAGATTTTCCCATGCTTGCTTAGCTATTGACTCGTCGAACGTTGAAAGTAGTCGATAGTTGTCTGTATTTAAAATTCGAAAATGCTGACTAATGACATTTTGTTGTAGGCAATAGCCATTATACTCGCTAAGATTTTTCCACCATATGTATCCTCCCATTGTTTTTTCCTTAGGTTGTAAGGTTCCGTTATTAGCGATTAAATCGACAACTTCAAGTGGATCTCCGCCAAGCTCATGCTGTAAAATCGTGCTATCTCGGCATAATGCACAAACCGCAATCGTTGTAGTCCAGCCAGTTTGAATACGGCCCTTTTCAATTTGAACAAGTGTTTTTTTAGAAAGTCCAAGGAAATCGCTCATCTGATCCTGTGTTAAATCTCTTTCGGTCCGGATTAATTTCAGTTTTTCTGAAATAAGTGTGATTAATTGTTCACGATTCAAATCCAAAACACCCTTTCTTTCAGATAGTTAATACTATTATACATGAAAGTAGTAAGAGATGTTTTGTTTCGCTGGTGACTGTGATAAAAATTAGCGTTACCTAATTAACAATTGAAACATAAAAAAACAGACTGTCCCATCATCGATTCATTGGACAGCCTGTTAGGTGTTTAAATCTCGTATTTTTTCGTGTCAGAAATAACACGGAAATGGATACCTTTAATTTGAGCACTTACTTTATGACGAAGTGTATCAATATCTACTAACTCATCATTATCATTGACACATTCTGCAATCTCTTGTAATAGCTTCGTAAATGCCTCTTTAAAGAGTGTACGCATATTATCAAAATCTAGGCTACGGAAGTTTCCGTCAATATCAAATGCCTCCACAGAATTTAATTGCTTTGAAGCACCAGCAAAACGATCATCGTACACCGTGTAGTTTTCATCCGTTACTACGATAATATATAATACTTCACCTGTAATTGTTTTTAATTCAATATTCGTTTTGTGTTTTTTGACGTCGGTAATAATATGAATACCGTCCGAATGATATAGTTTAAACAATTTCATATGTAATGCCCCCTGAAAATAGAATCATATCCATATATTTATTATATATGGATATGCCTAATAATGGTATGAGAAAAAAGTATTTGGAAAAACTAGAAAAGCCCTGTTGAATGTTAATTCTATAGCTAAATTTGTTATAAACTATTAATAAAATCGTATTATCCGTATTACGCTTCTAATACGGTAGGTAAAATATTGCGAAGGGGACGAACCTCGATGTAATGAATACGATGACCTTGCTGCTCATATATGCTAAATATATATGGGGTTAATTCAATGTTTTTAGTTGCTTTAATGCCGTTGTTCACTGTTAAAAACCAACCACCCAATGTTTCAACTTCTTCTGCTTCAAGCGTTACTTTTAATAGTTTTTCAACATCTTCAATAAGCATTTTTGCGTTTAATATATAGTGATTGTCATTTACTTTTCGGATTTCTGCAATTTCATCATCGTCGAACTCATCGCGAATCTCACCTACAATTTCTTCTAAAATATCCTCGACTGTTACAAGCCCAGATGTCCCGCCATATTCATCCATTAAAATGGCCATATGAATGCGCTCTTTTTGCATACGCACAAGTAACTCCTGAATAGGGATCGTTTCAATTACTCGTATAACAGGGTTAATGAAATCTTCAAGGATTAATGAATCGTCTGTAAGTTGCTCAAGCAAACCGTGTGTAAATAACTCCTTGGCATTGATGAATCCTAAAATATTATCACGATCACCATCATAAATAGGGTAACGAGTATATTTTTCAGCTGCGATGAAATGAATCATGTTTGTAAAAGATTCATTTTTTTCAATTCCAGCAATTTCTGTTCGAGGAACCATAATTTCACGAGCAATACGCTCATCAAATTCAAAGACATTATTCACAAATTTTAGCTCTGTTTTATTGATTTCACCATTTTTAAAGCTTTCAGATAGCAGTAATCGTATTTCTTCCTCTGTATGTGATAGCTCGTGCTCAGAAGCAGGCTTCATACCAAATATACCAACTAATACTCGTGCTGAGCCGTTCAAGAACCAAATAAAGGGATACATCATTTTATAAAATATCATAATAGGTTTGGCAAAAAGAAGTGTAATCGCTTCAGCCTTTTGAATGGCAGCAGTTTTTGGTGCCAACTCCCCGACAACAACATGTAAAAATGTTGCAATGGCAAAGGCACTACCGATTGTAAAAATCGTCATATATTTATCTGAAATACCAACCAAATCAAAAAGAGGATGTAATATAAATTCAAAGGTTTTTTCACCGACCATCCCGATACCAAGTGCTGTTACAGTTATACCGAGCTGACAGGCAGATAAGTATTCGTCTAAATGATTGACAACATACTTTGCAGAAATGGCTTTTTTATTGCCCTCTGCAATCAATTGATCAAGCCTTGAGGCACGTACTTTTACAATGGCAAACTCTGTTGCCACGAAAAACCCAGTTAAAGCTAATAAAATGGTGAAAATCGATAAGTTGAGTATGGTCTCCAAATAGTCGTTCTGTATGAACAGAACGTCACCTCCTAATTATGAATAAGTAAAAGTAAAGATTGCATGAGTGCAATACTTTCGGGGGAAACATTTTTTTTAATCTTTTCGATATCTTTATTGCCTTGTTTGTTTATTTGTTCAAGTAGAGTAGTTACATCCTGCTCTAAGTCCTGCATTTTTACACGTAGCATCTGTACATCGATTTCTTCGTACGGAGTGATGTTTAGTTCATGTTGTATTTCTATGAGTGAAAGACCTTGCTGTTTGCGTTGTTCAATATAGTGAAGTCGTTCAATCATTGTAGGGGCATAGTAGCGATAATTGGATGCAGAACGTTCAGCCTTTAATAAGCCGATGTTTGTATAATAATCGATTGTTCTTTTTGTAATGCCAGTTTTTTCTGCAAGCTCGCCAATTTTTAATTTCTCTGTCCCAATATAAACACCTCCAAACCATCACGTGATACTTTATTATAACTTGCTCGTATCGTCGTTTTCAAATAGAAGAGCCTAATATTTCTAAATTGTAAGATTTCTTACCGGGAGGATTATTAATATCATGAACATAAAAAAACTTTTCTAACGACTAAATGTTAGAAAAGTTATATGTTCTTGAAAAACTAATAAGTTAATGAAATAGTCATGTTATACAAAATACGGCACTTCGGCAGTGCGAGGGTTGATTTCCGTTCCAGGCTACTCGCTTTGTCGCTGACGCTTCGCTTTCGCGCAGAGCAGAGCTTCCTGTGGGCGAGCGCCGAGCCGCTTCCTCCGCTTCGCTTCGTGCAGGGTCTCGTCTGTCTCGCTTTCCCACGGGAGTCGAGTAGCCTTCCACTCCAATCAACAATAGCAGAGAACTTATATAAATTTTATGTATTTTAAAAGTAAACGTTATGACTATTTATTTGCGAAAGCGAAGCGGCAGCAACAACAAATGTTTTCTGTAGCGAAAGCAAAGCGGCAGCAACAAATGTTTTTAACTGCGCGAAAGCGAAGCGTCAGCAGCAAAGCGCCCAGTCGGAACGGAAATCAACCCCGCGTTTTGCCGAAGAGACAAAATTATTGCTTAAAAGCTACGGAGTTTCTTTTTGTAAATATGTATCATATAGGTGTTGAAGTGCCTCTTCACCAGCCATTTCTACAATTGTTTTGTCATTGAAAATAAGTGTTACATTTGTGCGAGCGCTATCAATTTTATCATTCTTAATAGTGCACGTAACCTTTACTACACCTGTTTCTGCTAGTTGTTTTTTCATTGCATCATCCCATGGTTGCTCAGAAAATAGTGGTGCCAACCATGTGCCTCTCACATGAAGCTCACTTTTTTCAGCGTCATAATCCCAGCGCACGTCACGTAAAATAGTTTTAAATAGGTCATTAACTGTAAAGGATGTATCTTTATAGTCAATAGCAATTGCTCGTATAGCATGTACATCACGACCAACTGCACTGGCTGCAGTTTCGGCTGCTGAATTGATGCCTGAAACCGCTTCTTTAACATCAGATAATCGATCACTACATCCAGCTAGCAGCGCGCAAAGACATGTTATACAAGTTACCTTTGTCATCCATCTCACATGTAGTCCCTCCAGTATTGCAAGTTGATACTACTATAGTAACGAAAAGAAAACTATGAAAAAAGGGCATGAAAGCTGGAGATTGTGACGGTTTTGCAACGATGCAACCTCCACTAGAATGTGCGAGAAATTGGAAGTTTAGATATCTGAAAATTCGGTGAATAAATCAACGAAAGGGAGCGGTTTGTGATGAAGATTAATGATGAATTACTTGAGAGATTAGGAACTTATTTCGTGTATCATGCTGTTTATGAAAATTATGGCATTACCTTTGAAAATTTTGTAGAGCGTTGGTTACGGGGGATACTTGTGATATAAAAGAAGAAGAGTCGTGTTCAATGCAAGAACACGACCCTTTTAACTTATTTCAGAAGAAGTCTACCACTTCAATAGTGGTTGAGTTGAATGCGATTATTCGTTACTTTTCAAACATCCACTGAAAGAAGTTAAAGCCTCCGGCGGATGTCACGGAAATCGGAAAGGAGTTTAATATAGGATATTAGCCCCTAAGATCATCGTATCCATGCGATAACGGCTAACTGACCTGCATAGTGCAGGCCTAAGCACAAAGCCGATTCCGGACGCAATTATGCCGAGGCATAATTGATTTATTTAAAATAGTTTGTGATGAATTGGTTGGCTTCTTGCCAATTATAAACGCGTACGACATTGTCCGGAACAGCAAGGCGGTTATATGGAGTGTCAAATAATACGACAGGTATTTTTAATTCCTCCGCAAGCATAACCGCATTATCATGCTTATCCTCAAAAAATGCCTCAACGCCATACTTTTTCGCTGCGGAAATCTTATCGTGACTGCCAATCAGCTCAATATGGTCGTATGGAATAGACTGTGATTTAAACCAATTTACCGTAACATCTGATACATTCTCACCACGAGCAGAAATGTAAAAAAGTTCGTAGTTTTCTTTCCATGTGTTTAAAATATCTTTTGCATCTTTAGCTGCTTCAGATACTTCGTACATAAACGGCTCATTCTCTTTAAACCATGTATTAAATGCTACACGATCAACGGGATGTGGAAATGCTGATAAAAAATCATATTCGCACACATCGTCAAGCGTAATGTTAACTTTATATTGTTTATTAATATGTGGGATTAGTGTACTTGGACATGTTACTGTTCCATCGATATCAATCCCAAAGCGGGGCTTTTTCATGCTAGCACCTCCTTAGGCGTTCGCTTTTTCTGCTTCTTCAGCTGCGCGTTTTTCTGCCATTTCAGCAGCTAATTTATCGATTTCTTTTTTCAACTCTTCTACCATTGTTTCTTCAGGCACTTTACGAACTGTTTTACCCTTCATAAATAGTAAACCTTCGCCACGAGCACCAGCAATACCGATGTCGGCTTCACGTGCTTCACCAGGACCGTTTACCGCACAACCAAGCACAGCTACTTTTAACGGTACATTAAGTTTAGAAATATATTCTTCTACTTCATTGGCAATTGAAATTAAATCAATTTCGATACGACCACATGTTGGGCAAGAAATAAGGGTTGCCATATTAGAAGCAAGACCAAATGATTTTAATAGCTCACGTGCTACTTTCACTTCTTCAACAGGGTCTGCAGATAGTGAAATACGTAATGTATTACCAATACCTTTTGATAAAATTGCACCAAGGCCAGCCGCTGATTTTACTGTACCAGCAAATAATGTACCTGATTCAGTAATACCTAAGTGTAGAGGGTAATCAAAGGCTTTAGCTGCTTTTTCATAGGCTTCAATTGCTAGATTTACATCTGATGCCTTCATAGATACGATAATGTCGTGGAAGTCCAAGTCTTCCAAAATTTTAATATGGTGAAGTGCAGATTCTACCATACCGTCTGCAGTAGGGTAACCGTATTTTTCTAAAATATGACGCTCTAATGAACCCGCGTTTACCCCAATACGGATAGGAATACCTTTTGCTTTTGCCGCATTAACAACAGCCTCTACTTTTTCCTTACGCCCAATATTACCTGGGTTAATACGAACTTTATCGATACCATTTTCAATTGCTTTTAATGCTAATTTATAGTCAAAGTGAATATCAGCTACTAATGGAATATTGATACGTTTTTTAATATCTGCAATCGCATCAGCTGCACGCTCATCTGGTACTGCGACACGAACAATTTGACAACCAGCTTCCTCAAGACGAAGAATTTCAGCTACTGTTGCTTCGACATCATGTGTTTTTGTTGTACACATACTTTGAATGAATAATTCATTACTACCACCTATTGTTAAGTTACCGACACGTACGGGACGTGTATTTGTACGGTGACAAATTTCACTCATTAAATTTCTCTCCTTTTCGGGCCATACTTTCGACCGTCACTGACATTTATTTTAGCAGTGTAAGAAAATAAGGACAAGGAAGAAACGCTAACTTTTCATTTTCCGCATTTATTTTCAATTTCAAATGATAGCGGAAGCTTAATTTTTTCACCAGGAACAGGAGCCTGTAATTGTAAGTGTGGATTCAATTCATAAAAAAGCTGTAAACGTTCAGGAAAGGTCATGGGTACTTTTGCAGGATGTAGTGCAAATAAACTGTGAATGCTATCGCCTTGAATAGTCTGTACAGTGATATAATTTGGCTCTCGCTCCTTCTCACACAGGGCGTTTTCTGTTTTTTTCTGAGAAAAGGCAGCAAGTTGTAATGATCCTTCAGTTAAATCTACTTTTATAACAAAAGCAAAAATAATAATGATAGCGGTTAACACTAAAGCACGCAAAAAATCCCCTCCTTTTCTACACTATATTTAGCAGAGAGGGGAATCATGCACATTATTTTGTAATTGGTTGTTTTGGGTATTTTGTGATGGCTACGATAAGTAGAGTTACTGTTAAAAGTACAGAAAAAGCAGAGATAATCGTACTGTTGATTGGTAGATAATCTGATAGCATACTTAGTAGAGTTGCCCAAGTCATAGCAAATGTTGTCGTACGCCAAATGTGACGGTATTCTCCGCGACGCTTCATGACATTCAAAATCAGCAGACCCGCAAAGGCGTAGAGAGCAATTTGTGCAAAAATAAGCATCGTTGTAAAAACAAAAAGCATGATGATTGTCACGGGATATAAAACCCATTTAACATCTTCTATGTATTCAGTTATTCCATTTAAACTATTCATATCAAATGTATCAACAGACATACCAGCCGTAAAACGACCAAAAGAGTATACTGTAACAACAGTAATTAGCAGAAAAGTATATTGAATGACTTTCCCGATAGGTAATAAACGATAGGCAGCAAGTTTTTTTGGATGAATTAAGCTATCGATAAGTAGTTGTGAGTGTTTCATAAACATATCTCCTCCAATCGCTATTTTACCATGTTCAACTTTGACAAGATATGAAAATAGAAATAATAACTGAGAGTACGATATTGAAATGGTTCATCACCGAAAGTTGTGGATGACTTTTGTTAAAACATATACTATGTAAATAAGTTGATCTTCGTTCTGACTGGGTGACTCCAGGAAGCTTTGCTCTGTGCGAAAGCGTAGCGACAGCGGAAAGCGCCCAGTCGGAACGGAAATCAACCACACGTTTTGGTGATGATTTATTGAAATGTTAATATTGTGTAAAGAAGTTAAAGGTTATCTTTACTTTTTCTTTATTATCATTTAAAGATTATGAATAGGGTAGTAGAGATGTAGGAATTGGAGCGAATACAATTGACAATAGATTGGCAAAGTATACTATTTCAATTTTTAGGCGGTTTAGGAGTCTTTTTATTTTCCATTAAATTCATGGGGGATGGGCTCCAAAAATCGGCAGATGATCGACTGCGTGAATGGTTGAATCGATTTACAACAAATCCTCTAATGGGCGTGTTAGTGGGTATAGTTGTAACGATTTGTATCCAGTCGAGCTCTGCAACGACGGTGATTACGGTTGGGCTAGTGAGTGCAGGGTTTTTAACATTACGACAAGCAATCGGTGTCATTATGGGAGCTAATATTGGCACGACAATTACCGCATTTATTATTGGTATAAATATCGGCATTTATTTTTATCCGTTATTAGCGATTGGTGCAGGGATGTTATTTTTCTTTAAGAAAGCTACCTTTCAGTATATCGGACAAATATTATTTGGCTTCGGGGGATTATTTTTAGGATTAGAGTTAATGAGTGCAAGCATGCAGTCACTACATCAATTAGCTGATTTTAAATCATTAACGCTTCAGCTAAGCAATCTGCCCGTTGTAGGAATTTTTTTAGGCGCAATTTTTACATTGCTTGTTCAAAGCTCAACAGCGACTGTTGGTGTGCTACAGGGCTTATACGCTGAGCATTTAATTGGCTTAGATAGTGCTCTACCTATTTTATTTGGTGAAAATATAGGCACGACCGTTACAGCAGTATTAGCTTCAATAGGTGCTTCTATATATGCTAAACGTGCGGCAGCGGCACATGTGTTATTTAATATTATAGGTACAATCATTTTCATGTTGTTCTTTACACCTTTTATGCAGTACGTTCTATGGATTAGTGGGCTATTCCATTTAGAGCCGAAAATGCAAATAGCGATAGCGCATGGCTCATTCAACATTATTAATATGATGATCCAGCTGCCATTTATCGGAGGATTGGCTGCACTTGTCACGAAGATAGTACCTGGGAGTGATGGCAATATTGATGTGACAACGAAACATTTAGATCCGTCATTCATCGATTCCTCTCCAGCGATTGCACTTGGTCAAGCGAAGGAGGAAGTACTACGTATGGGGGAGCACGCGCTTCGTGGTTTAGAAGAAACATTTTTATATATGAAAACAGGTGAGGCTACTTATATTCCTACAGTTTTACAACTAGAAGTAGCGCTCAATCATTTAGACAAGGAAATTACAAATTATTTAGTAATGGTGTCTAAGCAGCCACTTTCTCGCGCAGACTCAGTAAGACACCATACACTTCTAACAAATGTACGGGACATTGAGCGTATTGGCGATCATTTTGAAAATATTTTAGAGCTTTTACAATATAAAGATCATCATGAGGTAACTTTAAGTAAGTCAGCACGACAAGATTTAATAGGGATGTTTAGCTTAGCGATTGAAGCTGTACGAAAGAGCATTGCGGCACTGGATACAGCTAGTTTGAGCTTGGCGCAGGAAGTAACAGAGCTCGAAAGTTTGATAGATGATATGGAAGATAAGCTTAGACAAAAGCATATTGCACGCTTAAATACAAATGAGTGTAATGGAGCTGCGGGAATCGTCTATACGGATATCGTTAGCAATTTAGAGCGAATAGGAGATCATGCTGTAAATATAGCTGACTCTATTTTAGGAATTAGAAATTAGATCAATTTCGCTCTGGCGTAATTGCGTCTGGGTTTTGAATTGTGCCCGCACAATTCATTCCTTTCAAAAGACATGTCATCCGCCGGAGGCCAACACGATGTTGGTCACTCAGTCGTCGCCACAGGATGTGGCGTTCTTAGACTGAGTTCCTCTATTTCAGTAGGTGTTTGGACACTCACTGAAAAGGACCCGTATCCCCATCTATAGGTGGGAATCATATGTAGCTGCCACATTACTTTCGCTACAAAAACATTTGTAACTGACGTTGCATTTACGATACAAATACAACTGCTGAATGAAGATAAATGAAACCTTCAGCTTAGTAAATCCGTATGAAAGGCACTGCGCAATCCGGCAGGTTAAATAGAAATTTGAGGATTTCTTTGTTGAGAATGAGCTATCTATGCCTTTATTAGTTACGAGGAAACAGCCCAACTCTATCGCGCATAGAGGAAATCAGGACTTCTAATTATCTAACTGGATGCACGACAAAAGGAGAGGTTTTTTATGGAAGTTGTAGGCTGGATATTAGTGATTGCCTGCTTTATCATTTCATTTGTTGGATTGGTATACCCAATCATTCCAGGGGTGCTTTTTTTACTTGGTGGTTTTTTAGTATATGGATTATTTTTTTCATTTGCAGAGTTAAGCTGGTTGTTCTGGGCGAGTGAAATTATTTTTGTTGTCATATTATTTGTTGCTGATTCTGTAGCAAATGCCTTTGGTATTAAGAAATTCGGTGGCTCCACTGCAGGTATGTGGGGCAGTACTATTGGTTTATTGATTGGCCCGTTCGTCATTCCGGTTCTAGGAATAATAGTAGGTCCATTTTTAGGAGCGGTAATTGCAGAGTTAATGGTAGAGCGTCGTCCATTTGGAGAGGCTATAAAAAGCGGTGTTGGCTCTCTCGTTGGCTTCTTAACATCGACACTTGCAAAAGCTGTGATTCAAATCGTCATGATTGTTGTGTTCTTTATAGCGATATGATTTTCTTCCCTAAGACGTTTAACAATTAAAGAAACAGGTTAGGATAGTAATCGTATTGGCTTTTCAGTCAAAAGGCTGAAATCTTTAATTTGAAGTATTTTTCGTTGAATGGTTTGACCAATTTTGATAATCTAAGAATGTATTAATTATTTCTTTACTTTAGGAGGAACTTAACAATGGCTTATGTATTACCACAATTAGCTTACGCTTATGACGCATTAGAACCACATATCGATGCAAAAACAATGGAAATTCACCATTCAAAACACCACAATACTTATGTAACAAACTTAAACGCAGCAGTAGAAGGCACAGAGTTTGCTGAAAAAGACATTAACGAACTTATCGCAAACATGGATGCTCTTCCAGCTGACAAACAAACTGCTGTTCGTAACAATGGTGGCGGACATGCTAACCATACATTATTCTGGGAAGTAATCGCTCCAGGCGGTTCAAACACTCCAGTTGGCGAAGTAGCAAAAGCAATCGATGCTAAATTCGGTTCTTTCGATGCATTCAAAGAAGAGTTTGCAAAAGCTGCTACAACTCGCTTCGGTTCAGGTTGGGCTTGGTTAATCGTTGATGGTAACTCAGTTGCTGTTACATCTACTCCAAACCAAGACTCTCCAGTTATGGAAGGTAAAAAGCCAGTCCTAGGTTTAGATGTTTGGGAGCATGCTTACTACTTAAACTACCAAAACCGTCGTCCAGATTACATCGGCGCATTCTGGAACGTAGTAAACTGGGATGTAGTAGAAGCTAAATTCCAAGCTGCAAAATAATCTCTATTTAGTTAAAAGGCTATGCCACGGTGTTGTATCACCGAGACATAGCCTTTTTTGCTGTTTTTTAGGTTCTATACTGGTTGGGGAAGTTCCAATACGCTCGCTAAAAAATTGGCAGCCAGTCGGTTAATTGAAAGGGGCGTTCATCAAAACTGTTTGAAGAAGTTTTATATTGTGCCTCACCCTTCCAATAATTTATGTAAAAACATTTTTCAAGTAATCAATAAAAAACAGAAACTTTTCATCTTAAAATGCCGTCAAATAAATGATGTTTTCAAACAAAAATTCACAAGTACATGCTTTCCTGACGTACCTTCGAATGGTATACTAAGTATCGTGTATTTAAATTGTAATTAGATGAGGAGGGGAATACATATGCGCAAAGCACCGGGAAAAAACCGCGCGACGAATGTTAAAGCAAAACATCACTCTAATTTAACATTTCGTATGAATGTCCTTTTCTTTGCTATATTTATCGTATTTTCGTTGCTAATTTTTAGGCTTGGCTATATGCAGATTGTAAAAGGGGAAGATTATGTACGCGAATTAGAGCGTAAAGAAGAGGTACCTGTTAATACAAGTGTGCCAAGGGGACGTATGTATGATCGATACGGACGTATTTTAGTGGATAACCAACCAGAAAATGCTATTACGTATACGAAAATGCCGACGACAACAACTGAAGAAATGCTGGAAATAGCGGAAAAGCTGGCACAATTGATTGAGCAGCCTATAAACCGTGTCACTTTACGTGATAAGCAGGATTTTTGGATTATTAAAAATCATGACGCTGCCTATGAAAAAGTAACAGATGCAGAAGAAAAGAAAATTAGAGCCCAAGAAAATATTTCGACAAGTCAAATCAATGGAGAGATAGATAAACTTGTTCGTGAACGAATTACAAACGAAGAATTATTACAACTGACAGACAAGGATATGGAAGTATTAGCAATTTTCCGAGAGATGGTATCAGGCTACAATTTATCACCGCAAATTATTAAGAGTGAAAATGTATCAGATAGTGAATTTGCAATTGTCTCTGAGCGTTTAACTGAACTACCAGGTGTTAACACAACAACGGACTGGAAGCGTTTGAAATTATCATCACTCGCTATTTTAGGACGCACAACCGTACCAGCAAAAGGGATTCCGAAAGAAAAGCTGAATTATTATTTAGCTCGAGATTATTCACGAAATGACCGTGTTGGTGAAAGTTATATTGAAGCGCAATATGAAGATTTACTGCAAGGACAAAAAACCGTTGTTAAAAATATTACGAATAAAAAAGGGCAAGTAGTCGATACCGTTACGACTTATGAGGGTAAACCTGGTAATGATTTAGTCTTAACACTGGATAGCGAGTTAACAGCTGAAATTGACAAAATTGTTGAGGAAGAATTGCTTAAAGCAAAATCACAAGGAGCTTCAGCTTTACTTGATCGTGCCTTTTTAGTTATGATGGACCCAAATACAGGCGATGTTATATCAATGAATGGTAAAAAAATCGAAAAAAATCCTGAAACAGGTAAGAATGAAGTCGTTGATTATTCGTATGGAACGTTTACAACAGCTTATGAGGCAGGTTCTGCAGTTAAGGCAGCAACATTGCTAACTGGTTATAGCCAAGGAGTAATAACACCAAGTACTGTATTAGGCGATGAACCAATCCAATTATTAAATACACCAGTAAAAAAATCTGTTTTTAACCAGGGTGGTTATATTTCAATGGATGGTTTAAGAGCCTTGGAGCAATCTTCTAACGTTTATATGTTTAAAACAGCTTTGCTTATTAATGGAACACCATATAGCTATAAGATGCCACTTCGTTTAAATGACGATACATTCCCAAAAATGCGTAATTCTTATGCACAATTCGGGTTAGGTGTAAAAACAGGAATTGATTTACCAAATGAAGTTACTGGGGTACAAGGTCCGACTGGTCCAACCTATGGGGGTAAAGCACTCGACTTAGCTATTGGACAGTATGATACGTATACACCGTTACAATTGGCACAGTATATCTCGACAATTGCAAATGGTGGCTATCGCATTCAGCCACATGTTGTGAAGGAGGTACGTGAACCATCAACTGATGGGCAATCGCTAGGCCAATTAGTAACAGAAATAGGACCAACAGTTTTAAATCAGATTAATAACTCATCAGATGAAATTAACTATGTAAAACAAGGGTTACGTCGTGTTTATACAGGCGCAAATGGTACAGCAAAAAGATATTTTGCAAATGCACCATATACAGCAGCAGGAAAAACAGGAACAGCTGAAGTAATGTATTACGGGGATTTACGACAGTATAGGGGTCAGTATTCACTTACTTATACACATGTAGGCTTTGCCCCTTATGAGAATCCTGAAATTGCCTATGCCGTAGTTATTCCTTGGGCTTCAACAAACCCTAGACAACCTTTTTCGGCTAATAATGAGATTGCAAGAAGAGCTGTAGATAAATATTTTGAGTTAAAAGCAAAATATAACACTGAAAAAGTGACAGATAGTAATGTAAAACAACCAATTTTACCTGCTATTACACAAGACAAAATTGGTGAAGATGAGCAAAAATAAGAGAAAACCGCTAGTGCATTTCAATGCCTAGCGGTTTTTTTACAGTTTCAGAGTATTATTGAATACCCGCGAAAAAACCACGGTATGAAAAAATCATAACTTTCATACCGTGGTTTATTTATTCTTCAATGGAAGACTTATTGTACAGATAATTGTTGAATTGCAATTTCAAATTGTTGTTTCGGTTTTATTCCATAAAGCTCTATATTATTACAAAAATAAGACTCTACCATAAAATCAACGGCTTCCTGTAGAGTATATTCCCGATGATCCATAATAAGTGTTAAATATGTTTTGAAGTAATTGGCATTTTGTACTTTTGCATGTTTAATCACAAAGTCAAACTCCTCTTAAATTATTTCCTGACGCAATTGCTTATTATAGCATCTTTCCATTAGGACGCAAGTTTATCCTCACTTTGAAGAATGCTCCTACCTCTGAAGGTAGTGAGTTTCATACAGCTGTGGTTCCTTTCAGAGGGGAGCAAGCACCTAAGTAAATAGAGGAACCCAGTCTAAGTAGGTCCCATACCGTGGCAATTTATCTATAACGACAGCACAAATAAGTCAATTGTAAATCTATCTTTACAATCATTTACAAAACATTACATTCCTTTACGTCTCTTTTACGAACTGTTTATACGACTTCAACAATTAGTCATTATAGTAAAGATTGTAAGACAAACAACTATAAAATGTTAATGACGGGGGCAAATGAGATGAAAAAGTGGAAGTACTTAACGATGACAGCGGTAATGGGGTCAGCATTAATGCTTGGCGCATGTGGTAGCGACTCTGCACAAAAAGGTAACAATGCAGAAACAAACGCACCAGCGAGCTCAGGACAAGACGCTGCAGATGAAAAACTGCAAGGGGCTGTATCTGGAGATGGTTCATCAACAGTCGCACCTATTATTGAAGCAGTTGTTGAAGAATATGCAGGGACTCAACCGAATGTCAAAGTATCGGTAGGTGTTTCGGGTACTGGTGGTGGCTTTGAAAAATTCATCGCAGGTGAGACAGACTTTTCAAATGCATCTCGTCCAGTAAAAGATGAAGAGAAAGCAAAACTAGAGAAAGCAGGAATTGCTTTTACAGAGCTTCCTGTAGCATATGATGGTTTATCAGTAGTCGTGAATCCTGAAAATGATTGGGCAAAGGATTTAACAGTAGACCAATTAAAGAAAATTTGGGTTGAGGATGGGAAAGAGAAAAAATGGTCTGATATCGATCCATCGTGGCCAAATGAAAAAATAGTCTACTACTCACCTGGTACTGACTCAGGGACGTACGATTATTTTGATGAAGTCATTTTAGACGGCGCTGATCTAGCAAAATCAGCAACATTATCAGAGGATGATAACATGCTAGTTCAAGGTGTAGCAGGTGACAAAAACGCAATCGGCTTCTTTGGCTACGCTTATTACCTAGAAAATAAAGATAAATTAGGCATTGTAAATATAAATGGTGTTGAGCCAACAAATGAATCAATTGAATCTGGTGAATACGAACCGCTTTCACGACCATTATTTGTCTATGTGAAAAATAGCGCGATGAAAGATAACGAAGCAGCATACGATTTCGTCAAATTTACACTTGAAAACGCAGGAGATATGGCAGAAGCAGTAGGTTATGTCAGTCTACCAGAAGATAAATATAGTGAAGCTTTAAAAACATTAGAAGGCTTAAAATAAGTAGACATGCATAGAGGGAAAGAGATGTATGCTCTTTCCCTCTCTTATTTGAAAGGAGCACCCAATGGTTTCTCAAAAAGAAAACAAGACATCATCTGTGCAGCAATTAATTGCAAATTCGCGCAATCAAAAAACGAAGAAAATAGTGGAAAAAGCAATGCCAGCACTATTATTTTCTGCAGCTCTTATCTCAATATTGACGACATTTGGCATTGTTTTCACCCTTATTTTTGAAACGTTTGAATTCTTTAAACGTGTTTCGATTACGGATTTCCTATTTGGTACACAGTGGCTACCGTTTTCAGGAAAGGAACCGTTATTTGGGATATTACCTTTAATCGCTGGAACATTGAAAGTCACACTTATTGCAGTTGCCGTAGCAGTTCCGTTTGGCATAGCTTCAGCTATTTATTTAAGTGAATATGCAAGTGAAAAAGTAAGACGTACAGTTAAGCCTATTTTAGAAGTGTTAGCGGGAGTACCAACAATCGTTTATGGCTTCTTTGCATTAACATTTGTAACGCCGATGTTACAGCAAATTATTCCAGGATTAAAACTTTTTAATGCACTTAGTCCAGGGATTGTTGTAGGGATTATGATTTTGCCAATGATTACGTCACTTTCTGAGGATGCGATGTCATCGGTCCCAAATAGTATGCGTGAAGGTGCTTTAGCTCTTGGAGCAACAAAGTTTGAAGTAGCTATAAAAGTAGTATTACCTGCAGCATTATCAGGTATTGTCGCTTCAGTTGTTCTCGCCATTTCCCGGGCAATTGGAGAAACTATGATTGTGTCGCTAGCAGGTGGATCAACGCCTAAATTTGATTTAAATGTGACCGATTCGATTCAAACGATGACTGCGTATATTGTGCAAGTTGCAACCGGAGACGCTGGTTATGGTACGACAATTTATTATTCTATTTATTCAGTCGGATTCACATTATTTATCTTTACTTTAGTGATGAATTTACTAGCCCACTATATTTCGAAACGCTTCAGGGAGGTTTACTAGCATGCGCTATATGAATGACAGGGTCGTCATGAAACGAATGACAAAGCGTATTACATTCAATAAAGTTTGGAAGTCATTTTTCTTCTTAGCAACAACCTTTGCTTTAGTGACGCTTGTTATTTTGCTTTACCGCATAGTAACACAAGGTGTTGACTATTTATCCATCGATTTTTTAACAAATTTTGCTTCACGTTTTGCAGATAAAGCGGGCGTTAAGGCAGCTTTAATAGGCTCACTTTGGCTGATGGCAGTCGTCGCTCCAGTATCGATACTATTAGGTGTAGGGACTGCGATTTATTTAGAGGAGTATGCAAAGAAAAATAGACTAAATGATTTTATTCGTATGAATATCTCGAACTTAGCAGGTGTTCCTTCCATTGTTTTTGGTTTACTTGGGTTAACAATTTTTGTTCGAATGCTGGGACTAGGAAAAAGTGTTTTAGCTGCCGGCTTAACAATGAGTTTGTTAATTTTGCCAGTGATCATTGTTGCCGCGCAGGAGGCGATTCGTGCAGTACCGAATGAACAACGAGAAGCTTCTTATGGTATGGGTGCGACAAAATGGCAAACAATCGTGAATGTTGTGCTACCAGCAGCCATTCCTGGGATTTTAACGGGAAGTATATTAGCAATGTCTCGTGCGATTGGTGAAACAGCACCACTAGTAGTTATAGGTATTCCAGTTATTTTACAATTTTTACCTAACGGGTTATTAAGTCAATTCACAGCTTTGCCAATGCAAATATACGATTGGGCAAAACGTCCGCAAGAGGCATTTCAATATGTAGCGGCAGCCGGTATTTTAGTCCTTATGACAGTGCTGTTACTGATGAACTCTATTGCCATCTTTATTCGAAATAAATTCCAAAAACGTTATTAATGAGGTGACCTTATGGTACTGGGTATTAAAGAGGAAAAATCAATTGTCAAATCCGTTCATACGGCTACAAAGCCATCTGCTGATTTCGCTAAAAAAATAGTATACGATACACGTAATTTGAATTTGTGGTATGGGGATCATCATGGTTTAAAAGACATCAACTTAAGCATCTATGAAAATGAAGTAACAGCTATAATTGGACCTTCTGGCTGTGGGAAATCTACTTATTTAAAAACATTAAATAGGATGGTAGAGCTTGTACCGAGTGTTCGAACATCAGGGGAAATAGTTTATCGTGAGCGCAATATTTTAGATAAAAGCTATACGGTCGAAGAATTACGTACCCGAGTAGGTATGGTATTCCAGAAGCCAAATCCATTCCCAAAGTCTATCTACGATAATATTGCATATGGTCCACGTATTCATGGCATTAAAAATAAGAAGATTCTTGATGAGATTGTCGAAAAGTCTTTACGAGGTGCGGCAATTTGGGATGAAGTAAAGGATCGCTTAAATCAAAATGCATATGGCCTTTCAGGCGGACAGCAACAACGAATCTGTATTGCGCGTTGTTTAGCGATTGAACCAGATGTTATTTTAATGGATGAGCCAACATCCGCACTTGATCCGATTTCTACATTAAAAGTCGAGGAGCTTGTACAAGAGCTGAAAAAAGATTATTCAATTATTATTGTGACACATAATATGCAACAAGCAGCGCGTATTTCCGATCGTACAGCATTTTTCCTGAGTGGAGAGGTTGTTGAATACGATAAAACAGACGTTATCTTCCAAACACCAGCAGATCAACGTACTGAAGATTATATTTCAGGTCGATTCGGCTAAGGAGGAGCAGTAAATGGTAGTGCGTGAACGTTTTGAACAGGAATTAAAAGAAGTCCAAGAACAATTTATTGAGATTGCTAATAAAAGTGTCAACGCTCTTAAATTAGCATTTGAAGCATTATTAAATCAGGATTTAGAGACATCTTTAAAAATTCTTGAGGACGATTTAATCATCAATCGTCTTGAAGAAGAAATCAATGATCATGTTATTTTAATGATTGCGAAGCAGCAGCCAGTAGCTACTGATTTACGACGTCTCATGGTGCTTGTCAAAGCGGCATCTGATATGGAAAGAGTAGGGGACTATGCAGTTAATATTGCAAAAGAAACGATTCGTATAGGAAAAGAGCCCCTAGTCTTTCCTACAACAAATTTGCAAACGATGTGTAATAAGACTGTAGAAATGCTCGAAAGTATTATTAAAGCTTTTACAGAGGAAGATACTTCTCATGCCAAGGAAATTGCTGAGCTAGATGATTATGTTGATGATTTATATGGAGCGACAGTAACGCTATTGCTACGTGCCGGAGCTGAAAATCCAGCACATATTTCTCAAATCACACACCTAACATTCGTTTGCCGATATTTAGAGCGCTCAGCTGACCATGCAACAAATATTGCTGAACATTTATTCTACTTAGTCAAAGGAAAACATTATGAATTAAATAATTAGTAACCGGAGAGCCAATTATAGGCTCTTTTTAGTTTGTCGACATAAGAATAAGCTCATCCAGAAGGAGTTGCCACTCTCCATGAAAAAGCAACAGTTCCTAACGAAAGTATGAGTAAACATAAAACTTTATTCATTAGGACTAACGTTTGTTGTGCAGTCAGATAAGAGCCAACTATAGGCTCTTTTTTTCATAGTGTTGAAAAACAAACGCTTAAGGGGATTTTTTGTAAATATGGTGTAGCCACTTTGTTAACACCCCACTTTTGCACATATAACCAATGCTATTGATGCTTCATTTTCGCACATGAAAAAATGCTGAAGTTTTATTTTATTACTAAAATTACTGTCATGCTAGAAGATACATACTAAGTGAAATTAACCCCTCTCCTTGCTGAAGAGCCGTATTTTATTAATACTTTAACAGCAACATTTTATTAAAAATAGCGTCAAAATACTGTATGCTTTATTGTATTGTCAAAAAATTATTTTGGTTATACTATAGACATTATCCGAAAAAATGTACTGAGGTGGTGCTGTTTCGTGAAAGACGCTGTAGAATCACTCATAGAGAAATTTGATCTGGAATTCACACCAGAACAACGAGACTTTTTACGTTTTCTATATGAAAACTTACATCTTGAGGAATTAAGTGACAAAGAACAAAGTTTTTTTATTGACTATTTTTACAAGAGTGAAACATTACGAAATATGGCAGCATTTGCACTTGAATTGGCAGATATCATGCGTGAAATTTGCGAACTTATACCAGCTATTGAGAAAGCCGAACGATTGACCAATGGAAAAGAGCAACGCTTGTATAATGAGCGAAAGTGGCAGATAGCTAGGCGTCAAAAACTAAGTCGTCAAACAATAAAAAAAGGAAATATCCTATATGTTCCTTTTGAAGAATACAAAGAAGAAACAGGTCCAATTATTATCTGTCTTGAACAAACAACAGGAATGGCTGCATATTCTGAACTTTGTAAAAGCATAATTTTACCGTTATTTATGAACGCGCACCGTGAACAGCGCGATTTATATATCGTTCCATATGACTGTCAAATTCATGTGCATTATCGATTCGAAAACGGTCATTTAAATTTATCAGATTTTAAGGGTTTTATTGAATATAAGGCAAAAGGAGAAGCTGCCATTCTGCCAGTACTTCATTTTGTAAAAGGCTTGCTTCAAGAAAATCAGCATTGTACAGAAGCGGATATTATCATTTTTACAGAAGGTACACCAATCGATGGACAGCATCTCGTTGGAAAACAAGCGAAAGCTTTACTTGAGGAAATGAAGCGTAAGTACCATGCTGAATTTTCGGTTATCGCTATGCATGAACATAATTTTAACGAGCAGCAATTTTGGTTCGCCAACAAGGCTTTTTTTGCGGATGACGCTATTCAATAAAAAGGAGCTGATCGTAGTGTTGATTGGCCTCTTTTTTTGTGGTAAAGGAAACTAGAGATTTTTTACCTTGGATAACCTAAGCATAGTCGGCGTCAAGGCTAAAGTGTTACATCCTCGAGGTCGTTTCGATCCCTCGGGCAAAAGTGATGGAGCGTTTCCTTTTGCTTCGGGCTCTCCAGCACTTGTCGGATGTAAACGAGCGCAATAGCGCATTTATTTTGAATATACATAGTAGTTAGAGGAGAATGATATGGATTCATTGAAGTGGTTATTACCTAACATTACAGCACCAACATGGATGGACGTTATTATTGCCATCGCTCTTTGTATTGTTGGTTGGCTGTTTCAGCATTTTGTTATAAAGAAAATGATTAATCGCACTGTTATATTTTTGAAAAATCGTCAGCGTAACTTTCAGGCAACAGTGCTCGCGCAATTTAATAAAGCAATTCGCTATGCTTTCATGTTTGCAGTGATTGTACTCAGCTTAACAATATTATTAAAAGAAAATTTATTTACAAATGCAGTGACAAAGAATTTTGTTTTGTCCATTATTGTTTTTTTTCCCTTTAAAGGCGTATATGATGTATTACATTTTTATACCAAGCAGCCACTAACATTGAATAATGATGAAGAACCGAATGTCCTATTACCATTTTTTCTTCGTATAGGAAAAGTACTTATCATGATATTGGCAATGTTTACGATTGCTTCATTTTGGGATTTTAACTTGAATGGCTTTTTAACGGGGATTGGTTTAACGGGTGTAGCGATTGCCTTCGGTATTCGAGATACACTAGCCCATGTTTTTGGTGGGATGTCAGTCGCATTAGATAATCCGTTTCAAATTGGTGATTGGGTAGCAACAGAGGACCAAAAAATTGAAGGAACAATTGAGGATATTAATCTTCGAAGTACATTAATTCAAACAGGTGATAAAGGGCTTGTTTATGTACCTAACTCTTATTTAGTAAATCGACCAATCTATAATTTATCAAAAAGGGAGAAACGAAAATGTGAGCAATTTTTATTTGTAGCTGCGGAAAATGAAGAAGAAACATTACGCAGTGCTTTAAGTGCCATTCAAAAGGAAATTTATTTGCATGCTCAAACAGAAAAAGATATGATTCATGTATTTATAGATGAGTTTTATCCAACTTCCTATCGAGTCCTTGTACGATTCTTTGTGGCAACAAATGATACGGCGGTAATGTTAAATGTGCGACAAGATATTTTGTTTGCTATTCGTCAAATCTTTCAAGAACTAAATATTAAAGTAGCTAATCCGGCTGAAGAGGAATGGATTAGCAATAAAAAATAATTTGAATTGTTAGTTTTCATGTTTTACAATGAATGTATATATAATCAGCTTTGATGAAGAGTAGTAGCCATTATTATTTGTTATAGAGAGCTAGTGGTCGGTGGAAACTAGTACAAAAACTTGGCGAATGGACTTCGGAGCTCTAATCCTGAATAAAGTATGGATTAGCGTCTGCCTACGTTATAGGGCATAGAGAGGGTCTTTAAATCTTTCAGCGGCTACCCAAGCATCAGCTGAATGTAATTATGCCGGGGCATAATTGATTAAGACCAATGAAGGTGGCACCACGGCTTTTCCGTCCTTTTGTGATGGAAAGGCCTTTTTATATGTTTTGGTGGAACTGAACCATGTTATACAGTTCAAATTCCTGACACAATGTTTAGTTAAACGAAAGCGAAATGCTAACGAACGACAGTGTCAAAACGCCAGTGCATAATTAATAGATTTTAGTGTAGAAGAGCAGAGCATAGAGAAGGAGAGAAAGAGGATGACAGTTGAGCTTAGAAAGTTTGCCGTGAAGGCATTACAGGGTGATATGATGACGCCAATTTCCGTTTATCAATCACTTGAAGGGAAGCATAAAATGCTTTTCGAATCGTCAGCCAAGCATGAAGAAAGCGGGCGTTACTCGTTTATCGCCGTCAACCCAGTTGCAGAACTGATTGGAGATAGGGATGGTTATTCTTTTACAAAAGAAGGAGAAACAGAAAAATCGAATGACAATGTATTGCTAAAATTACAGCAAGTTATGCCATTTCATAAGACAAAATACCCTTTCGCCTTTTTTGGAGGAGCAATCGGGTTCTTTGGTTACGAAACAGCATTTTATACAGAAAAAATAGGTGAATACTTGCAGGATGATCTAGAAATGCCCGATGTTCATGTCTTTTTTTATGATACATTTATTGTTTTTGATCATTTAAAGCAAGAGGTTACATTAGCAGCAATCGATTTATTTAATGAAGGGCGTTCTCTTGAATCGATGGAGTTGGCAATTTCTACAGTGCAGAAGCAGCTTCATGCAGGAACAACATTTGATGCCATGACGTTTGGAGAGCTAAATTTCAGACCAATGATTGCCAAAGAAGATTTTGTAGCAATGGTTGATCGGGCTAAGCAGCATATTCGTAAGGGTGACATTTTTCAAATAGTCTTATCACAACGCTTCACTTCACCATATACAGGGAATCCTTTTGCTTTATATCGTCAGTTACGTACTTCTAACCCGTCACCATATATGTTCTATATGGATTTTGGTACGTATACGATTTTAGGGACATCTCCTGAAAGTCTCGTTAAGGTGAAGGATCGAAAGGTCACGACAAATCCAATAGCAGGAACGAAGCCTAGAGGAAAAACGGTGGAGCAGGATAACGCGATTGCGGAAGTGTTATTAAATGATGAAAAAGAAATTGCTGAACATCGTATGCTTGTAGATTTAGGTCGTAATGATCTGGGGCGTATTGCTAAAGTCGGTTCAGTGAAGCTTATAAAATATATGAATATTGAGCGTTATAAACATGTTATGCATATTGTATCGGAGGTTATCGGTGAATTACGTGAGGATGTACATGTTTTGGATGTTCTTAGAGCTTGCCTCCCTGCTGGTACAGTATCAGGTGCGCCGAAAATTCGCGCTATGCAGCTAATCAATGAGCTAGAGCCAGTGAAGCGTGGTGTCTACGCTGGCGCAGTAGGTTATATTTCTACTACAGGTGATATGGATTTAGCGCTAGCCATTCGGACAATGATCATCAAGGATTATCGTGCGCATGTTCAGGCAGGGGCCGGTATTGTGTACGATTCAGTGCCTTTGTCAGAATACGAGGAAACACTAAATAAAGCTCGTGCACTATTGGAGGTAAAACAATGATTTTACTAATCGATAATTATGATTCATTCACATATAATTTATTTCAGCAAATAAGTATGCTTGGGAAAGAAGTTAAAGTAGTACGTAATGATGAAGTGACAATCGAAGAAATTAAGAAAATGCAACCAGAAGCTATTATTTTATCTCCTGGACCAGGTACGCCGATAGATGCTGGAATAACAGTAGATGTTGTCAAAGAACTTTATACGAAATTTCCGATTTTAGGCATTTGCCTTGGACACCAATCGATAGGGCAGGCTTTTGGGAGTAGTATCGTTCGAGCTAAAAATATAATGCATGGAAAATTATCGACGATTCAATACGAAAAAACAGGTTTATTTGCTCAGTTGGACGGTAAAATAGAAGTAATGCGCTATCATTCCCTCGTCATTGAGCCAAGTACGTTACATGATGATTTTAATATTTTAGCAAAGTCTAGTGGTGATGGTGAAATAATGGCGATTCAACATAAGGAGTACCCACTTTATGGGCTACAATTTCATCCAGAATCAATTGGAACACAAGAGGGTAGCATAATGATGCAAACCTTTATAGAACAAATTTCTTAAACGAAATAAAACAGGCTGCCATCAAAAATCAGAAGTTGTGATTTTTGGTGACAGCCATTTTTACAATTAGGATGGTTATATTATTGCTTTTTCCCTGTAATCAATTTCGCAATTTCCTCTAATGACATTGAAGAATTGACATCGTAGGCACCGATTTGTAAGCTTCGAGCGTATTTAGGATTAGCAAGTAAAAGTTCCATTTCAACACTATTTTCGATGACGCCACCATCTTCAAGCTTTTGCGCTACAGTATATGGTTCCATACCGCCATAAATTTGAAGTGTCATAGTGGTAACATTTCCTTGAGACGCCGAATCATCTTTATCTTTAGCAGTTGTTTTAGGTGCATCTGTCTTCTGTGTGTTTTCCTTCGGCTCTTGTTTAACTTGTTCCTTTAACAATGCAATTTCTTTATTTGCCTGATCAAGCTTTTTTTGCAGCTCCTCTACATTTTCTGTGTTGTTGGAAGCATTCGTCGGAAGACCGATATTGAGATCAAAACGAACTGCTAAAGCTAGCAATGCTCCGATAAGAAAAAGTGCAATGCCAAATGCGCGGATAGCGGTATTATTCATAGATTACTGACCTCCGTTTGCAATCACTTGGCGGACTTGCTCTTCAGTTAAATTCGAACGAATACTTATATCGGCTACAGAAAGACCCTGCTTATTAAGTTCAAGTACTTGACTTATAATAATTTGATGGATAGGTTTCGTTTTTGTAGCAGCTTGTCCTGTTTTTGATGTCTGAGCAGCTTGTTGAACAGTTTGTAAGACCTGTTGGATGTTCGGATTTGGTATCGTGTTATTTTGTGCAGATGATGATTTAACCTGAAACTCTGGCTCTAATAACAGCTCCTCCTCAACAATTTTCAGACGACGTTTTAAATTATTTGTTTCTTGAAAAATAGAGATGGATAGCTCCTCTACATCTTGTTCGACTTTTTTCGAGTTATTTTTGAAAAAGAACGACACGATAATTAGGAGTATTCCCACAATCATAAGTATGATGGATAAATCCACTAGTTTCACCTCATTAAGTATGTAATTATAAGGTATTTTACCATATGCAAACTTAATATGAAATGAAGGTAGATTTTTTTTCAGTTTATGTTATAATAGGTTAGTCGTATAAATCATGCTCAAAATTTAAATTCTTGATATAGAGTGGGAGGGTTAATAATGCGCGTAAACATTACTTTAGCTTGCACAGATTGCGGCGAACGTAACTACATTTCTAAAAAGAACAAGCGTAACAATCCAGAGCGTCTTGAACTTAAAAAATATTGCTCTCGCGAGAAGAAATACACTCTTCACCGTGAAACTAAGTAATCGCTCATTAAGCCAAAACCACATGTGGTTTTGGCTTTCTACATTTTTAAGAGGAGGATAGCTTAACATGGATAAATCAACTTTACGGAACGAGGTAAAGGAAGCTCTTGCCGAAATGAGCGAAGTAGCTTACCACGATCAATCATTTGCTGTATTAAAAAAAGTGTTACAGGAACCATATATAATAGAAGCAACTACAATCGGCATTACTATTTCCAATAAGCCAGAAATCGACACAATTCAATTAATAGAAGAACTGTGGCAACTTGGTAAAAAAGTGGCAGTACCTAAATGTAATTCAAAGACAAGAGAAATGTCATTTTATACCATTGAATCATTTGACCAACTTGAAACTGTTTATATGCATTTGCGTGAGCCAATTCCAGAAAAGTGTGAGTTTGTTGACGCAAATGAAATGGATGTCATCCTTGTTCCAGGAGTTGTTTTTGATCCGTTCGGCTATCGAATCGGCTACGGCGGTGGTTATTATGATCGCTATGTATTAAACTGTAAAAAGGGTAAGCTTATGTCTCTCATATTTAACGAGCAGCTATATGAACATATCCCAAGAGAAGCGCACGACTGCCCAGTAGATATCATTGTGACACCGACAAAACGTCTTGACTGTGTAACACAACGAGGAGCGAACTAAAATGGACAAAATGTTAGATATTTATGAATTACTAAAAACATATGGCACTTATATTTACACACGAGATCCGATCGGTGATTTGATGTTAATGGAGGATGAAATTCGCGAGTTGTATAAAGCGAATGTACTAGATATTAAAGATTACCAAATGGCATTGTTACTAATTCGACAAGAAACAACAAAACTTCGTATGAAAGAAAATAGTCAGTAAGGATTTAAAATAAATCATTTGGGGTATTGTAAAAATAATGTAATATGTATGTAATATTCTTAAAACAGTGGTTTTCCACTGTTTTTATGATTTGTGAAACTTTTTACAATTAAAAACGTATATATTATTGTCCAGAGCGAACAAGAAGAACAGTTTTCCATAAATATATCTATTGATTATCTGTAAAAAAAGGATTAAGATATATTTTGTTTCAGTAACAAATTGTAAAAAATTATTATTTTTTTTGTAAGAAAGTAAGGAGGATGTTAGGAATGAAATCAATAAAGTGGCCTAAACATTCATTTATGATACTAGCAATTGTAGCAACTTGGATAAAAACGGTCATTGTTTATCACACAAGTTTTGAGATGAAAATTGAAAATGCAATGCAACAATTTATTTTGCTTATTAATCCATTGAGCTTTGTGCTATTTGCTTATGGTATTTCGTTATTCTTTAAATCACCGAAAGTTAAAAGTCGCTATATAATTACGATCAGTGTTATTTTATCGATTGTTTTATACGGAAATGTGGCATTCTATCGTTTCTACAACGACTTTATTACGCTACCAGTATTATTCCAAACAAGTAACTTTGGCGATCTAGGAACTTCAGTGGCAGCGATTGTCAGCCCTTGGGATTTATTATATTTCATCGACGTGCTGATTTTAATTTTAGCGAACAAATATTTGCCAAAAATGAAGGAAGCAGTAAAAGTCAACGTAGAATTCCGTCGTGCGTACTTCGTATTAGCGATTGCGATGACATTCTTAAACTTAGGATTAGCTGAAACTGAGCGTCCACAATTGTTAACACGTAGTTTTGACCGTGAATTACTTGTGAAAAACATTGGTACGTATAACTACCATTTGTATGATATTTATATTCAATCAAAATCTTCTGCTCAACGTGCGTTAGCGGATGGCAGTGAATTAGTAGAAGTGAACAACTATATTCGTTCTAATCAAGCAGCAATCAACCCTCAAATGTTTGGTAAATACAAGGGGCGTAATTTGATCCTTGTATCGATGGAGTCTTTACAAAACTTTGTTATTAATAATCAAATGGATGGTCATGAAATTACACCATTCTTAAACTCTTTAACAAAAGATAAAGATACGTTTTATTTCAGTAACTTCTATCACCAAACTGGGTTAGGGAAAACTTCTGACTCAGAGTTTATTACAGAGAACTCATTGTTCGGCTTAGGTCGAGGTGCGGTATTCTTCACGCATGGTGGAAATACGTATAACTCAATGGCTGAGCGCCTTGGAGATAATGGCTACTTTACAAATGTCATGCACCCAAATAATAAATCATTCTGGAATCGTGACATGATGTATCAATCATTACACATTAATAAATTCTATGATATAGATTCATATAAGATTGGCGAAGGGGAAGCAGTTAACTGGGGTATGAAAGATGTTCCATTCCTTGAGCAATCTGCAGCTTTAATGAAAGATATGCAACAGCCATTCTATTCTCGACTAATTACTTTAACGAACCACTATCCATTCACATTGGACCCAGAAGATGTAATGATTCCTGAATATACGTCAAACTCAGGTACATTAAATCGTTATTTCCAAACAGTTCGTTATATGGATGAAGCTCTTAAAGACTTCTTCCAAAGTTTAAAAGATCAAGGTGTATATGATAACTCTATTATTGTAATGTATGGTGACCATTATGGTATTTCAGAAAACCATAACAAAGCGATGGCTCAATATTTAGGAAAAGAAAGCATTACATCATTTGATAATGCAATGCTACAAGAAGTACCATTATTTATCCATATCCCTAACTCAGGAGATGGTAAAGAAATGACAGAGATTGCAGGACAAATGGATTTACGTCCAACAATTTTACACCTTCTTGGCATTGAAACTTCAAAAGATATGCAACTTGGTGCAGACCTATTCTCACCAGAGCATGAAGATTTCGTAGTTTTCCGTGACGGTCGTTTTGTAACAGATAAATATGTATACGTTGGTGAAGCTTGCTATGACAAAGCAACTGGTGAAGAAATCGATGGTGAGCCATGTGAGCCATATGCTGAACGAGCTACGAAAGAACTAGAAAATTCTGATGCTATCATTAACGGTGATTTACTCCGCTTCTATGACCAAAAGACAGGTAATTTGAAACAAGGAGTAGTTAAGTAAACAAAGTAAGAGATCTCATGTTTAGTGAGATCTCTTTTTTTGTTGTATATTAAGCGTCCATTAGCGAGTTTTCATTAGAAGTGACGAGTTTATTTCCACATAGTCTGGAAACTTTATTAAACACTTAAATGGGAGTGTTTGGAAGGGTTTTTATGTATCCCTATCAGCTGATAATTTAAAACGTTCTGGAAGCCATGTAAGCAGCTTAGAGGAAAGAGGACATTAACGTGTTAGAATAGGTGAATAATTAATCCTCACTGTTCGTAAGGTCAAAAAGAACAGCTCAAATAGGAAGTAAATAGAAAAAAGAGCAGCCTCGTTATGAGACCGCTCTTTTTTTGTCTGAATTTTAGTGTAATGTTGGTGGGTATCCGCTGTGAATTACAGTCATAATTACGAACCAACCGAATACTACTGCACTTAATAAGTTGAAAACAACGCTTAAAAGGTTCTTTTCTTTAAGTGCTTGGAATGTACCAACTACAGCTAAAATTGAAACTAGACCAAAAATAACCATTAATAAGTTCATTAAAAATTGACACTCCTTTCGACATCAGAAAATGAATGTCGTCAACAATATTCCTCCTTAATTGTAAACGTTCTACCTGTTTTTGTCGAGAACTAAAATAGCTTAAACTATGAACATTTATCGTCAAATTGTGGTAAAGGCTGTATAATTGATATTGAGGTGATAGTAATGATGAACGTACGAAGTTATTCACTTGGACCTGTCCAAACGAATTGTTATATCGTATCGAATAAAAATAAAGAATGCATAATTTTTGATCCAGGAGAAGAAGCAGATCGAATTATCAAGGCAATACGTAGTAACGGCCTAAAACCATTAGCCATTTTTTTAACACATGCGCATTTCGATCATATCGGTGCCGTAAATGCTGTCCGCGAAGCTTTTAATGTGCCATTATGGATTCATGAAAAAGAAGTAAGCTGGTTAGGAGATCCAACAAAAAATGGCTCTAGTAAATATGCGGCATTACCAGATTATATTGTAGATGCTCCATCTGAAGAAAATATAATAAAAAAAGAACAACTATTTGAAATAAGCGATTTTGGTTTTAAAGCAATTTTTACGCCGGGACACTCACCAGGTAGTATTTCATATATATTTGAAAATGATGGCTTCGCTATTGTTGGAGATACACTCTTTGAACAAGGTGTCGGTCGAACGGACTTACTAGGAGGATCAACAAAAATATTACTTGCATCAATTCATGATAAGCTGTTGACATTACCTGAAGATACTATTATCTACCCTGGCCATGGTAATTATACAACAGTCGGTGCAGAAATGGAGACAAATCCCTTCTTGAATGGTTTTTAATAAATGACATTCCAAAACTTTTGGTGATGAACTTGGAGAATGTATACTATAAAAATCCCCCTGGCATTTTCGTAATGCAAAGGGGGATATTACTATGCTTTGATTATTTTTTATTGTTCTAATGAATAAATTTACATAAAAAAAGCATGTCTCATATTGGATGAGACACGCGTTTTTCTTTGTATTAATGACCGCCACCAGGTACGTGAATGAATGTTGTATAGTACGTGAAGCCAGCAAAGAATACAGTTAAATATGCTCCGAAAATGTACATGTACATACGTTCTGAAAGGTTCAAGAAGCCTAATAATAAGAATAAACCTGTATTACCTACGAATAATAGCGATACTTCGTTCATACCACCAAGGTAGAACATGACTGCAAAAATACCTGTCCAGAATGCCATAACTTTATACATATTATCCATGAAGATTTCCCCTCCTTTTGCCCACGACACAATAATCTCTTACTCATTATAAATGATATGAAAGGTATCTGTAAACTGGAACTTCTTCTTCTTTGTGACAAACCATTGGATTTTAAAAGTTAGTTATCAATTTCTGTCACGTTTATTTCATATTTACATAAATCACAATTATGTACCATGCTATCAATTTGTATAAAATCATTGCTCGAAAAAAGCGCATCAACCTGTCCTTTTAAATACGATTCATGTAAAGAACAAACAAGGTCTGAATGAGTAGTAAGCTGCCCTTGGAATGGACAATTAAAAATGGAGAACGTCACTTTTTTACCGTTTTCTGTTTGTTGTACTTGCGGAATATAGCCAATTAATGCTGCATTGTCAGTTAATAGCTGAAGCTTTTGTTCGAAGGAAAGGCTATTATTTAATTGTAATTCGGCATTTACATAATTCTTCATTTGCTGATAACCGTCTTGGTAGCTTATATCTTGGCATCTTTCTAGTGCAGATGGTCCGAATTCTTGAATTAATTGGATTGTCCACTTTAATAGTCGCTCCTCATCACGTCTCGGGAACGTTAGTGATACACCTTTATCTGAAGCTTTATAAACACGACCAGGTCTTCCGCCTTTCCCAGTTTTAGCAAAATCAGCTGTGATGATATTGATTTCTGATAGCTTTGTTAGGTGTAAACGTGCAACGTTTGGATGTATGCCGAACTTATCAGCGATGTTTTGGACCGTTACGGTTTTCTTCTCTTGCAGGATGTACTCATAAATAGAGTATCTAGTCTCATCGGCTAATGTACTAGTAATTTTTAATGGATGGATCATTTACTTCACCTCTATGTAATTTTTGAATGTTATTTAATTTTACCAAGTGTTAGAAAAAAAACCATGTTAATTCTATTATATTGTATTATTTAAAAAGATACAGTTCCTTTAGGCATAAATATTAACTTTTTCATAAGATACTGTTCATTTTTAGTGAAAATTTGCATGTTATTCACACTTTTATAGCAAAAAACACGTTTGATAGGAAATTTTATAACAAATTTTTATTTTACGAAAAGGGCTTTTTTCATAATTGGTGATTATCTATACTAGGAAATAACGAATAGAGCGGTCATATTCGAATGAAGTAGAAGAGGGGGTTTAATTTACAGAATTTTTAGATAAAAATGCATTCCAAGTCTTTTAAGGAATATAGAAATATATTTGAATTATGGGGAATGGGGCCGGACATGAATAATAAATATGCAAATAAAGATGAAAATAATGATTATATTCTGGAAGCTCGAGATGTACGCTCGCTATTGTACTCGCAACTTTATTAATTTGGGGAATTTTTGATATTTTCAATGCGCAAAATACTGGGTTTGGTTTTCCGTGGTGGTTAATAATTGAAATAGTTTTTGTTTATACTGTCTCAAGATACTACTTTACATTCAAAAACTTAAAAAAATAAACTAAAGCTGGATTTTGATCCGCAGTATCGCTTAATACAATGTTAGGTTCAACACATATGGTTTAAATCAATATAAAATTCTGGTATCAAAATACGTCAGTCGAGGCTACGCAAATTTATGAACATTAATTTTTCGATGGGTCCAATCGTAAATACGAGGCTCTGTAATTAGGTGCCTTGTATTTTTTTACGTAAAAATCTGGTGATTCAACATTTTAGAGGCGCATGTGAAGACAAATTAATTAAGCGTATTAATTATGAAACGTAGCGAGCAGTAAGCTGGTTTTACATGTTTATTTGATCGATTGATATAATTAACAGTTACGCTGCCACTTTATTCCGTTATCTTAAAAATAAACGTTCTACCCAGCTCATTAAATAAAATAGTTGCATTGTATATTGCAATGTGTTAAATGTGTATAAAGTGTATATATATTGTGTTATATTGAGGGTTTTAATAGTATGTTCTCAATCAACAAATGAAGAAGAGGGATTAGCATGCAAATCATTATTTCAAATAGTTCAAAGGAACCAATCTATGAACAAATTACAAATCAAATCAAGTCATTGATTTTAACAGGTGACCTATTGGAAGGGACAGCATTACCCTCTATGCGTCAATTAGCAAAGGATCTACAGATTAGTGTAATTACAACCAAGCGTGCTTATGAAGAATTAGAGAAAGCTGGCTTTATTTATTCCATTGTAGGTAAAGGCTCTTTTATTGCAGAGCAAAATTTAGAGGTAATCAAAGAGAAAAAATTAAAAGTCATTGAAGAGCAGTTGAGTGCAGTCATAAAAAATAGCAGAGAAATAGGAATGTCACTTAATGAGTTGCAAGAACTATTGAGTATTTTGAATGAGGAGTGAAGCAATGGAAAATGTCATTGAAATAAGGAATATAAGCAAAAAATTCAAAGGTTTTTCTATTGATAATCTTGACTTGCAAGTGAAGAAAGGGTACATAACAGGGTTTATCGGGGCAAATGGTGCCGGAAAGTCGACAACAATAAAAATGATAATGAATTTATTGAAGCCAGATACCGGAGAGGTTAATCTTTTTGGATTGGACTATAAAACACATGAAAAAGAGATTAAAGAGCGTATTGGGTTTGTATATGATGAAAATGTATTTTTTGAAGGGTTGAACTTAAAGGATATAAGGAAAATTGTTGGCCCAGCCTATAGAAGCTGGGATGATGCACTGTTTTATCAATATGTAAAAAAATTCGATTTACCATTAAATAAACCTATAAAAACTTTCTCAAAAGGGATGCAAATGAAGGTATCTTTAGCGATAGCCTTGTCACACCATGCAGAGCTGATTATTATGGATGAACCGACAGCAGGTTTAGACCCTATTTTTAGACGAGAGTTCTTAAATTTATTGCAAGAGTTAATGCTTGATGGTAGTCGTACTATCTTTATCTCTACACATATTACAACCGATTTAGATCGTATTGCAGATTATATAGCTTTTATGCAGAATGGGGAATTAGTATTTAATCATTCGGGTCATGATTTAGTCGAAAATTATGCCTTAGTGAAAGGAGGACTAGATCTTCTAGATAGAGACACTGAAAAAGCATTTGTGCGTGTTCATCGTGCATCAACGGGATTTGAAGCTTTAACGAAAGATAGAAGGACTGTAAATGAAATTTTTGGGGACAGTGTTGTAATTGAACGTGCCTCTTTAGAAGACATAATGTACTATTTTAAGGAGCTGAACCATGCTTAATTTAATCAGACGTGATGTTATATTACAGAAGAAGCATTTGCTGGTATTTATCCCCTTTATTTTAGTCTTTGTTATTTTTGATACATCACCAATTTTGGTATTTCTCGTTGCTAGTATTTATATCCCCTTTAATACGTGTGGTTACGATGAGAAAGCAGAAACAGATATTCTATTAAATTCCTTACCTTACACTCGTAAAGAAATTATCACATCTCGTTATATAGGTGCTATTGTTTATATGTTTTTATCTATTGCAGTAACGAGTTTAATCCTGTTTGTTTTTAATAAGCCTTTTACAATTACAGATATTGTAATCAGTAGCGGATTATTTTTATTATTTGTTGCTTTTACTTTTCCGTTATTCCAACTATTCAAGACAGGTTACTTTACAATAGTAGTTCTCATTAGCTTTGTTATTCTAACTAGAGTAACAGGGCTTATTGTGCCGTTTATTAGTGATTTTATTGTCAATATACCTTTACAAATATTATATATGAGCGCGGTAATTACGATCATCACAATCTATGCTATTTCATGGGGAATTACTTCGGCTATTTATCAACGAAAAATATTCTAAATGTAGTTTTTGCTAGTAAACATTATTTTAAAAATAAAAGAGTTTTTCATTAACAGTTGAAGGTGAAATTACTAATAAATATATTTGTTGCATTTTAATTGTTCAAAATAAGTAAACATAAAAGAAACAGGAGCAAATTATCATTGAAAAAATTTCGTGGGAAAAAGCGTTATTTTCATAATTTATCGAGGCAACTAGACGTAGCGCACTATGATTTAGATTTTGGGGAGGAAGGATGGTTTGATTTCTGGCATACTCATCTTGATTTTTATGGCTATGGAGATAATAGTTTAAAGTTAAGAAAAGAGCATATAAAGGCTCATATAATTTTATACAAAAGCTTATTAGAAAATCTTCAAGTATTTGAAAAACCTTATCAATCTTGGATAGAATTAGCTGATGAAGACGCAGGATCAGATGCGGTTTTTATCCATACCCCTAACCCTAATGATGATAACTTCCCTCTTAAGTTAGAAAATTTAAAGTGGGATTGTCCCATTCCAAAAGAGTACAAGGATTTAATAAATCTAAATGAGTTTAATGTAGGTCTTTATACTGGAGAATCGAATAATATCCTCATAATTCAATCAAAAAATAGTGGGGTAAGATTATAGGATTTTATTTGACGATAGACTGCTATATGCTGGATGTGTGTACTATCATAATTACCTATAAAAAGAGGCTACCGTATTATTTTGGTAGCCTCGTACATTTTATCAGCAAAAGCAAAGTAAAATATTATGATGTTAAATCAATTAAAAATTAAGTTGATGTTTACCGAATGGACTACATATATGGCGAGGTTGGTATTCGTCTTAAAGGATGTTTGATGTGTTTGGATTGGTGAATATAATGTAGTAATTATAGAGAGAAAATTACTGACTTAGTTTATATTCCTTTATGAACCTTTAATGGAAATTAGCACGTTATCCACATTTTTATAGCAAAAAACATGTTTGCTAGGAAATTTTATAGCAAATTTTTATTTTAAGAAAAGGGCTTTTCTTGCGACAGGTTCCTATCTATACTAGGACATAACGAATAGAGCGGTCATATTCGAATAAACCAGAAGAGGGGTGCGAATATGCAAAATTTTGAAACGGTTGTTGAACGAAAATGTGAGCAACTTTTACTTAAAGCCTATCATTTCGGTGCATCAGATTTACTTTTAGTTCCGGAAAGTGAGCGGTACCGTATTTATTTTCGCAAATATGATAAGCTACTCCAAGCAGGGGAGTTACCAAACAATCTTGCGGAACGAATGATTTCCTTTTATAAATTTTCAGCGGCATTAGATATTAGCGAGCGGCGAAAACCCCAAAGCGGCTCCTTCCAAAAAGCTATGGAACAAGATCAATATGCCTTTCGTGTCTCGACACTTCCCTCCGTATTTTTAAAAGAAAGCCTAATTATCCTGTGACGTAAAGCATTAATTTTCCGTTTGGAAATTATATGCTTTATTTTAATTTAGGAAATTTTATGGTTGAATATCGAATGATAATCACGTCTCTTCGCCACTTAAAGCTTCTTTTATACAAGACTACCAACTATAGATGAAATAGAGCAGTAAAAAAGAAATACAGCTTACGATAGGTAGATCTGTTTTTTCTCCAAAGTGGTTAAAAGATGGTCGGTTTATTGCCTATTTTGCAGGTAAATAGATAATTGTATTTATATATTTAATTTTTTATGAAAAAGGAAAGAATATTAAGGATAACTAGAAATTTAAATAAGTGAAATGGTGATATCAAATCACATTATTAAACGGTCGCATTGTTAGAGTTAAAAAAAATAAAATAAAAGAACGAATTCCGATTGGTGGAGTTCGTTCTTTTATTTGCTTCTTAAGTAAAAATTGTATTTTTTATATATGACAAAACAATGATTTATGGAGGTATGAAAACTAATGATATGGTGTTGTTATTGTATCTAGAAAAAATAACTGCTGCTAATCTATATCGTTTTTCATATGATTTTAATAATTAATTGACTTGAAATTGATACAAAAGAAAATCTCATAAAGTAGATGTCACAGTATGAGGAAATTATGAAAGGGTCACAGTGGAATCATCAGTGACCAAAAATTAGAGGTATAAAGCGAATGGATTAGATTTATACACTACTATTATTATGATGTGATATGTATTTTTATATGGGCGTTTGACTTTGAAGACAAAATAACTTGTTAATCAATCTGATATTGAATCGGAAAAAATGTCAATAGAAAGGGCGCAGGGAAATGGCTAAACATGAACTTAAAAAACTCCCTGAATATCTTGAATCAGTTGTATATGGCTCTAAAATGTTCGAAATACTAAAAAATGCCCGCGATTTTTCAGTTGGTGACACTATCTTACTTAATGAACTTGATGGTGTAAAAACGATGGGACTTTGGATGGAAAGAGTCATTACTTTTGCAGATTACGAACAAAGGGAAGGATATATAGTTATGAGAATTGCTAGACCTTAATGAACAAAATGAGAAAAAAACTAGGAAAAGGTCACTCGGATGGAAGTGACCGAGGGGAGGATGTTACGGTCAATCAACGCCACAACCTATTAAGTGCGTGCGATACACTCGATAATAATTTTTGAAAATAGATGTTTCCTATACAATAAAAAGGCGCCGAGTCGTCAATCGATAAAATGTGTATGGAGGATAAATTATGGATTGGTGAAATAGCGAAGTGCAATAACAGCTTGGGGCGATGCAGTGCAACAGGCTCCTATCTCGAAATAAGTGCATGTACTAGCATTTAAAAACACCTCGTCATATGTGAAGCCATTTCCTTTAAAAGAAATGGCTAAATAGTAAATATGGAGTGAAAGTATCGTGAGTGTGTAAGCGTATTTGCTTAACACTAAAATTTATATGATTCGATAACTAAGTTTGTATAGTTAATTAACCTATAAAATAAAAAAGCTTACTGCTGGTCCTTCTGCGAACCTTCGAGGAGTGAAAAACAATATGCCTCTCTTATACTCTTCTAGATATGATATGTGTAGTTTGCATGTTGCACAAAATGAACTGTCCATAGGAAAGATAGTGTTCAGTAAAATTAGTCATCTTTTCGGGGTTTTAAAAAGTATGAAATGAACATTACAGAAAGTCCCGTAGAAATGTATATTAGTGCAACAGATTTATTTGAAATAAATGAATCGTATTCGAAGAAACTAGATAATCTCCCCAATCCGCTTATAAGCAAAATGATGCCAAAAATAAATACGACTGTAGAATGTGCTTTCAATGCATAACAACTCCTAATAGGTCAATAACTTATAAAAGGATAACATAATTAGGAGATATTTGAAAATATGGATTGTTTCAATTACTGCACACTTTGAGGAAATTATTTATGTAAAGATGGGATAGCTTTATGTAATAACAACTTGGGGTGATGCCATACTACAGGTTGCTATCCCGAATCTAATGTATGTAACAGATTATAAATCTATAAAATTATGTGGAAAAGATGAAAAAAGAACCATCTCAACGGTAGGAAACGGCTAAAATTTTATGATAATTGGAGTGATTTTGTGAGAATGTTAAGCGATTCGATAACTAAGTTTATATAGTTAATTGACCTATAAATAAGAATCAACGCTGATCCTTCAGCGATTCTTGGAGGAGGAAAACAATGGCCCCACGAGTAGTTACGTTCTACCCTGGCCACTGCTATAATAAAACCCAAAAAAAATGATCAACCAGAAATATCTGGCTATTAGTTAATGAATTTAACTATATCAATGTGTTGTTGGAACATAACATAAATTTAAGTCCTCCTATTAAGGATTTATTTGCATTTTTTAGTTTTTATTAATCTAAAAAAAGGAGAATTAATTTATGGCAGAATGTTGTGATGGCTGTATTAATACGAATCCTACTAACGGATGCTCGGTAGAAGAAGGAAGTGGTACAACTGCTAGTGGAAGGTCTTCCCATGCAGAAGGAGTAAACACTACAGCAGGTGGATTAGCATCACATGCGGAAGGAGAAACAACAACCGCTAATGGTAGGGGCTCTCATGCAGAAGGATCAAATACTACTGCGAGTGGGTTTGTATCTCATGCAGAAGGGTTGAATACGATTGCTAATGGATTTATCTCTCATGCGGAAGGAGAAGGAACAGCTGCTAGTGGAAGAGGATCTCATGCAGAAGGATTTAGGACTACAGCAATTGGAAGAGCGTCTCATGCTGAGGGAAGAGAAACAAGGTCATTTGGAGTAAATTCTCATGCAGAAGGTTTTCAAACAACTACTGGAGTTGAATCTGATTCATCAAGAGGTACGAATGCTCATGCAGAGGGTTCTCGAACTACGGCAAGTGGTAATGTTTCCCATGCTCAGGGATTAGGTACAACTGCTAGTGGTAACACTTCCCATGCACAAGGAGAAGTGACAACAGCAAGTGGAAGAGCGTCTCATGCAGAAGGGGTAGGGACAATTGCATCTGGATTTGGCTCCCATGCAGAAGGGGGAACATCAGATATTGCATCATCACCAGGATCTGTTGCTAGTGGGGATTTTTCTCATGCAGAAGGACATGGTACTTTAGCTAGCGGTCCTCAATCTCATGCAGAAGGATTTCAATCTCAAGCTATAAGTGCTGATGCTCATGCAGAAGGATTTCAAACGACAGCATCTGGTCCAGCCTCCCATGCAGAAGGTGAATTAACAATAGCAAATGGAGCAAATAGTCATACAGAGGGATTTAGAACACTTGCTAATGGCCTTCAATCCCATGCAGAAGGAGATCGAACAAGAGCATTTGGGGTAAATTCACATGCAGAGGGGTTCCAAACAAGAACTGGGGATGAATTCGATCCGTCAAGAGGAACAAATGCACACGCAGAAGGTGAAGGAACAGTAGCGTTAGGGAGGAACTCACATACTGAAGGTTTTGGAACATCTGCTATTCAGCCTCAATCCCATGCAGAAGGAGATTCTACAATAGCAAGCGGAGTATCGTCTCATGCAGAAGGGGGACCTATAAGAGATTCCGCAGGTACTATTGTTCAAGTGACTCGAGCGCAAGGAAATCTTGCGCATGCAGAAGGAGCTGGTACCCAAGCTATAGGAGATAACTCTCATACTGAAGGAATGGGAACTATCACTTCCATTCTCGCTCCTAATTCTCATGCGGAGGGAGAAGGAACAGAAGCACGTAACCGAGCAGCGCATGCAGAAGGGCAAAATTCCATATCTTCGGGAGTAGCCTCCCATGCAGAAGGATTTGGTACTAACGCGAGTGGAGGTTTTGCTCATGCTGAAGGGACACTCACAACTGCAAGTGGGCTAGCTTCCCATGCAGAAGGGCAAGTGACAATTGCTGCAGGACTTGCATCACATGCAGAGGGTTCAAGTACCAATGCAGGTGGATTTGCTTCCCATACTGAAGGATCAATGACGGATGTCTTAAGTGATTTTGGTCATGCAGAAGGGGTTAATACAGCTGCAGTTCATACAGGGGCACATATTATGGGACAAAATGGAGTTACTAGATTCCCATTCTCATGGCATTTGGCGAATGGTCTTGCAGTTGGCCCAACATTGAATTCTGCTGTCATTCAAGGATCTACAGGAAATCTATTTTTAGATGGCACTATATTTATGCCTTCTGCAGCTGATTATGCTGAAATGTTTGAGACGATTGATGGAAGTTTAATTGATGTAGGTTATTTTGTAACTTTAGATGGTAAAAAAATTCGTAAAGCTATTTCAAGTGATGATTATATTTTAGGAGTTACAAGTGCTACTCCTGCGGTTCTTGCGGACAGTTGTGAACTTAGATGGAAAAATCTTTTTGTAACAGATGAATGGGGGAGAGTTCAATACCTCGATGTTGAAGTACCAGAAATAAAAGATACAGAAGGCAAGGTTATTCAGCCTGGATTTACAAAGACTGAACCAATACTGAACCCAAAATGGGATGCTAAAAAAGATTATATCCCTCGTACCCAAAGACCTGAATGGGTGGCTGTTGGATTATTAGGAAAACTGTTACTTAGAGATGATGGTACCTGTGAAATAAATGGCTATTGCAAACCTAACGACGAGGGAATTGGAACAAATGCAACTCAAGGCTATCGTGTGCTAGAGCGTACAGGGCCTAATCAAATATTAGTATTAGTTAAATGAGAAACATAGCTATTATATTCCACAATAGGGCGCTTTTCTGAAATTAGGAAAGCGTCTTTATTCATGGAAAGGACCAGATTGTGGAGAAATAGAGCTAATAGATTAATTGGTAAATTTTTCTTTAAACAGTAATCATTGCTGCTTTGAAAAAAATTTTTATTTTATGCGAATAAACATAAAACTAATTTTCAATGAAACACGTTTCTAAAACGATTGCATATGATAATACGATGAATCTGTGAAGGGAATGAAATAAATGTATTATCAATCCAACGGGTATCCATATCAAACCCCTTATTATGGAAATGCATTAATGCATAATTATATGGAATACCCGAATTACTGGACATACCCTTATGGGGCAATTCCTGCAAATCAATTAAATCCTTATCATGCTTCCAATGGTAATAATGAAATACTGTTAAAAGATTATGGAGCTAACCCATTTGTCATTAATATTAACGAGGCGTCAAAGCAAAACAATACGTATCGTACAGCATTATGGACAGGAAAGCATTTACAGCTAACATTAATGAGTCTAAATCCCGGAGAAGATATTGGACTAGAAATGCATCCTAATGTCGATCAATTCTTACGTATAGAGCAAGGGCAAGGGGTAACTCAAATGGGCAAAAGTAAAGATAATTTAACCTTTAAAAGAAATGTCCATGATGATATTGTCATTTTTATCCCTGCCGGAACATGGCATAACTTAACAAATACAGGAAGTTTTCCACTAAAACTTTATTCTATCTATGCCCCGCCTAACCATCCGTTTGGAACAGTTCACCCTACTAAAGCTGCAGCAACGGCTGAATAAAAGGGTGAAAATAACAACAATAGAAATTCCGTTATTTTTGGCAAGACTCCAGATGAATGGTTGCGGTACACGGAATTCTTGGTAAATGAAGAATTAAAGTATGTTCAAAGAGGAATAAATCCAACACACATTCTTCAGGAATTTATTCTGAAGGGGGTTCTAGTAGGAAAAGGATATTCTCCAGAAAAGGCATATGAGATAGTGGAAGAATGGGAACTGACAGGGGAATCTAAATTTCTACAACAAAGCAAAAATATGTAGAAATACTGTAAAAGGTAATGGATACAGATATAAGACTTTTAAATTTCCAGGGTTTTTCCATTTCGGTGAAATTAGAAGAGATTGTGAAGGAATGTAATTAAACAAACGAAGGCTAATAGTGTTGGTTATCCTGAAATTCAGTCTTCTGTTATAGGGACCAAGAAAATGTCTTGGTTGGAAAACTGCAAACGAGGCATCTAATGAGCAACTGTTGCACTTAATTTTATAAATTATTGGAAGTAAATAAATCGGGCAGGCAGAAAGGGAGGGTATTAATTTAGCTTCTCATCTAAAGGGGGCTCAGAATTGCATAATGACCACAGACTGTTAAATTGGATTGTATTTCATTCAGCAAAGACGTAGTAAATAGAAATAATAACCTATATCTTCATTCTTGCATAATATAGGAGCAAGTATGTAGAACGAGGAGGATGTATTTATGGTAATGCCATCTTATAATCAGAGGATTTCTCCCCAACATGCAATGCAGATTGCTGTACAAAGAGTACCAGGTCAAATCATACATTATGGTATGGATATGGAAAACGGTACTTTAGTATATGAAATTTTCATTTTAACTTCTCAAAATAAGATATATGAGGTAGAAGTAAATGCAAAAACAGGGGTAATTCGTAAAATAGAAGAAGAAAATGATTTTGATTAATCTATATAAACAAATGACCAGGCGCTCATTTAAAGGTGAGTACCTGGCATTTTTGCGCTTATTCTTTAATCGTTTCTTGAAATGTTTTTCTACCTGGGTTTATTTTGTTAACAGTTACATTTATTTTACTAATCGATTCTTTATTTAAAGGTACTTTTCCATCCTTCTCTAATCGCTTCCATGCTTTAACATTGTCTCGATAAAGGTATTCGGATAACCTGAAGATATCAACGTCTAAATTTAGTCCTGCTTCATATGTTGTATTAATTTCTTTTGTCAGTTCCTTGATAATTCCTTTTCTTATTTCATCTGATGTTACTTTACCTTTAAAACCATTGAGTGTAGCATCAACTTGGATATCTATTTTAAATTGCACTTTATTACCATTTACAATTGTTTTTACATCAAGACCACGTTTATTTAAATCTACTGTTAAATATTCCTCACTATTGTCTAATTTAAAGGTTAAATCCCCCCGGGTTGTTTCTTTTTGCAACCATTGAGCGCCTCTAGCTTTATCACCTTTTATCGTTCCTTTAAATCCATCTTTTGAAAGTATGCCGATACCCTGTAAGTAAGTTTCATTTGTGGTTTCTTTTTCTGAGGGTTCCCATGCCCTGTTTATAGATATTAGGGGTAACGCAACTTCATGACTTGGTTCATTTAAGTCAAGAATTAGATTCCGAAAAGTAACGGGTTCAATATATGCTTCCAATGATCTGGTGTTTAATGGACTAGTAAGTTTCGCATTAGGTAGTGATTTATTTAATACTGGAGATATTAAAAGAATTTCTTCTAGCGGTTCTTGTGTACAATGTATATACATTTGATATCTTGTTTCTCTAAAACGCAAAAAACTATCGATTACAGCAATAGCATGTTCACTTTTCATAGCGTCTTCTGTAAGAATTAGATAAGCCATATGTCCCCAAAATACTTCTTGATCAATGGATCTATATAATTTATAAATTGCTTCTTCCAAGTTTTTCCCTTTAGCGCGTCCAATTTCCGCCTTTGTTCCTTGCGTATTCATCGATTCGGATTTTGCAACATCAGAAAAATTAATTAATTGCAAAAAAACTTCATACTGATCATCTTTAAAATCTACTCCCACTCCATGAACATAGTACATTCTCTGCGGTTCAGAAACATCCCAGCATCCAGAGAGCAATAATACGGTTAAACTTATGATTAAAATAAATTTTCTCTTCAATTTTAAATCCCTGCTTTTTTGGTATTTTTAATTTAAAAGTAGCTACTTTTAGCATAGACAAAAATAGGGATGGTTATAAGGGAAATTCTGAAAGTACCATAAAAAAACAGACAACTAATATTAGTTATCTGTTTCATCATTAGTCTTTGATTGTATAGCTTTATTAAACGCTTCATCAAAAGCTTCTTTAATTTCCTCAATTGTATAGCCTGCCTGAAGTAATTCATTTGTTGTTTCTTCTAATTTGATCATTACATTTCCTCATCTTCTACTTGGTACTTCATGAACTTAAATTGTATAATATTTAATTCAGATACACAATTAGTAATTGGTATTTAGGTTTTTATTATTTGTTAAAATCTTATTAGAATCACACTTTATTATTTTTTAGCTCCTTCATCCTTTATGAAAACATTTATATTAAATTTCTGAATAGAATTATCCGTAATGGAATTTAATTCATCTATAGTCCATGACTGTGATTTAAAACGATAAGCCTTTTCTGAAAAATTGAAGATATCGGAGTTTATTTCCAACCCTTTATTAAATGTACTTTGAAACTGTGATAAAATAATATTTTTAATATCATTTTCAATTGTTTCTTTTCCAATATTTTTTGGATTTTCTCTAATTGAAGCTTTTATTTCTAAATTTATAATATATTTAGGAATTGTATTATCCTCAATTTTTATATGATAATCTATATTTTCAATAAACATAGAAACAGACTTATCCTTTATTGATAACTTCATTTTGTTAAAATCCTTATTAAACCAATCGAGCCCTGATAGTTCTTCTTCGTTTATCCACCCATTTAAATTTTGTTGTGAAAGAAAATAGGCACCACTTATTTTTAATATATTCTTAGATTTATTATCCTCCATCCAATAATCTTCACTAATTTTTATGGAAGGAACCATAATTGATCCAACTGGTTCATAATATCTTTTAATCATGTCTTGTACAGTACTGGTTGAGATGAATGAATTAAAGAATAATTGTTCGTTTGGATCATAAGGAAAAGTTAATATAGGTGGTTTATAAAAAAGACCATGTACATTCATTATTTCTTTAATATCATCTTCAAATCCATAAGCTAAAGTATTGTAACGTAAATAATAATCCCTACTAAAAAAATCAAAAAACTCATCCAAATGACCATCCAATACATTTTTGGAAATAAAGAAAGTTTGTATATGTCCATAATACAAAGGGTTCACAGAATTCTTTTCAATATCATCAATTGCTCCCTGAATTGTTTCACCTTCTCCATGACCAACAACAATTGGAGCAGGCTCAGACGCAATGCCAGGATCTGAGCCCGCAACATTTGTAAATCCGAAAGCTTGAAAATATAAATGATACTTATCATTAGAAAAATCTATACCAAGCGCGGTAATATAAACTTCACTTTGTATTTCCTTGGTACCTAAACAACCGCCTAGAACAAATAATAAAGGAAAAATTAATATTATTTTAAATGTGGAAGTATAGTAATGGGACATTTATAATCTCCCTTCTAAAAAGCAGTCAGTCTTTTATTTTGATTCTAAAGGGCATTTTAAAAAAACCTTTAATAAGATTGGGTATATTAACTTTATTTAATGTAGAAAGGTAAGGATGTCCGAAACTTTCTAATGAAGAGATATATGTTAAGAAAAATAAGACGCTTAAAACAAAGCCATACATTCCAAAAAAGGAGGCAATTATTAACGTAGCGACTCTTATTAAAAATACGTTCCCTAGTATATTTTGATTAATTAATGTATAGCTAGATATAACTGTAAGTGCTCCAATCACTAACGTCGATGGCGATGTAAATCCTGCCCTTATGGCAGCATCACCAACTATTAACCCCCCCAAGACTGCAACGGTTTGACCTACAGCTTTAGGTAAACGTATTCCAGCTTCTCGAAAGAGGTCAAAAAAAATGAGCATTATAAGAATTTCGAACGAAGAAGAGACGGGCAGTCCAATTTTAGATGCAGATATCGATATTAATAAGGGAAATGGTATCTGGTTAAGTTGATGGACAGTTAATGCAATCCAAAAACCAGGTAAAAATATACTTGTTAGTAAAGATGTAATCCTTAACATGCGTGAAAAACTCACAAATAAAAAATTAGTTTGATCATCTTCGGCTGCTTTCAAAATAAGTAATAAATTTACTGGTCCAATTAAACAGCTTGGACTTCCATCTACCAATATGACAAAACGACCTTTATTGAGAGAATTTACTACAAAGTCTGGTCTTCCTGAATAATCAAGGAGGGGAAAGAGGCTCAACTTATCATAAAGTAATTCTTCAATATGATAACTACTTGCAATATTATCTACTTTTATTTTATTTAGTTTGTTTTGTACATTTCTCAAGGTGTTTTGATCAATATAGTTATCAATGTAGAGTAATAAAACTTTTGTTTTACTCGCATCTCCAATTGTGAAATTTTCGCATGATAAATTTTTACTCTTTAATCTCATTCTTATTAAAGAAAAATTTGTATCTATATTTTCAACAAAACCATCTCGTGGTCCTCTTAATGAAACTTCCATATTTGATTCTTCAATTGATCGTTCAGGTAGTTTAGCTATATTGGTTGAATATAATTTATTTGATTGAACATGATAAAAATATAAAATTCCTGTGAAAATTTTGCTATTTATTTCATCTGTTGAGTACGCTTTTATCTCCTTTACCTCTAAATAACGATTTATTATATCTACATCATATAAATTTCCTTGTTCAGCCAGGAGTCTAATATTCGGTAATAAAGAATTGAAATAAAGAACACTGTCAATTAAACTATGGCAGTATATAAAAATTACTTCGTGTTTTTCGTTGTTAAAAATAAAGTATTTACTACTTATCGATACATTTGATTGATGACTAAATTCTTTATAAAAAAAATCCTTATTATTACTAACTTCAGTCAAAGTTTTTAACTCCCTTTTGCTTTTTTTCTAATACATAGATACCTGTAATGAATAAGAATAAAAACACAAAAATAAAAAGAAGATAAAAGTTTTTTATAAATGATAAAAAATCAGTAACAGACCAAGGGATTAATAATCCTATTGTTAAACATAGATAGAAAATGAATAATATTAATTTTCGGTTTTTGAAAAAGGAAGAAACAAGATACATAAATAAACATATGCGAATAAAAGCCATTGATAATATTTGGAGAACAGATAAAGAATCCATTCTTGTAAAGTATTTACCGAATGACAAAACCCTCCATTGTTCGTTTATAGGAAAAACCATTTTCTGTGTTACATAAATGCCGAATTCTGAGATAGTAGTTACAATCGTAATAAAAACCAAAAATACAAATAGTATAGAGAAAACGATTATTCCTTTATTCATCCTCGCTTTTACATAACCATTTAAAAGAATTAAAATAAATCCCACTTCTAAAATACCGATACATATGTATAATATTCCCCATAAAATGGACGGAGTATTACTTGTATTTACTGGTAATATTAGATCGTATTCATTATTCATTGAGTTCCCTAAATTGAGGAGTACAAACAAAAAAATGTATAGTGTACAAATAATCAATGACTGTATAGCTATGGTTTTGATACCTTTTAGAGAACAATAATAGCATATTAATATAAATAAAATAACTGTTATAAAATATGGGTAATCAGAGTTAAAACTTTCCTCGGCCCAAATAATTGTAAATTTGAGGGAGACGAAAGTTGATGAAATTAAATAAAATATACATGAAGTAATTATTACAAAATAGAGTGGTCTAATTTGGAATGAACTTAACTCAAGGAATGGAACTTGGTTTAATGAAGATGTAATTCTAGAAATAAATAATGCAAAAAGAAATATTGGAATTAAACTAGCCAAGGCACTTATCCATGCTTCTCGTTCAACTACCGTGAAAATCGTTGGAATTAAAATGAAATGTGTTAAAAAACTAACGGATAAAAATAGCAAACTATATACATGTATTGGTTGTATAACTTTGTTCATTTTATCTTAAACCTCCTCCAAACAATCCTCTCCATGTTTGTTGCCATCTAATCTAAACGGACATGTCTTATTATTTAATTATTATTGACTCAAATAAACTTCCTTATATCTCTAAATAAAATTTTCACTCACTCCATATTGATTTCAGATAGATATAAAAGGGAAAGGTCAGGTCATCAATAGATGATGTACTTAATAAATAGGAGTTCTAAGGATAAGTTATTTTATATAAAAAACCGATTCCCTATATAGTTTGGAAATAGGGAATCGGTTTTATTGATTTAAATTGATAACTAAAATAGGTAAGCATACTTTTATTTCGAGGATAGAAATACCATGTGAAATACTAAGTTGTATTATACGTTATAGCATATAACCAAACATTGTGTACATAATTGGGCTATTTCCCACTATGCTTTTTTAAGAAGGCAAGCGTTTTTCCTAGTGTGTGTTCAGCATGTGTAGTAGTAAAATCAAATTGATACTCATGGCCTAAGTCAGTATTTGTTCCGTCAAATAAAATACTTTCTACTTCCACACCATTCTTTTTGAGAACATCAATAAGCTCTGTTGATTGTGGTGCTAGTGGATCAGCATCTCCAACTGTCAAAAAGGTTGGAGGGTAATTAGGTGTCATATGGTTGACTGTAGACATCTCATCAAGTCTGGAGAAGGACTTGAAATCTTTTTTTCCTGTATATGCCCAAAATACTGATTGGATACCTTTTTTTATTATTGGAGATGACTGAGTCCCTATTTTGTCCATATTATAAACACCACAGAATAAAAGAGCACCTTTTAATTGTTCTTTATCAACAGAAGGTTGAATATCCATTGATTTTGCAAGTGTCTCATTAGATATTAATGCAATTGTTTGACTGGCAATTTGAGCTCCTGCTGAATCGCCTCCAATAAATAATTGATTCATATCACCGCCATATTTAGCGACATTATCCTGTAAATATTTAAGAGCCTGGTTAGTTTGTATGATTGGTCCAGGATATTTTTGTCCAGGTGCAATAGCATAGTTTATATTTGCTACTACATATCCTTCATTAGCTAATGCCATTCCATATTCTTGCGTTTGTTCTTTACTACCCGATACAAATGCGCCACCATGTATCCACATGATAACAGGGAGTTCATTCTTAATATTTTTCGGATAATAAATATCTAATAGACTATTCTCAATTCCATGTTTATCGTAAATAATATCTTTTTCAACACGGACTTGTCTTTTTATTATTTCAATGTTTTTAGGGGATGCAAAAGAATCCGCTTCGAAAAGCTGCTTGATAATAAAGGTATTAAGTATAGGTGTAAACTGTCCAATTATAAATATAAGCAATATAGGAATGACAATAATATAGACAGGGATCTTCCATCGTTTTTTCTGATAAAACTTATTTTTTGTTTTCAAATTGATTAACCTTACCTCTTTACTTATTTATATGAGATTCTCTTTAATGAAAAAGAAGAAGGTGGATGCAACCTACACTTAGAGAGACCAGAGTGATTTTTTTAATCTTTAATGTGGTGATTTTATACATTGCGGAACCTCATATAACTATATTATATCAAAATCTGATTTTAATTAGCAGAGGGGAATATTATGGATTGTGGAACAGAAATGTGTAAAAAACAATATGCATTCAATCTTAAGACGATTACAATAATGAAATGCCAAAGAGATTTTCGGGTTTTCATGAAAGAAAAGATATGAATATAGCATATTATTTTTATTTATTTAGAGAGATCCTGAAATATTTCGGAGTAATATATGAAACTATTCCTAAAATCAATTAGATTCTTAATTTCTTATTGGATATTCATAGGGATAGTGTATGCAATTTAACGTGACTATACAACAATACAGAAGCTGTAACGTCGTTGCACGCTACAGCTGAAAATATGTTAATTTATATTAATTATTCATATCTTTAAGACCAGGACTATGTTCATTTGGCATCTCTGGCATAAGTGGTACAGGGAATCCTTCAGGTGGAGGGGTCACATTTAGTTCTCCACCATTTCTACTTGGAGTTTGACCCTGGAAAATTTCACCGATACGTGTGGGATCTAATCTAAAGTTAAACTGTGCATTATGATAACCCATTTCAACGAACTTTCTACATTCAGGATATTTGTTGATATCGTAGTTCGGTACAGGAAATAGTTTTCCCCAGTCTACACCTAAAGTTTCTAACGCTTTTGCAAATGCATTTTGGTGAGCATTGTCACGAACTATTAGAAAGGCAAGTGTTTCCCTGAAGGTCTGATTAGAACTCATTTCATAAATCCGTGTTTTTTGAAGTACACCAGTTGACTCAAGCACTAGATTATCTAATAAATCTGCTATGAGGTTGCCGTGTGCATATACCCACGAGCCATTCCAAGGATTACCTGCAGCATCGACAGGTAAAGATGATTGTGCTCCAACAATATAATGGTGTGGGTTTGCATGTCTAACCGCATCATCTAAAGGAGATTGATCCATACCATTATTACCAGGTGCTGAAGATTCCCCAGAATCATTTAGTAATTGATTAATTGTGTTTTGTACGAGTTCTACGTGTGCAATTTCTTCTAAGAAAATGCCACGAAGTAAGTCACGATATTGGATTTCTTTCCCTCTGAAGTTGGAGCTTTGGAAAAAGTATTGCATCATGGTTCTCATTTCACCATAATGACCACCTAGTATTTCTTGCATAACACGTGCTGCTTGTGGATCTGGTTTGTCAGGTTTAATAATGTTAATTAGCTCTTCTTTATAGTAATACATTTATATTCCTCGATTCTGGGGAATTTATTTTATTTTTCAGGATAATTAACATGTAATGGAGGTGGTACAAGCCAACCTTTATTTTTGTTCAAACGTAATAGTTTGGCACCGAGTAGCGCTTTTGCTGTATGGAACTGTCCATACATTAATGCGATATCTTCACGAGTAGAAGTACCCATTGCTTGGCTACATGCAACTAATCCAGCAGCTACATCTGCTGTAAGAGCAGCACTTATTTCTGGATCATTAAACTTCGCACCTGGTGGAATATCTTCCAATCTTGCTAAAGGTCTTTCAGGTGAAGATGGAGGTAATGCAATACCATTTGTTTTCAGAATTTTCTCTAATTGCTTTACTTCTTCCCTACATGTTTCGATGATATCTTCAATAATTTTTTTAAGATCATCGTCACCAGCATGATTATAAAACGTTTGATAGCCAGAAATCATACCATAATCAACAATCAAGCTTGACCAAACACTGAATACTTCACCATAATGCAATGGTTCATCTTTTGGATTTCCACCAAGAATACCCATTATTAACACTTCCTCTTCTTTTTTTTAGCTAAAGCAAAGATAGTATGAGTAGAAAAAGAAATAGCATTCACTTTTTACATTTTTTTATTACTTTAAGAAAGTGATCAAGTTAAAAAAACACATTAATAACTAGGTGTGACAGGTACCTTTATATACATTCAAGATGTTTTTTACGGTAGGTTCCTTAATCTTATGTATACATTCGAGTATGATAGGCGGTCTATTATTAAGAAGCCGCAGAGAGTGAAATCTCTGTAGCTCTTTAAGTAGTGAGACACTACGCAATTATATTTTGGTCGTTTTAAGTCGATTTATACGTCTATGTAACATTGATTAAAAGTTAAAAGTGTAGTTCACGGCAATAAGGACACTTTAATTTAAGGTGAAAGTTTTGACAAAAGAAAAACAAAAGAAGTTATTAGAGTAAGAGGAAAAAGCAATGGAATTATGTTGATGCATTCATATCTGCACAAAAATATTACAAACTTCGATGAAAGCACTAAACAAATCGTCATACGATGGTATATGTTTAAATAAGTACTCTTAATAACAACATTAATAACAGAGCCTTTATTATTAGTAAGAGATATGACTATAATCATCCAGATGAAAACCTTGAATACCGATATTAAAAGTCCAATTGATTATTTACGCTGAAGTATAATTAAGTTCCTCCTTTACATAAAAAAGGAATAGGATCCTCAAAATATCCTACTCCTTTTCTACACTATTTATTTGGAAATTTCGGTAAATAAATCATTGCCTTAAATAAATCGCCATCAACTTGAATTAAGAACTTTCCGTGCTGGATGTGAAGAAGACTTTCAGCAATTGACAACCCTAATCCACTACCTTGACTTGATCTGGATTCGTCTCCTCGTTTAAAGCGTTCCATTAGTTCATCGACTGAAATATTTAATTCATATGCTGAAATATTTTTAAATGTCACGAGTATTTCATTCCCTAAATCTTCAACACTAATATATACCCTTGATGCAGGCTGTGCGTATTTAAAAATATTCGAGAATAAATTTTCGATAGAGCGCCATAGGAGTTTCCCATCAGCCTTTACATAGACCTTTTCTGTTGGGTAGGCTAACTTAAAATCTAATGCAGACGCTTCAATTTTTTCATCCATTTCTCCTATTCCTTGTGTAAGTAATGACACGATGTCAATCCGTTCTAATTGAACAGGGATACTTCCACTTGACGCTTTAGCTGCTTCAAATAAATCATCTGTTAGAAGCTTAAGTCTTTTCGATTTTTGATCTAACACATCTATATATTCAGCAATTAAATCAGGGTCTTTTTCTATTTTTAATAAATCAACATACGTAATTATTGACGTTAAAGGTGTTCTAATATCATGTGAAACATTCGTAATGAGCTCTGTTTTTAAACGCTCGCTCTTAATTTCACTATTCACCGACTTTTTTAACCCATCGGTAATACTATTAATACTCGCTGCAAATTGGCTAAACTCCCCTTTACCTTCTACTTCAATTCGATGCTGAAGATCTCCGTTCTTAATTTGCTCTACGCCCTCTTTAATACTGTTAAACGATTTTACCTTTTTTAGTGTAAACCAAGCAGCTAGGCCTATCGTAATAGGAAAAACGAAAAACGTTGCCGCAACTACTATTGGATAGCCAATGACAAGCAGTACAACTTTCACACCGATACTACCATTATCAAATACACTTTTTACCCAAAGAGAAATCTTTTTTAGAATTTGATAGATGAGTGTATGCTGAAGTAATGTTTTATTTTTAATATGCTTTACGAGCGATAAAACCATCAGTAAAGCAATGATAAAAATTGGTATTGTAATAAGCATATACATAGCATTCGGTACTCCAAATTCAATAAGTATTGCTATCCACAATGAAATTGAAAAACCCATTATTACAATATTGAGATCATTATATAATTTGTCAATGACATTTAAATTAATTTCTTTGTCTTCAAATGACGTTCTTCCAATGACAATCATTAAATAAACAAAAGATACAATAAAACCTGCTAGAAACACAATAAATTCATTTAAACTACTTTTGGCAATCGCCTTGTCTTTTTCCCATTCCGCAATTTTTTGTTCTATGAACGGCTCTCTAAACGCCAAATATAGGACGTCTTTTTTTGGATTCAACTCTTCAATGCTGCTTGTAATATAATCTAAGTAATTACTTTCTTTCACTTCATTTGGATAAAGCTTTTCTTGGTAATCCTCAAATAATATATATGCTTTAAATGATTCAAATTGCTCTTTCTTGTTTAGTTCACTATTAGAGAATACATGCTCTCCGTCGCTTGCATAAAACGCAATTCCTTCATTTGCTTCTAGTGTGCTGAGTAACCGATAGAACTCTCTTACTTGTTCTTTCTTGATTTGTTCTTTTTTAAGATTTATGTCATCTGCATATTTTTCTTGGTAGAGGCGATTATTTTCCTCTTCATTTAAGGTCTTACCGCTTAAAATATGTTCTTCACTCTTGTATGTTCCAATTAATTGCACTAAGGATGAAAGTATACTGTAACTTTCATCAGCGAATGCTCGGCTTTCAAAATAACTTTCTTGATTGATACTACTAAGATGAACCTCATTTACTTCCAAATCAATAATTACTTTCGTAGTACCCGTTATACAAACAACGGCAATTAAAAACACAATAATTTTCGTAATGAGTGCATGACTAATATTTCTCAACTTTATACCCAACTCCCCATACCACTTTTAAATACTTTGGCTCTTTCGGATTAATTTCAATTTTTTCTCGAATCTTTCGAATATGAACCGAAACCGTATTTTCTGGATTGATGGCTTTTTCATTCCATACCTTTTCATAGATCTCTTCAATTGTGAATACTCGCCCAGCATTTGCTGTAAGAAGCTTTAAAATTTTATACTGCACGGGTGTCAAATGAACCTCTTCTTTATCAACAGTAATGACTTTCTGTTCATCATCAATCGTAAGCCCACCCGTTTGCAATACAGTGCTACTCTTCTCAAGACTTCCAAATGTCGTATACCTTCTTAGCTGGGATTTCACCCTCGCCACAAGTTCTAAAGGATTAAACGGTTTGGCTATATAATCATCTGCTCCGATATTTAATCCGAGTATTTTGTCATGATCCTCCGATTTAGCAGAAAGTATAATTAATGGAATCATATGTTCTTGCCGAATCTTCATCGTCGCCGTAATCCCATCCATTTTTGGCATCATAATATCCATTATTATTAGATGAATTTCATGATCACGAATCAGTTCGAGCGCCTCAATGCCATTGTAAGCTTTAAAAAACTGATATCCCTCATTTTCTAAATAAATGCTAATTGCTCTTACGATTTCTTTATCATCATCACAAATCAAAATGTTCAATTACATTCACTCCTCAATCTACTCATGTTCATATGTTCCCTCTATAGTATTCGTATAAACATATAATACAAATTTATTCTTAACAAACACACACACTAATTCTTAAGATTTTCTTATTGTTTTATCAAAATAATTATTGTTTGCAAATGTAGTTTGTTTTGGTGGTTCAATCAACTAATAAATACTATTTTCCGAAAAAAGCATCCTTATTCTCGAAGACCATTTTTTTGTAAATAAAACATTCATGAACTTTTTGCTCCCATCCATGGCATGAAAATAAATTATTTACACAGAAAAAAGCATATACTCATCCGCAAAGGGACGAATATATGCTTGAATACCCGTGGTTCCACCTAAATTCCTACTGCATGTAACATCAGTAGCTATGAGCGGGGTGTGTGAACACATTATATAGTTTGGGAGGTTTAAATCATTGTAAAGTTACCTTTTATACATTTAAAAGATTGTTGTTCAACAATGGCCCCTTTTCTTGAAGAAAGACGCTTTCCTTATTTCAGAAAAGCGCCCGATTGAGAAAGATCAGTTATCTATCATGGAACAAATATTAGCTCTTTGGAATCCTAAGAATAGCTTTAGATAAACTTTCTCCAATTTCTTTTGAAGTCCTTCCGTACCCTGCTCTTGAAGGCGTAGTCATAGAAAATTCGTTCTGAACCAATGCATCATATCCAAACTCCTCATAGCAGTTGGAGTGCCCACCGTGCATGACAAAGACCGGTATTTCACCCTTTTCTGATATGGAATACTCTATCGTTTTACCATCAATTATAAAAGTATTTATTAAAAGAGACCCTAATAAAAGTTTGATTATATAATCAGGCTCAAATCCTCTAAATATAAAGTCTGGTTTATTTTAATTATACTATTTACCCTATATTAGAATTTCGTAAAAAAACAGTAATTTATTGCTTTATTGTTTTAATCCTCGAAAAAAAGTGAATAATGACAATAGTTCTTTTTCAAAGGGGAGTTAAAGTTTGAATATTTTTTACTTAACAATAGAAATTGTAATAGGTTTTTTTCTATTATTCGTTCTAGTGAAAGTAGTTGGAAAAAAAATAATAAATCAAATATCGCCCTTTACATTCATAGCAGCAATAGTACTTGGAGAATTATTAGGAAACGCTCTTTACGATGAGAAAGTGGGGGTTTTTTACATTATTTATTCTATGGTATTATGGGCGCTTCTTTTGTTAGTAGTTGAAATGTTAGGGCAAAAATTTCTAAAGCTGCGTTTGATCTTTGAAGGAAAACCATCTGTGATAATTCGAGATGGAGTTATAAATAGGGAACAGTTAAAAAAAAATCGGATGAATATTAATCAACTGCAAAGTCTATTGCGTCAATCTGAAACATTCTCAATACGAGAAGTAGCTTATTGTTATCTAGAATCCAACGGGTCAATCAGTATATTGAAAAAATCAGCTTATCAAAAAACTACCAGAGAGGATTTTAATAAACCCTTAAAACAGGTGCATGTTCCAGTTACCTTAATTCGAGATGGCGAATTGTTAGTGGATGAATTAAGGGATATAGGTAAAAATGAGGAATGGTTGATGGTTCAACTAAGGATTCATAATGTAATGAACACTAGAGAGGTTTTTATAGCTGAATGGTTAGAAAATGACGGATTGTTTATTCAAACCTTTAATTAAATATATATTATTTACTGTACATTATGAGAAAAGAAACTAGGAAAGGATCAATCGAATGGAAGTGACCCTAATTAATAATGAGGAGGGGATGTGACGGTCAACTAACGACACAACCTAATAAGTGCGTGCGATACCCTCGATAATAATTTGTGCAAATATATATTTCATAAATAAGGCGCAGCGTCGTCAATCGAATGAAATGTGTATGAAGGTTAAATTATGTATCGGTGGGATAACGAAGCATAAACAACTTGGGACGATGCAGTGCAACAGTCTGCTATCTCAAAATGAGTGCATGTAATTGTATTAAAAAACATTCCATCATAAAGTATAAAAAGAGCCATCTCCTTAAAAAGAAATGGCTAAATAGTAATTATGGAGTAACGTATCGTGAGTGTGTAAGCGTATTTGCTTAACACTACTATTTATATGATTCTATTACTAAGTTTATATAATTAATTGACTTATATTGACCTAAAACAGCTCACTGCAGCAATCCTTCGAGGAGGGAAACAATATGCCTCTTTTTTTACATTCCTAGCTATAATATGTGTAGTTTGCATTTTGCAAAAAGTAAACTGGTCATGGAAAAAATGTGCAGTAAAAGGGGGGCGTCAAATATTCTGTGTTTCGCAATAGTTCGGGTTTTCTATTTATATTCTTTGTTAATTTGAAAATTATCCCTCTTTAATAAAGGACAAATTAGTTATGTCCTAGCCTCAAAAAGAATAATTTACCTACCTTTATGCTTATTTTTAGACTTCTGAACTTTAAAAGTCCAAATTATATTCTTTAAGTCGATTCCAGGGAATAGATTTTTCCTTTTTTCTAATATCCAATTCTACTTTAAGCGGTATCTCAACCTTAGAGAATTTCACTGCTTTTCTTTGAAGTATTTTAGAGGTGATTTTTTACTGTATTAATTTGGATATGTAAACCACCATGTGTATCATTATATTGATAAAGTCCAACAATTTCGTATTTACAAAATCAAAGACTTCTTAATCTAAAGTTCTTTTTCAAAATTCATTCAAGTATGTATTATAAACGATATAGCAATTTTTAAATGCGAAATTTAGATTTTATTAAGTAATTGTAAAAAAAGAAAATCACAAAGTAGAAATCTTACTAATTATAAGGGTCACTGTGGCATCATCAGTGACCCTAAAAATTCGGAGGTATAAAGCAAATGGATTAACTTTATACACTAATATTACTATGATGTAATAGGTATTTTTGTGTGGGCATTTGACTGTGAAGACGAAAGAACTTGTTAAGCAATCTGGTGATTGCATCAGAAGAAAATGTCCAATAGAAAGGGAGTAGAGAAATGGCTAAACCTGAATGACACTATTCTTTTCTTAATGAATTTGATGTTGTAAAAACCACTGGACTAAGGATGAAAAGAGTCATTACTTATTTTAAAGTTTACGAACAAAAGGAAGGATATACAGTTAGGGGGATTGTTAGACCTTATTTACAATATTGGGAAATTAATTAACGGGTTAACCTTGCCTTTATTTGTACAGGAAAACTTGCAAGTTATCATTTTGGTCGATTGTCGCTAATATGACATCTTTAATGTCTACGTTATATTTTGGTGTAAGATTATTTTTTAGCCAATCCTCAGTACTTAGATTTGATTAATTCAGTAATCAATTTTCCTTCTGAATAAATAAATCTACAGAACGCACAACAAATGACTCAACCTTTGCAACAGATGCACAAATCTTCACAACAGAGACGAAGCAACCTCAACAGCAAACAAATCAATCGTAACAACAAATGATTCAACCATTACATAGCAATTTATTTAACTGGTAATTCATCAAAACAATAAGTTATAAGTTCAATTCTTCTATAAACCTGAAATTGTTATAACTTTAGGGAGTCCTATGAAAGTTAGATAGGGAACTTCATACAATTGATAAATACACAATTAAGTATTAACATTGTAAGTCTCATTTAAATTCATAAAATATTCCACGTTTTAAATGAAACTTTTGAATAGAAGTTTTAAGTCATAAAACTAATTATTCTGACGCTAAAAATTAGCGTATTGCATAAATAAATTTAGACAATAATAAAGGGGACTATTCTTAAATGAGGTGAATCCATGAAAAATAATATTGAGTATGTTTACAATATACTCAATATTGGATTATTGTTCGAATATGATACATCTAATAATGAACAAGAGCGAGATCCAATTGAAGAACTTAACAAACCAGTTGCTGATTTATCCTCTATTTAGTCCGGCACCGCAAATTTGGGTTAAAACCGCCCCGTATAATGTATTGCACCGTACATGTTTTGTCAGTCAGGGAGATATTAAGATTAAACTTTTTATAAGGGGGAGTTATATGCCCGTGAGGTTAATTAAATATCTAGCTATCTTAATGTTGTTCAATTTATCATTTTTCATCCCCTTTTGTACAACCGAAGTAAAAGCAGAAATGGACATACAAAAACAGAAATTCAATGAATTTGAAAATGAAATTTATGATTTACTCCAATTTAGTATAGAGCCCTTTTATGAACTAGATAAATTACAAAACACAGCAACAGAAAAGGATTTGTATAATATTGCTTTATCTGTGGAGGAAAGGTTTACAAGAAGCCTCTCCTCTTTGTCTAAATTAGGGGTACCTACTGAATTGCCAAATGATATAAAGGTTTCGTTGGAACAAGTCAAGGTTGATTTGGCAATTGGATTTACTGCATTGGGCCAAAGTATGAATTACTTCACAAAGCACTTGAAGAAAAATAATCCTGAATTTTACAATAGGTATATGGAAAGTCGTAATCAAGGCTTTTTATATGTTAGTGGTGGAATGACACATCTCACAACAATAAGATTAAAATTTGATCCTCCTGAATGGGATAATACCCCAGATGGGAGTAAACCAGCGGAGAAAGCACCAGGCATATGGGAGGTAAGTAAAGAGTATTTTTACAAACTCGAAAAGGCAATTCAAGTAAGTAAAAGTATTCAACCGATCAGATAATAAAATGTCGGAATTTTATCTAGTACACATTAGATACTACACACTTATAGTTTCAGTCATTGTTGTTTACTGTTACACAAAAAATGTAAACCTCCCTTGCCTCACAAGCATGTGAATCGGTTTAATTGATACTTTTCAAATAATAGATCTATTTAGTGAAGAACTATATAGCCAGCAATCTATAAAAATTATTAAAGAATATGTTAAAAAGCACTCCAAAATATGAGGACACATTATTAAATAATCATGTGATACCATTATTGCAAGGAGCTGGGGTAATCGTAGATAATATAAAAATATGTGTTCGAAGTGTATATATAGAGTGATAGTAGAAACAGTGATTAGAATTACATTGTTTGTTCATTTCGTTATGAATTTTGGAACAACAATATTATTTAAATACAAAATTGTAAGTGTAAAAAAGTAACAGAATTAGACTTCAACGGTTATAGTTGTGCATTTTTTTAGCATATTAAGAGCAGTTTAGTTTAATAATTGTATTTAGCTTTGTTCAACAATAGGACCATTTTGTAGAATAGTATATAGAGGGATGAGCAAAGGAAAGACTTTTCTAAATGAAGTTTTTGAAACTTTAGTCTATTAATTAACTATAGATTTGAAATAAAGTCTGTGAGATGTAAAATAATCGTGAGTTTATAATAAAATTTGACTGAAAACTTTGAGTTGATATGCAGTTTTTTTAATAAACGGCTATTCTTGAATAAAGGAATTGAACAAATCACCTTATTTTGGAATAATTATTATAGGGAATTTGATGAAATGATATTTCGTAAAGAAAGAGTAGTTAACTTGTTTTATCTTTTCAACTTCATTAACCAACAATACGGAGTCCGCCTCCTTGATAAATAATGTATGCCTTATTAAATACAAAAATCATAAATGGAGCTCGCTCATCGAATTATGCAGAAGCAAAACATTGGAGTGTTGAAAATATAATGTAAATGGATTTAGATATCCTATCAATTGCTGACGGGCCAGAGATCGAAGTCATTAAGCGCATTACACTTATCTCGATACAAAAAAATACATCTTTTAAAAGAGCCTTATCGTGAAATTTTTTACAATCAATTAACCTTAGCTATAAAGAGATTGGAGAGATAAATAGTACGTGATTACTTTGAATTGTAATGTTATTAAAGATTTATTGTCATTATACATCGATGGAATTTGTAGTGAGGATACTATCGAAATCGTTGAAGATCATTTGCGTATATGCGATGAATGTAAGACCCATTTAAGAATAATGCTAAATTAGCAGAAAGGACACAAGGTGATTATTATGAAGTGTAATGTTGTTAGTTAAAAACAGATTGAAATATTTTTTGAATTCAAAAATAGCCGCCTTTTTTTATAAATGCAACATGACTTAATCAAGTCTTTGAAACTTAATTCAGAATCATAGCAATATAGTTTGTAATAATATTACATAATTTCGATAAAATAAATACTGATTTTCACATTGTCAATTACATATAAATAGTTAATCGTTTGAGAACTCAGCAAATATTTTGAACTTCTCAACTGATTCTTGAATGTTAAAGTGTTGAGGTATGCACACAAAACAGTTTGTCATTATTCGTCCTGCTGTTTTAGGGGGATAGTTCATTGTGTATTTTTTATTTTGAACAACTTTTGATACTTCTTGTTTCATAACTTCAATACGTCCTGATATTTCGATCACTAATTTAAGAACTTTTAATTGAAGTGATTTTTCAAGCTCTTGAATGAGTTCAGCAATTTTTATAGGAGTAAGAAACATTAAGAAGCGTGTGTGATGTTTTCTAGTATGATTCTGAATAGGCATCCATTTTTCTCACTTCACAGAAAAGAGCCTGGTACAAAAGGATTCTAGTTAATGAAAAACCCGGACTATTACGAAACGCGGATTCTGTGTTTCGTAATAGTCCGGTTTTCTATTTATATTCTTTGTTAATTTAAAAATTATTCGTCTTTCATAAAGGACATTAGTTATGTTTCATCCTCTTACATGGTCATTGGTGTCTCTGGGTGTTTTTGGGACAGAAGCATATCTTTTATAAGTTAATGTTTTTAAATAATCATTTCATAATGATTATCTTTTTTATAAACGACTCTTTTTCTTAAAATGAAATGTAAAAATAGATAGTAATAATAATGTTACGATTAGAATTAAATTAATTAAATGTATTAGAAGTATAAAGGGGAAATTTTCTATTTTGGATACCGATCTAACCGGTTGCCTATATTCATCGGGAAATTTTTTTGCGGAAACATGGACGTAACCTATGGAACGCAATTCATTAATCATGGCCATTAAATACTAAGAAAGTATAAAAAATAACTCAAGAGTATATTTTGAAGGATTTATGTTAACTGTTAGTAATAAGATATTGAAATATTATGTAAGGGGAATATAAGTATGATATTGAATAAAAGAAGTGAATTATATAATATCGAACCACTGGGGCTAGGAACAGAAATGGTAGAAAGTCTTAGTAGTTATATAGTTCGACTTGCTTATAAACATAATATTAATGTCGGGGAACTGGTAAATAAACTTATCATTCCTGAACTTAATAAAGATTATTTGGTAAAAAGCGCTATTTATGGTGGTGACAGTTTCTTTGAAGGAGCTAAAACAATAAATGGATGTATGGAGAATTCGATAGATACAGTAAGAGTATTAGAATTATTTACAACAAGAAATGATTTATCTAAACTTACTTTATATCGCTTTAAAAAGTTTTTTTCGCTTAGGAACTTATTCAATGATTACTTATCGTGGTGTCCCAAATGTATAAATGAATGGTATGTTAAAAATTTGGAAATTTATTATCCTCTAGTATGGTACTTGAAAAATGTAATGGTTTGTAATGAACACAATTGTTTCCTCTTACATTTTTGTTTAAACTGTCATAAAAAAATTAAATTTCTTACAAGAAAAAATATACCGGGATATTGTTCAAACTGTTTTATTTTTTTGGGAGAAAGTAACCCTGAGACTGAAAAAAAAGTAGAAATTACAGACCGTCAAAGTTTTTTTAGTCTGAATATTTGCAATATTATGAAGTTAGACTTTGGTTTAATTCAATCGGAGTTTGTAATCATAAAACAATTAAATTTTATAAAAGAAAATTTTTTTGGTGGTAATTTATCTGAAATGTCTAAATTTTGTTGTATTCCAAATTCTACTTTATGGTATTGGATTAAAGGGGTAAATAAATCTACACTAGAGGGAATAATATTAATTTGTTTCAAATTGAACATTGAGATCACAGATTTTTTATTAAAGGTTGAAAAGGTAGAAATAAATACTGATTCTGTAAATTCATTTTTCTCCAATTATGAAAAGTTACAAAGAGTATCTATTCCTATGGATTTCCGTTTAATAGAAAAAAAACTTGAAGGTATTTTAAAATTAGAAATTCCAATTTCGATGACTTTAGCTGCTAATCAAATTGGAAGAGATAGACGAGTTTTGTATAGGGAATTTCCAGTGTACTGTAAAATGATTTCTCAAAGATATAAAAGTTTCACAAAAGAAAAAGCGACTGAACGAATCAATTTATTAAAGAAAGAGGTACAAGTTATTTTTCTCTTATTAGTTGATGACGGAATATTTCCAAGTAGAAGGGAAATTGAAAAGAGATTAAGTAAAAGAAGTGTATTTAGAGAAAGAGTACTAAAGGAATATTGGAAAAATTTATTGATAGAACATAAGCTTATTTAATAATCATAAGGGGTGATATGATGGATTCAATGAGTTTGAAAAGTGGACAAAAAAGCTAAATTTAAACATAGTAACTGTAAAATAAATACAGTGAGTGAGATTATCCCCATCAGTTAAACATTGATAACCAAGTATTACCGCTATATCATATCTGTATATTTTTTTGAATATTTATATTATCAAAATTTTGGGAAGGGAGATGTTCTTATTATTTGGAAAAGTCAGTTATAGCTTCAAGGCTCACCTATCGAAAATTAATGAGGTTCTTACTATAAGCAAGCTTTAATTAAATATTTGATTTTCTTAAAAACAGAGTTGATTATAAATATTTTTGTATATTAACTCTGTTTTTATGTTTAACAGCGATAAGTTTTCTTAAATTTAACTTTCTGCAATATATCTAAACACCACATTAGGACTTTAGATGCGACGTTGTTTGTGAATTGTACAAACGAGATTGGAAATGATATTGAAGGCTTGGTACTTTACTTGTAACTTTCAGGATATCCTAAATATATATAACGAGGATTCTCTTTAAACAAATTTCGAAATTTTCCTATATTTAGGGTAGAGGAAAAATTAATCTGTATAGAATGAGAATTATTGGGATACAAATGAATAATTAATAGATTACTTGGCCATAAATAAATTAACAAATAGTAAAGATTTGGCTAGAAGAAATATTGATTACTTGTTTTATCAAATGAAATGAAGGGTTTGAATGTTAGAAAAATCATATGAACTGGATTAGTTGAGAGTTTAAGTAGTAATTTAATTAGAGTCGCTTAAAACATAACATCAATGTTGGAGACCAGAAAAAAAGATAGTAATACCTAAAATGAAAAAAGACTATTTAAAACGAAGCGCTATTTATGGAGGTAAAAGGTTTTATGCTGACGGTCAACGCAAAAATTAACCACAAGATAAGATTTGGCCAATCTTACTTAATATAAACTAAAAGGTATAATCCCAATGAGAAATTTTATAAAAGAATCCTTGTCATGGTGTGTGCAGATTGCTTAAGAAATTGGATGATGAAAAGGGTTATTTATTATCCTCTAATATGGTATTTAAAAAGCTCAAGATATTATTATGGAAGAACTAGATGTACAAGAATTGCGTTAGCATATATTTATTTATCAAAATACTCAAACATTATTACGAATGAATAATAGTCGACTAGATTTAATAAGAAGTTGTGAAAGAGTATTAAATTTAATCAATTTAATTTTTTTGTAGAAATATAATGCTTAAATGTTAAAATTATCTATAATATTAAAGTGTTGTATGATAAAACATTCAGAAACAATTAGATGTTGTAGTAATTCAAGATGGTCTTAGGAACTTTTAGTATCTTACACTCTGATTTCTAGGGTAGAGGCAGCTAAAATAGTAGGGAGGGAAAGGTCTATATTATTTACTAGTTTCCCTGATTATGGTAGATAGGTTTCCAAAAGAAAGAGTGATTTTTAGAACAAAAATCAAGTTATAGAATTCAATTGTTAAAAGAAAAAATTAATAATGGCTTCATTTATTGATTAATAAAGGTATTAATACAAGCAGGGGTAAAATAGAGCGATATTTAAGCAAAATATGGATTACTTCCAGAAAAGGTTCTCCAAGACCAGTGGAGAGACTTATTAAACACAAATATCAAGAGGGCAAGGGGAGGTACTTTTCAATGATGAGTTCAAATGAGTTTCAAGTATGGGCAGAGAAACTTAATCTATCAAAAGAAGCAGTAACAGAAATTCAACGAATAAGACAGTCTCCTCCTTCGAGGAGAGTTGGCGGTGGTAAACATAATGTCAGTGGGAGATATAGTAGTAAGAAGATGGGACTAACTATCCAATTTGAAAGTCATAAAGTTGAGTTACCTACTATATATATGTTGGAATTTAATGATAATGTTTTAGAATACTATGATCAACCGCCCCAAATAAAGATTTTTTACTACCAAAGTAAAACTAATAAGAGAAAGGCCTATATGATAACAGCTGATTTTTTTGTAATAGAAAAAGATAAGGCATATTGGATTGAATGTAAAACGGAAGAAGAACTTATAAAAAAATCTCAGAAAAATCCAGAAAGATACTTAAGACATAATTCCCAATGGGTTTTTACTCCTGGTAAGACTTACGCAGAAGAATTTAATTTAGATTTTATTATCCGCTCTTCTTCAGAAATCAATTGGAATCTTCAGCGTAATCTTGAGTTTTTGGTGGACTATATTGTTAAAGATTTTATTCCAAATGATTCGCAAATTACAAAAATAAAAGAAGCAATTCAATCAGCTCCTGGTTTGTACTTAAAGGAACTAATACTAAGTTCAGAAAATCAGTTCTCTGTTGATGAGATATATTCATTAATTGCAAAAAATGTTATCTATATAGATTTATATAATGATTTAATAACTGAACCGGAACTTGTAAAAGTTTATATAAATAAGGCGCAATATAAAGGATTTTCTATTATTGCGGAAACAAGAGGTGAAAAAAAATCTCATGCAATTGAATTGAAGAGCGGAAATGATATTTTATGGGGTGATACAACTTGGACTATCCTTAATTTTGATTATCTTAGTAATTTAGTTTTTTTATTTTCAAAGAACGAAAAAAAGAATGTTGAATTACCAAAAGATTTATTTGAATCGTATATTTCAGAAGGGTATATACGTGGTTTTAACAGTTATGACCCAAGCGAAACGGATGAAGTTAGTAAGTTGATTTCCCAGGCTGGTGTCCAAGACTTAGAGGTCGCAAATAAAAAATACGAAATTATTAATACTTATTTAAAAGGTGAAGAACTAGAATTGACAGTTACAGAAAGAACGCTTAGAAATTGGGTGAAAAAATACAAAGATGCACAAGAGTTACATGGAAATGGTTATGTAGGTCTTCTCCCTAAAACTAAAAAAAGAGGAAATAGAAATTCTAAGTTACACCAAGATACAATTGAATTGATGAATAGAATTATAACAGATAGTTATGAAACAAGTAAGCTTAAATCTGCAAAACAAGTTTATCGCGAATTACTTGTTAAATGCGAAGAATTCAATATTGATATTCCTTCATATCAAACTTTTTGTAATACGATTAATAATCGTTCAAAATATGAAGTTGAAAAGAAGAGAAAAGGAAAAAGGGCTTCTTATAAATATGAAGAAATTTATACTGAACTAGAATTTACTACTCCAAAACATGGAGAAAGAATATTTCAAATAGCACATATTGATCATACCGAATTAGATATTGAACTTAAAATTAAAAGTAATGAAACTATTAAACCATGGCTTACTTTAATGATTGACGCTTTTTCAAGAAGAGTTCTTGCATTTTATTTAACCTTTGAAAATCCATCTTATCGTTCATGTATGATGGTAATTAGAGAATGTGTAAAAAAATATAGTCGTTTACCGAATTATATCGTGGTAGATGGGGGAAAGGAATTCAATAGTGTGTATTTTGAATCCTTACTTGCTTTATATAGTGTTCATAAGAAAGAACGACCTCCAGCAAAGGCAAAATTCGGTCATGTTGTAGAAAGGTTATTTGGAATTACAAATGAGTTATTAATTCATAATTTAAAAGGAAATACTCAAATCACAAAAAATGTAAGACAAGTAACTAAATCTGTAAATCCCAAAAAACAAGCAGTATGGACACTTGAGAAACTGAATGAAAGGTTAGATTTCTGGATTGATGATGTTTATGACAATATGGAAAATCCATCTCTTAACCAAACCCCGAAAGTAGCGTTTGAGGAATCTATAATGATGTCAGGTAATCGTCCCCAAACTTACATTCCTTATGATGAAACTTTTATTTTAATGACATTTCCCGCTCCTAAAGGAAAAACAAGAAAGGTTCATCCTGGGCAAGGTATTAAGCTAAATTATTCGTATTATTGGTGTGAACAATTTAGAAATCCTAAAATTGAAAAGACTCAAATAGAAGTAAAATATGATCCATTTAATATGGGAATAGCTTATGCATTTATTAATAGCGAATGGGTAAAATGCATATCTGAACAATATAAATATCTAAATGGAAGGACAGAGAAACAAATAAAATTTATTGCAGAAGAAATTAGGCAAAAAAATAAATTATATTCAAAAAATAATACAGTGACCGCAAAAATGATTGCCAGTTATATTCTTGAATCTGAGGAAATAGAAGAAAAACTTACTTTTGAAAATAATGAAAAATCCAAACCTTTAAAAACAGAGGTAAAAGTTATAGAAAATGTGAAGGTATCAAACAATGATTTTGATTCTTTGGAAATGAATAATTGTGATGATGAAGATGAGCTCGAAATATTTGGGGAGTTGATTTAATGCTAAAAAAGTATAGCGACTTATTAACGAAATCTAAAGATGAACGTGAAAAGTTTTTTACGGATTTTACTGTTAGCCATCCTAAAATGAGACAAGTATTAGTGGAATTAAAAAATGAAATCTATAAAGGATCACAGAACATTATTATGGTAGTAGGCCCATCTGGTGTAGGTAAATCTAGATTATTTAATGCGACTAAGGCTTTGATAATAAAAGATATGGAACAGGAACTCGACGAAAATAAAAGTATAATTCCGATAGCAGGTATAGAGCTCCCTAATCCAGATTTAGGTAAGTTTAATTGGAAGGATTTTTATTTTAGAGTTCTTTCATCGTTGAAAGAGCCACTAATTGATAAAAAAATAGATGTTAATGTTTTGAATAAAATTAAAAATAATAACACTGTAAATTCGGCGCGCCTTCCATCTACTGCAGCGGCATTACGAAGATCTATAGAGAGTGCGTTTTTTAATAGAAAGACAAAAGCTCTTCTAATAGATGAAGCCCAACATTTTTTTAAAATAAATAATGACAGAAGAGGAGATAGTGAAAAAAACCAAAAACAATTTAATTCAATAAAATCTTTAGCGAATATGAGTTATACAAAAATTGTTTTATTTGGGACCTATGATTTAAGTGCTGTATTTAATCTAGATGGGCAATTATCAAGAAGGGTGAAAGAAATTCATTTTCCTAGATATGATTTTAAAAATGAGGTTGACAAAAAGAATTTTAAATCTATTCTACTAACTTTCCAAAAAATATTACCATTGCAAGAAGAACCGGATTTGATAGGACATTTTGAATATTTGTATGAAAATTCTATTGGGTGTACAGGTATATTAAAAAATTGGTTACAAAGATGCTTATCAGATGCTCTTGAAAATGATGAAGAGACCATTACTTTTATAAATTTAAAAAAGAACGCCCTACACACAAAAAAGCTTTTAACATTGGCGAACGAAGCATTGGATGGAGAAACAATTTTTAAAGAAAATAAAGGTGATAAAGAAGAATTAAAGGCACTTCTTGGAACAAGTAAACAAGAGCAACCAGTTAATAAAGAAAAAAAATATAATTCAACCCCAGGAAAAAGAAAACCAGAAAGAGATAATGTTGGTTTGTGAAAGTAGAAGTTTAGTAAGTGGGTTATTCCTACTCGTTTTTTATTTCTTAAAGTGAATTATCATTATTTAAAGTTTTGGAGGTATTAATGTTAAGGTTAACTATTGATGAATTAGATGATCAGAAACAAATTGGAAATATTTTATCAAATAGAACTGTATTATATAATTTAGAACCAATAGGCATTGGGACACCTTTTATTGAAAGTCTTACCAGTTATATTTCTAGACTAGCAACTGCTCACAATATAAGTGTATCTACTCTGCTTAAAGGTGTAATAGCGCCTCTGATTAATAAAGAACATATAAAAAAGGAACTTAGTATGGGAATTGAACTGAACCCCGAATAGTGGACACTTTAAAAAAAGTGGACCTATTCGGGGTTTTTCTATTTTCAATGTTTGGAAACCCCGTTATACTAACCATACCATTTATGAACGGGAGAACATCATGAGTA
>NZ_JBWHYQ010000025.1:0-68853 GCF_056322905.1 Lysinibacillus sp. G1-3
AGTTGTAAATTATAACAATAAATTCAAAACACTGTTTGTAAATGAAGTGAAAAAATATTTTCTCTTCATCATGAAATGGCGGAAACCGTTGATACATCAATGTTTATAGAGGGAGTTTAGTTGAAGAAGGAACTTTCCATTCATTAAAGAATTTTTTCTTGCTACCGATAATGATGCGTTATGTAACCTGACAGGTATTGAATATACATCCAATATTTATGACAAATCACTTCTTTCAAATGATAGGAATTTTATATATCTATTATTTATAATTTACGTTATGGTATAATATGTTAATTAATTACAATACTTTCTAAAAGGAGGATATATAATGAAAGCAACGAAACTCGTATCATTAGCAATACCTATTCTATTATTAGTAAGTTGTGCGGTAGAAAATAAAGAGTCTACTCCTAAGACTGAGCAGGTAAGCAAATCAACAATGAAAACAGTAATATCAGAGAAACAGTATCCCTATTATATTTGTGAACAAGTAGTAGAGTTTCAATACATGAAGGATATATTCATAGTAAACTCGATGAAAGCTATGAAAGACAAAGAAAAAGATATTTTAAAAACAGCAAACAAGATGGATGAGATTTTAGACAATATGGAATATATAAAAGTTCCTGATAAATACAAAGACATTCACAAAGACATACAAGTAGGGGTAACAGATGCAAGAAAAGCAACAAAGTTTATTAAAGACGCTAGTAAAGAGGATAAACCGAATATGCAAGAAGCTGTACGAAAAAGTACTCCACATTTATCAGGTGTAGATGGGGAATATTGGAAAAGGGCGATGCGTGAGTTAAGTAAGGAAAACAAAGATGCTTATGTTAAAGCACTTGAGAAATTAACGAAAGAACATTCGGAAAATGACTTCCGCTAACGATAATTATAAGGGAGTTATGCGTAAAATTAGTTCTTCAACTAAACCAGCTAATAGAATGTCAAGAAAAACATTGATAATCCAAAAACACTTCATGTTATACTAAAAGTGCGCAAGACAAATAACCCTCCTCATTCAGTTTGGAAGGTTTTTGTTTTATTTGAAAATGCTGTTATTAAATAGTTTCTTGGAATGGTGCTTTCGTTTTTAGAATCGCATAAATCCAGTGTAAAAGCTTATTAGCACAAGCAATAATGGCTACTTTATACGGCTTTCCTTCCTCACGTTTTAAATCGTAGAAGGCTCGTAATCGTTTGTTTCGGGCAATAGTTTCATCTGTTGTTTTCTTTTTACGGCTATCTCGAATGGAACAGCGAACGGCTGTATAAAGCATATGGCGAAGCCTAGCTGAGCCGCGTTTTGTAATGTGATTTTTCGTGCCTTTAAAGCGACCTGATTCAAACACACTGGGATCTAGTCCCGCAAAGGCTACTAACTTTTTTGGATGATTAAACCGCTCAATTTCCCCAATTTCTGAAAGTATCGTGGCCGCGATTTTTTCACCTACACCGGGAAGTGATTGGATTAATTCATATTCTTCGAGTTGTGCCGCCAATTGATCAATCTCACGCTCTAACGTAGAAAGTTGTTGACGGTAAGCTTGAAGTAAATCAATATACATATTCAGACTGACGAGAAGGCTTTGATAAAGCGTTGACTGAAATGGGTTGCGTTCTGCAGCTACTATTAATACTTCAGCTCTTTCATGCGCCCAATTTAATGAACGTGCTTTACAATGCTTATCAATAAATTGTGCAATCTCTTCTACACCTGCGTTTAGTACTAATTCAGATGTAGGGTAGGACTGTAAAGTCCTTAATGAAATCTCTGCGTACAAATCACCAAAAACTCCTTTATACTCAGGGAAAACTTGATCTAATACAGCTTGAAATTGTAGCTTTGTTTGAACCATAATTCCCGTCATATTTTCGTGTTGCCTTGTTAGATGCCGAAGGTTTAAAAGCCGAATACCACGTTTTTTCTGCGGCTCTAAATCCTCTTTGTAATACAGTTCGCCTAAGTGATAGGCATCAATTACATCTGTTTTAGTTTTTCGTAAACTAGAGCTTTTAGCTCGGTATGAAACGAGCGGATTTACGATAATGACAATATATTCTCTAGCTTCTAAAAATTGCACAACTGGGGTATGATAGTGACCTGTTGATTCCAATACAACAGGTGGTTTTAATCCTGTTTGACGCTCTAAATCTAGTAAATAAGAGTGTAACTCTTCAAGTCCTCCCACCGTATGTTCAATCTTCACACTGCTTTTATAGGGCATTTTTTTATCCAAGAACATTTGAACCTGACTTTCACCTTTTGCGACATCCAGACCTACTACTGGATTCATAGTTTATCTCCTCCTCATGTAGTGTATTGACCGGTAACCTCTATCTAGCTTGTTATTCATATCTTCGCTTGTTATACGGGATCACTATGTCCCAACCAGCCTAATCATGTGTTAACAAGTAGAGGGCGAACAGTTTAGTTGTCGGGATCAAGTGCCACGGGTGCTTCCGTTCTACCCCGGCTACTATCAATCTATAAATTGAATAAAAAATAGTCAACCAGATTACTCTGGCTGACCTTATAATACGAACGGGGTGCTTTAATTAAAGATCATCGAGTTGCATATGCAGCTCTTTTTTCTTATTGTAATAACGGGGCAGAAGAGTTGAAGAAGCGAAGTTAGAATTTAAGGAGTTGAAGTAAGCGAGTGAGCAATGAAAAGGACATTCAAATGCAGTTTTATAAAATTTATAAAGGGCTAATTAGCGTTTCGGAATTCGAAGAATGGCTTTATAATACACCAAAAATTGAAAAGGTTTATGGTGGTGACTTTTACTTCAACCTACTTGATTTGAATTATAGAAATAGGCACATTAAAAATGAATTAGAGAAAGTTATTGAAATTAAAATTCCATTTGGTGAGTTTGAACAAATGCGGATTGTTTCACTATTAGAAAATATAATTTATGAAAAAGGTGATTTAGTAGAGGTTTTAGAGCAGATATACGACGATTATTGCAGTGGATATTCGTTTCTTCGATATTTAGGGCTTAATTATGTTACTGGAATTGATAATCTTCCTAAATTACATCAAAAAGAGAAATGGAATAAAAACGAAATTGATTGTAAGAGAGAAATATTAAAAAATATTAAACCTAAGATGATTAATGAAGCAAGAAGATTGTTATCATTCTTTCAGAATGGACTGTTAAGAATAACTGTTGAAAATGAATATAACGATTATCGTACAGAAGAAGAAAAGATAGAACTAAATAATATTGAAAAAATGTTTAATGACTAAATTGTTGTTGTGCTAATGGGTGCTTTACTTGAAAATCATTGAGTTGCATAGGCAGCTCTTTTTTTCTTATTGAACTAACGGGGCAGGTTAGTGGAAGAAATAGCAAGTGGGTTTAACTAGGAGAAGTGTCGATGACATTAAAGAAGACACCGAGGTGTCTTATGTTTTTTAAATTAAGAATATTGATAAATTGGAATTTAATTACTTAACATTATACTTATTTTCGGAGCGAGGCATCTTATCGGTGAGTATATACCAAGTAATGCTTGCTGTTAATAATGTTGACGAAATCAAAGCTGTAAGAACACTATATGTTTGCCAAATAAGTATCGTTGACCAATCGAAGGCAAAAAACATTATACACTGGGCAATCGTAGCGATTAGGAAAATAATTGTTACGATCGTTCTCTTTTTTGTCATTGGCTGCTGCTCATTCGTTTTCCTTTTTCTTAATCCTAAGAGAAATAACAGAACGGCCAATAGGCAAAGAATAATTGTGGTAGACGACAAAATGATGTCCAAAAGCTGTGTGCCGCTTATCTCATATGACTGAGTTAGATTGCCGTCTAATATATCTTTAACTTTTAGTACCAGGTTTATATTGGTATTTGCGCCGTTGCTCAGTAAGCAGATGGCTGTTCGTTCATTTGGCAGTATGGCTACTTCGGTTCTAAAATTCGGATTACCCCCAGTGTGTTCTATAAACGTTTGTTCGGCGTTTACCGACCAACCTGCCGCATAATACATATCGTTGACAGCCGAAACAGACATATCACCCCTATGTGATTTTTCGATAACCCTGTGAAATATTTCGGGTATGTCCTGCACGATACCCATCTGTATGCCCATCCAACGCGCCATATCTTTTGTATTAGAAATGATATAGCCGGCAGGTTTATTCCCAGCATAATCCGGAGCGTTAAACGGAGTTGTTATGAAAAAGGAAGAACGGTAGCCCTGTGCTAACTGTCCAGTGGCTTGAGCATCTTCTTTATAAACATACGTCTGGTGAAGACCTAAGGGTAGAAATACCTGTTCCCTCATAAAGTCTTCATAGCTTTGTCGTGATACAATCTCAATAACCAAACCCAATACGTCATAATTAACAGTTCCATAGTTATATTGTTCACCGGGAGAGAACGCCAATTCAGCATCTACCAGCGTTTCCACAGTCTTTTGCAACATATCAGGCGTATTGCCTTGTGGAATATTTTGAGTATGTCTAATATTTGTTAAGCCGCTGGTATGGTGAAGGAAGTTATTTAGTGTAAGGCTTTGCATATCAACAGGTTTACCTTGATACTTTAACGTAAACCAAGGTAAATATTTTTGGATAGGGTCAGTCATTGATAGCAGCCCTTGCTCTTCCAATAGCAGAATCCCCATACCAGTAAAAGCTTTACTCACCGAGGCCAACTCATAGAGTGTATTTTCACTTGCAGACAACCCCTTTTCAAGATCTGCATACCCAGAAGAAAAGTAGAACACTTCATCATTAGCAAGTATTGAGATTGACATTCCAGGCACACCTGATGTACGAGAGGCATCATCTAGCAACGCTTGTATTGCCACAGATTTCGAATCTGACAACGCATAACTTTGTGTTGCGAATCCCGAGAATAATATAAGTATCGTTAATACAAAAACAATAGTCTTTTTCATAAACTCTCCTTTTTGAAGAATTATAAGAGTATAAAAAACTTATTTTTATAACTATAAACTAAATTCTAATTTATATTTCTACTTACCTATATAATATCAAGTAATTGTGAAGAGTTACACTTAAACTAACGGAGTGCTTTAGTGGAATAAGGAGAATTAAAATAATCAATCTTTTTTAAAAAAAAGTTATTAAAAACAAAAGAAAGCTGTCATTTTGATCATTACTTATTCAAAATGGCAGCTTTTTATATACAGTAAAATCAAGGGTTTCGAGTATTTATAATCAAACTTTTTTCTAAACCAACATTAGGTACTGAAATCGGAGCATAATTTGAAAAAGAAAAAAACTAATTTCTTAATACAAAACGTAAATATTAATTTGCCTTTAGTGACCATTTACACAGAGCTATTTAAATTTTATGTCTTTTCATCTGTTCATAATAAAATGTCTAAAAGTTCTTGTTCAAAGAATCAAAATGCTTTAAAACCCTCATGCTAAGAAGGCTGGTTTGTGGCAGTGTCTAAAAGTTCTTGTCCATATACATCGATTAAGGAAAAATGTAGGAAAATAATCGTAAATTGAATTTATGTATTAACAGATGTTCGCAAAATACGTGTTTTACGAAAATGAATTCATAAGTATTCTAGTCATAGTGAATTAAAAGAATTAGGTAAAGGAATGAACAAAGCTATGACTAAAGGGAGAAAAATAACCATTGATAAACGTATTCAAATAGTAGAATGTTTAAAGCACCCGGAAAATTATCAGTTAACAGTGCAAACTTAGATTGCACTACTTTAAAGAATAAAGTGATCCTTGAAAGGTTGGTATTACTGCATTTTCAGGGAATACATGCTATACTTTGCATACCATATTCATTAAGATATGTATTGAAAGGTGTGTAATTATGTTATCAAAAGAAAAAATTAACCGAATCAATGAACTTTCTGCTAAGTCTAAAAATGGTACATTAACAGAGGCAGAAGCTAAAGAACGAACAGCGCTTCGTAAGGAATACCTAGATACATTTAGAGCAACGATGCGTGATACAATTGAAAACGTAAAAGTGGTAGATGCTGAAGGAAATGATGTAACACCAGAAAAAGTTAAACAAGCGAAAAAAAATAAATTTCTAAATTAATGTGTCACATTTAAATCAATTACGCCTCGGCGTAATAGCGTCTGGATTTTGAAATGTGCTTAGGCTTGCACGAGGGCCGACACGATGTCGGTCATTTCGGTAATGCCACAGGACGTGGCGTTTTTACCGATGCAGGTCAGTTAGCCGTTTTCGCAGGACGCGAAGGTTTTATGCTAACAACCTTATATTAATTCCTTTCAAAATCCGAACATCCGCCGGAGGCATTATCTTTATTCAGTTAGTCTCATACGGTTTCACTGCTGTGAAAATATTAAACTTAAAATAAATATTTCTACTGAATAAAGATAAAGTATGTAATAAAACATAAATAGTATAACAAAAATATTGTTTTCTGAAGCAATGTTGACTAAACTGTATAAGAACAATATATAGGACGAGAAAGGATGTCACAAAATAATGACTCAACATGCGGATCAACTAGCGATTAATGCTATCCGAACTTTGTCAATCGATGCAATTGAAAAAGCAAACTCAGGTCACCCAGGTTTACCGATGGGGGCAGCGCCAATGGCTTATACGCTTTGGACAAAACAACTTCGCCATAATCCGGCTAATCCAAAATGGTATAACCGCGATCGTTTTGTACTTTCTGCAGGTCATGGCTCTATGCTTCTATACAGCCTACTTCACCTTGGGGGCTACGGTTTACCAATGGAAGAAATTCAAAACTTCCGTCAATGGGATTCATTAACTCCAGGACATCCTGAATATGGTCATACTGTAGGGGTAGAGGCAACAACAGGTCCTCTAGGTCAAGGTATTGCTATGACAGTTGGTATGGCAATGGCTGAACGCCATTTAGCAGCTACTTACAATAAACCTGGACATGACATCGTTGATCACTATACATTTGCACTTTGTGGCGATGGCGATTTAATGGAAGGTGTAGCAGCTGAAGCTATCTCTTTAGCTGGTCACTTAAAACTTGAAAAGTTAATCGTTTTATACGATTCAAACGATATTTCTTTAGATGGTGATTTAGAAAAATCATTCTCAGAAAATGTTCAAAAGCGTTTTGAGTCTTATGGCTGGAACTATTTAAAAGTTGCTGATGGTACAGATGTTGAAGCAATTAACGCAGCTATCGAAGAAGCTAAAAAATCAACTGGCAAGCCAACAATTATCGAAGTGAAAACTGTTATCGGTTTTGGTTCACCAAACAAATCAGGTAAAGCTGCTTCTCACGGTGCACCACTTGGTCAAGATGAGGTCGTTTTAACAAAAGCTGCTTATGAATGGGCGCACGAGCCATTCCAAATTCCTGCTGAAGCCTATGATACATTTGCAGCAGCTGCTGAAGTTCAAGGTGCACAACCTGAAGAAGCTTGGAATGCTAAGTTTGAAGCATATAAGCAAGAGTTCCCAGAATTAGCGACGCAATTTGAAAACGCAATGGATGGTCAATTACCGGAAGATTTCGCTTCAGAATTACCAGTTTATGAAGCAGGTAAATCAGTAGCAACTCGTTCTTCTTCTGGAGATGCAATCAATGCAATTGCGAAGAAAACACCATCATTCTTCGGTGGTTCAGCTGACCTTGCTGGGTCAAACAAAACTACGATGAAAGACGCTGGAGATTTCTCTGCAGATGATTATGCTGGCCGTAATATTTGGTTCGGTGTACGTGAATTTGCAATGGGTGCTGCTATGAACGGTATGGCACTTCATGGTGGTCTAAACGTATTCGGTGGTACATTCTTCGTATTCTCTGATTATGTTCGTCCAGCTGTACGTCTTTCTGCATTAATGGGTCTTCCTGTTACTTATGTATTTACACATGACTCAATTGCTGTAGGGGAAGATGGTCCAACACACGAACCAATCGAACACCTTGCATCTTTACGTGCAATGCCTAATTTATCTGTTGTTCGTCCAGCTGATGCAAATGAATCAGCAGTTGCATGGGAGCTAGCAGTAGCATCTGAAAAAACACCAACTGTTTTAGTATTATCTCGTCAAAACTTACCTGTTCTTGACGCATCTATTGATACAGTGCGTGAAGGTGTTACAAAAGGTGCTTATACAGTATCTCCTGCTACAAAAGAAGTGGCGGATGCCATTTTAATTGCAACAGGCTCTGAGGTTTCACTTGCAGTTGAAGCACAAAAAGCACTAAAAGCTGAAGGCGTGGATGTGGCAGTTGTTTCAATGCCATCTATGGATCGCTTCGAAAAACAAGACGCAGCTTATAAAGAATCTGTTCTTCCAAAAGCTGTAACAAAACGTTTAGCAATCGAAATGGGCGCATCATTCGGCTGGCATAAATACACTGGTTTTGAAGGGGACGTTCTTGCAATTGACAAGTTCGGCGCTTCTGCACCAGGTGAATTAGTAATGGAAAAATACGGATTCACAGTAGAAAATGTTGTAGCGAAGGTTAAAGCTCTATAATTTATTAAATACCGCAATACTCAGTAAGGGTTAAATCTCCACTGAGTGTTGCGGTATTTTTTCGCGTTAAAAGGATTCGATTAAGGGACATAAACTATTGTGGTGTTATTTCCCAATTGATATACAATGATAGTATGAGTTTTTAGAATATTTTAATGATGTTCGCAAAAGGGGTGTTTTTAAATGAAGCTACAAAATATAGTTACACAAGTAAAGGGAACTTTTTCAGAATTAGATTGTACAGGTGGCGGAGTCATTATTTATAAACAGGGTCAAACTATACTAGAAGAATATTTTGGTGTACAAGGGCGACAAAAAGACGCGATGAGGGTAGGTCCACATACTCTTTTTCATCTTGCTTCAGTTCGCAAAACTTATGTAGGATTTGCTGTAGCATATGCGATTTATCATAACTATATTGCCTCAATAGATGATAAATTAAGTGATTATTTAAAAGATGAAAAAGTCTTTGCAGATGTGTCGATTAGACACCTTCTAACACATACTCACGGTTTGCGTCTACAAAATGAAAAAGTAATGAAAGAATTTAAAGCAGGATATAACTGGGCATATCGAGATATCAATGTAGAATTACTTGCCAAAGTTATTTTTAAGGTCACTAGAAAAACTATTGCAGAAATTGTAAATGAGCAAATATTTCAGACATTGTCTTTTACTGAGACAAATTGGTTTAGTGAAAAATGGGAACAACATGTAGAAGTAATACATAATGATAGTCCATTTTGGTATAAAAGCGATGTTTGTGATGGCAGCAAAATGAATATGTATAGCTCTTTAAGAGAGCTAGCTAAGTGGGGACAAGTGCTTCTTGATAAAGGGAGAATGAATGGAAAACAAATGATACCTGAAGAAATCATACAGCTAATGACGACAATTCAATCTCCTATTTCTAAACCAAAGAATCTACCAACTAATGGTTTTTTCTGGTTTGTTCAGCCTCAACAAAGAGAGGGGAATACAGAGTTAAGCCCAGTATTGCCACAAGGAAGCTTTCAACTACTTGGTTACACAAGTGTTGCAATATTGGTAATTCCAAATAAAAATATTACGGCAGTTCGTGGATTTAATAGCTTTGGTTCACCTAAAGGTTTTGATTATATTAAGGATATTCATGATTTTGGTTCAACAGTGTATCAATCAATTCTATAAAAATAAAAGGAGAGCTAGGTATGAAAAAGTATAGCATTGTTTTATTTGATTTAGACGGCACACTATCTGATCCTAAAGTAGGGATAACGAAATCTGTCCAATACGCTTTACAAAAAATTGGTATAGTTGAAGAAAACTTAAATAAACTTGAAACGTTTATTGGGCCGCCTTTACAAGTATCATTTCGAGAAATATATGGATTGGATGATGTTCAAATTCAGCAAGCGATTGCCTATTACCGTGAACGATTTATCCAAATCGGCATGTATGAGAATAAATTGTATCAAAATATATCCTTATTATTAGAATATTTACGGAAAGAGGGATATCAGTTAGCGATCGCTACATCTAAGCCAACTGTATTTGCAGAAAAAATTTTACAATATTTCAATCTAGAAGATTTTTTTGACCTCGTAGCAGGTAGTAATTTAGATGGTACACGTTCAGCTAAAGGAGAAGTTATCGCATTCGTACGCGAACAATTTGATGAAGTCAATATCGATCAATTTATTATGATTGGTGATCGTAAATACGATATTGTAGGGGCACATGAAAATCAAATTGATTCGATCGGTGTTACTTATGGCTATGGCTCACTTGACGAATTAACGGATGTACAAGCAACATACATAGTTAACAGTGTAAACGAGCTTCAAGAAATTTTTAATAGATTAGGGTAAAAAATACGAAACTGCATTGGTAGAAATGCAGTTTCGTATTTTTTGGAAAATCTCACTTCGCTAGACCGTTTTGAAAAGCGTAGACAACCGCTTGCGTGCGATCTTGAACATCGAGTTTCGCTAAAATATTGCTGACATGTGTTTTTACAGTTTTTAATGCAATGAATAGTTCATCGGCGATTTCCTGATTTGCTTTGCCTTGAGCCATAAGCAATAATACTTCCATTTCACGATCGGTAAGCTGCTCATACAGTGGGGTACTAGAGCCATGGCGCATACGATGCATCATTTTTGATGTTACTTCTGGCTCTAAAACAGTTTCGCCACCCATTGTTTTACGAATGGCATCGGCGATTTGCTTTGCATTTGACGTTTTTAAAATATAGCTGACTGCACCAGCCTCTAATGCAGGATAGACTTTGTCATCATCTAAAAAACTTGTCACCATCATAATTTTTGCTTCTGGCCATGCTGCTAAAATTTCAGCTGTCGCCTCAGCTCCTGTCATGACGGGCATTACATTGTCCATTAAAATAATATCTGGACGCAAGGCGAGAGCGCGTTCCACTGCCTCTTTGCCATTTTCAGCTTCACCTACAACGGTGATATCTGGTTGTGCTGACAAATAGGCAGATACACCGATACGCACCATCTCATGGTCATCCACTATTAACACTTGAATCATTCACTTCAACCTCCTTTTGTAAAGGGATTTTCACCTCTACAATTGTACCTTCCCCAGGCACTGAAACAATTTTGTACATACAGCCTATCTCTACCGCACGTTCAGCAATGTTTTGTAGACCATAAGAAGTAGATTTATCGGCTTCGACATCAAAGCCGAGGCCATTGTCCTGAATACGCAAAATTGCTAAATCATCGCGGGCAACGAGCAATAACTCAACTTCGCTCGCTTTGGCATGACGTAGCGTATTCGATAATGCTTCCTGTGCAATACGGAATAAATGATCCTCTTCCGCTTTGGATAACGACATTTCTTCAAGTTCATATTCAATATGAAAAAATACCTTTTGCTGTAGCTCAATAATTAGTTCCTCAAGACCTTGTGCCAGCGTTTTATTATGCAGAGCAACTGGGCGTAAGTGTAATAATAATGCACGCATTTCAAGCTGTGCCTGTTGCACAATTTTTTCGACCTGCTTTAAGCTCGTAGCATTTTCATCGGTTTCGGTTAAGGCTGAAAGTAACATCGAAGCTGCAAATAATTGCTGTGATACTGAATCATGGAGCTCGCGAGCAAGACGTTGACGTTCAGCAACAATACGTTCTTGAATAATTTTATCATTAGCTTCTGCACGTTCATTCGATAAGCGTTGTAAGCTTTTTCGTTGCGTATCAATTAATTCACTTGTTTGAACTAAAGCTTTCTTCAAGGGTTTTGGTAAAGGTTGCTTTTTAGGTAAGACAAAATCCGGTTCAACTAACTGTTTCACGATACGGGTTGCCTGAGCCTCTCTAGCACGAGCAGTCATACTAATCCAGCTTGCAATCATTAAACTAAGCGCAAAAAGAATAACGACAATAAAACCACCGAGTGGAATATTATTATAATTCTGTTGCCATAAGGGCTCCCATGTCTTCTCGTTTGGCTCGCCCCAAACAACGACAAGGAGGCCGAATGCAGCACTCATCAAAATAAAAAGTAGGGTAAATATTCTTGAGATAAAGGCAATCATTTGCGTAGCACCTCCAAGTCCCCAAGCCATGTTGCAACATGTATAACAAGGGTACGCTTTGCATCCTCAGGGTTTCCATCTGAGAAACTTACACTTTCATTGAGTATACGTTGTGGACCAACATGTAGGCACTTTAATTCACCAAACAATGTTGTATAGTGTAAGCGGAATGGAATTTCATATGGGATATAAATTTGTACCTTACCAATCCCTTGTCGAATCGTAATAATACTTGTGCCGGTAGGTAAAATTGTTTGTGTTGTATCAATCGTAATGTCGCCTGCAAGTCGTTGTATTTGGACATCTTGCCATTTATAAGCTTCTACTGGTGCCGCTAATGTCCCGAATAATTCACTTTTTGTAGCAGGAAGCTTTTCGAAAAGCTCCGCACCAACAACTTTGGCCGTGTTTTCTCTTTGCAAGTATTGATAGAGCATATATAAAAGAATAATGACGATAAATAAGCGTAAACTCCACATCGTAAAGAGTGCAATCGAAATAAAGAAAATTCCCGTCCATTTAAAGAAACGATTTTTTTTCGAGAAACTTAAATAAAGAAGTCCTACTCCAATCAATAGACAAAAGGCGCCACCGTTATTAAAAATTGTGAGCTCGACAAAAACGAGTAAAAAGAAGCATAGTACCCAAAAAGTGAGCTTATTAGTTGTGAAATTTTGCAAGAGGGTCACCCTTCTTTCTACTAAGAGTATAAGAGAGGGAATGGGTCCCTCTATTTCAAAACGTGAAAGAATGCGCCTCTAAATACGGCGCATTTCTTTTTATTATAACATGTTATTTATTTTCAATTAGCAGTGGTGCGTTATCTTCTGCGACATTTTTTTCAAGCTGTGCAAGACGAGTTTCGAAAGATGTTATTTCATGATCTTTGTCGATTTGGTAAGCAAGCTTATCGATGTATGATTCTAAATCTTCAAAATTGGTTTTATTGTTTTTAGCAATCATCCCGTCCATTTGATGGTGAGCGCGTGTGACATTTTCTTTGCCCATAAGCTGTAATTGACGTACTTTCATATCTTTAATTTTGTGTTTCATCGTTTCAAATTTGCGTTCTAGTTCGAAGTATTCACGTGTGCTTGCTTCAATACTAGTTTGTAATATATTGTTACGTGCTGTGTAAGCAGCTACTTCATCCGTAGCAAAATCGATTAAATCTTGCTCACCGCTAGTAGTCGCTAATTTAAGTTGAGCTTCACGTTTAGCTAGTAAATCTGCATTTTGCTTAAATTCCTGCTCTAGTTTTTCCTTTAATTGACCTTGACGTTCTAATAATTTTCCAGTTTGCTCTGTTTGTTTTTCAGCTTCGCGAATGTATTGGTTTAACATCGCAATTGGATTTTTTTGTTCTTTCTTATCAAATAAATGATGCAAGTCTGCCTCTATTGTATATTTAAAACGTTGAAATAAGTTCATGTTAATTCGCTCCTTTTATTTTGTTAAGTTAGACCATTCTTTTTCAAAGTTAGTAAACGGATCTTCTTCTTTAGCTTCAATTGTTGGGATTTTTACATCTTCGTTGTTCCATTTTTTATAGATAACGTAGATGACAGCGATTGCTGCTAAACCAATCATTGCTGGGATATTAGATATTGCTGATAGAACACCTATCAGACCTACTGTAACCCATAAGATTTTGCCGAATGACGATTTACTCGCAGTGTAGAAGTGCATACCGAGTGCTACAAATAATCCTGAAAATAGTAGCCCTGCAAGCGGTCCAGTTAAAGCGAGTGCAACACATCCTGCGATAAAGCCTCCTATTAGTAGAAAAAATTTTCTCATATGTTCTAGCTCCTTTCGTTGATACCTTTATATTACCTATTAGCGCGCTTTGCTAAAACGGACTGGAAATTGATTTTACTCTAGGTCTTGAGGCTGAGAGTATTCTAAGTACTATAAAAAACGAAATTGCAATTAGCCATAATGTAATTAATAGAACTGAAAGTAGAAAGTTTTCGACAAAAATAGAAGATGAATGCCTCCTTCTTTTGACAAATTAAAGAGTTTGGATGAGCTATACTTATGAAAAAGAAATGAGCGAAGGAGGATTTCTAGTGAGAACCTATTCCATATATAAAATAAAAGAAGAGCATTTAACGTTTATTTTCGGCAGAGAGCGTAAGTTGTTAGAAATGATGCAAGGCTGTGAAGACGCTAACGAGAAATCCTTAAAAGAACTCGCATATATATGTGAAACCGTTCGCTTCGATGAGATAGCTACGATGCTAGAGGCGCAACTAGATTCCAAGTATGCACATTTAGAGAGAGCTCGTAATGCATTATTTTTAGAACATCCTATAAAAGGAAAAATGGCTATTTATTTAGTGGAACGCAAAATTTGTGTCTATTGTGAGGGTTCACGGATGCTTGATTTGGATCTATTCCAAATGCTTGCAAAGATGAGCGAACGCTTTATTGCATTTAATAAACAAGATAATGAGTGTGGGTGGCTAAAGCCAATGAAGTATACAATGCATTAGGAAAATTCACTACAATATATAGTAACACGCTAATATTTGGTGTATAATGGAGCGTGGAGAGTTTTTTTCTCGGTATATATTGTAGTGGAGGAGGTTGGTTGTATGCCTACATGGGGCTGGATTATTATTGTAATTATCGCATTAGCAGCGGGCGCAGCACTTGGGTTCTTTTTAGCTCGTCAAGCTATGATGAAATATTTAAAAGAAAACCCACCGATTAACGAGCAAATGATTCGTATGATGATGGCGCAGATGGGTCGTACGCCGTCTGAAAAGCAAGTACGCCAAATGATGTCACAAATGAATAAATTCCAAAAATAATTGGAATTTTTAAAAAGCAACTAGTCCAAGCCTGGGCCAGTTGCTTTTTTAAGTTTTTTTAGTGGTATCTACCACAAGTTGAATATTCGAATTAAATCGATTTTTACGAATAATATAAATAATTTGTAAAAAGCATATAATTCTATCGGAAAACTCGTTATAATGGAAATATTCTATTTAAAGGAGTTGTGTGCATTGCAGACAGAAAAAACAAATGTTGAAAGCTTTGATTTAGACCATACGAAAGTAAAAGCGCCATATGTACGTTTAGCAGGTGTTAAATCAGGAAAAAATGGCGATGAAGTGTACAAATATGATATTCGTTTTAAACAGCCTAATAAAGAGCATATGCAAATGCCTGCATTACATTCCTTAGAGCATTTATCGGCAGACATTATCCGCAATTACTCTGATCATATTGTTGATTTCAGTCCAATGGGATGCCAAACGGGCTTTTATGTATCACTAATCAATCACAATGATTACGAAGACTTATTGAATATTTTAGAAAAAACATTTACAGATGTAACAAAAGCCACTGCAGTTCCAGCGTGCAATGAAGTGCAATGCGGCTGGGCAGCTAGCCACAGTCTAGAGGGTGCACAAGCGTTAGCTAAAGAATTTTTAGCAAAACGCGATGAATGGCATATTGTTTTTGCAGAATAAAAAAATTAAAAAACCTTGCGTGAAATGAATGCACTGCACCCTAATTGTTAGACCATTTAACAATTGGAGGTGTAGTGCATTATTGCATGGTTTTTCATGATGTTTGTGAGAATCGTGCTGCTTTGCTTTCACACGGATACAGTGTTGATGTTTGTACTATCGCTATAAATTAAAGAGACATGCTATGTGAATTGGTTGATTGGAGCGCAGCAAAGCGGCTCATCGGACGCTCCCAGGAAGCTCTGTCTGTGCGAAAGCGAAGTGGCAACAACAAAGCGCCCACGGAACGGAAATCAACCCTACTTTTTGCAGAAGAACTATACTTTAAAATGAAACCTATTGACACAACTAAAAATGAAATGGAATGACATTGGACGAAGAAGAATCACGATTAATTTTTTGGTAGATGAAGTTTTCTAAAAAATCATGGATTAAATCCTCATATTCAGCCATATTTTCATTAAAGGATTGAGCATGAGCACCATTATCAAACAGCTGTAGCTTCTTAGGTCCAGTTTTTTTATTGTATAAATCCAATGACATGGAAGCTGGAATAAATGTGTCAGGGATACTATGGATAAAGAGTACAGGCTTTTTAATATTTGACACAGCCTCAGAAGGAGTCACACTTTTAAAGGAATAACCGTCTCGCAAGCGGACGAAGAAATCGGCAAAACGAATAGGAATAATCGAACCGTATTTAAATTCTGTTTTCGCAATTTGTTTTAACAACATTGAAAAATCAGAGAACGCACAATCAGAAATATAGAAATCCGCACCGTCCTCTACAGTTCCTGCATATAGGAGCATTGTTGCGGCACCCATCGATTCACCATGAATACCAAGAAGAGCATCTTCACCAATCATTGCCTGGACAGTTTTGACAACTGCGTCAAGATCATTTTTTTCATAATAGCCGTAGCTAGTCGTTTTCCCACCTGTTTCCCCATGCCTACGATGGTCAAAAATAACGGAATTGTATCCAAGCCGTTCAAAAAGTCGAGCGTACTTGACAGAGTTAATTTTATTTTCCGTTACGCCATGGCAAATAATGATGGTATTGTTTGTTTCCAAAGGCTGAAACATAATACCGCGAATCGTATAGCCATTTGGAGAGTCAATATTTAATTCACATTTTAAATTTTTATTGTACCAAGCTTCGTCAAAACGTTTTGCAGTCGTTTCACGTTCACGAACAAATTCAGGATCCTTTTGCTTAATGAACATTAATTTATTGGAGAGCGCGAAACCAAACAGACCTGTTGCTGCTGCGGCAAGCGTCGTCGTTATACCTGAAAATAAAAGCATTTTCTTTTTCATTATTAACACCTCCACGTCCTGTTTCTTTTGTTGTCTAGGCATACAAACGACATCTTTCGTATGCATGCACATTGTTTAATTGTAATGTTCCCAACTGAGATTGTTTAAAACACGTCAACATTTTACAATATCTTTGGCAAAACTGCGATTATTTCTATTATCGAAAATCGTCAAAATATTTGTTAAAATAGATATATCTGCTAGTAGCATATGCATGCAGTGTTCATTTTTGAACGGGGAAAAGGGGAGAATGTTTATGACAAATGAGGTAGTAATAGTAAGTGCAGTACGTACAGCTATTGGTTCATTTCAAGGAACATTAAAGGACGTACCAGCGACAAAATTAGGGAGCATAGTTATTAAAGAAGCATTAGCACGTGCTGGTGTAGCAGGTGAACAAGTTGACGAGGTCATTATGGGGAATGTCTTGTCAGCTGGACTTGGACAAAATCCAGCTCGTCAAGCAGCAATTGCAGCAGGTTTACCACATGAAGTATCAGCATTAACAATTAATAAAGTATGTGGATCAGGACTAAAAGCTGTTCACTTAGCGACGCAAGCCATTTTAGCTGGGGATGCGGATATTGTCGTTGCAGGTGGCTTTGAAAATATGAGCCAAGCACCGTATGTATTAAAAAATGCACGAGAAGGCTTCCGCATGGGGGATCAAAAAGTAGTAGATACGATGATTCATGACGGTTTATGGTGTGCCTTTAATGACTATCATATGGGCGTTACAGCTGAAAATTTATGTGATGTCTATGAGATTTCTCGTGAGGAACAAGACGCCTTTGCAGCACGTTCACAACAGCGTGCAGAAGCGGCAATTACAGCAGGAAAGTTTAACGATGAAATCATAGCGGTTGAAATTCCTCAGCGCAAGGGAGATCCTATTGTTTTTGATAAGGATGAATTCCCGCGTCAAGGCGTTACAGCTGAGTCACTATTTAAACTACGTCCTGCCTTTAAAAAGGATGGTTCTGTGACAGCTGCAAATGCATCGGGCATTAATGATGGCGCAGCGGCAGTCGTTGTCATGTCGAAAGAAAAAGCGGAAGCGCTAGGCATTCGACCAATGGCATTAATTACAGCAAATGCAAGCGCAGGTGTTGACCCAGCCATTATGGGAACAGGCCCAGTAACGGCAGTAAAGAAAGCGTTAGCAAAGGCTGATGTAACATTAGAAACTATAGATTTAATTGAAGCGAATGAAGCTTTTGCAGCTCAATCGATTGCTGTAGATCGCGAACTAGGCTTTAATCATGATAAACTAAATGTGAACGGGGGAGCAATTGCCCTTGGTCATCCAATTGGTGCAAGTGGAGCACGTATTTTAGTAACGCTGTTACATGAGATGGAAAAGCGTGATGCAAAAACAGGTCTCGCAACGCTATGTATCGGTGGTGGGCAAGGTGTGGCAACAATTGTCAAGCGCCCTTGAAGTGAATAAGAAGGTGAAATGCAATGGGAAAAAAACGAAAACAACAGCAACGCGTAGATAGTAGCATAACAGCTAGTCTACCAAAGCAGGAGGCAGTGACATTAGCCGATCAGCTAGGCGGTGATGTGCTAGCCAAATTAAAAGCTGCAAAGCAAGATTTAACAGTGAAAGAACAAGCTGCTGAAGAAGAGCGTCAAGCAAAGCTAGCCTTTGAGCGCAAGCAACGCGAAAAAAACAAATCGTTTGAAGAACTACTAAACGAATACGGCGATAAAGGCTCGAAATTCTAAAGAGAAACAGTGAATCCAAATGCATGTGGATTCACTGTTTTTATGTTTTATCGGAACATTACTGATTTCTTTGCTAGAAAGAGCTTGTTTTTCGATAAAAGCCCAAAAAGTTTCGATAAAATGAGATTTTGTTTCGATAAAAGCTCAAATAGTTTCGATAAAGAGCGATTTTGTTTCGATAAATCCCGGATGTGATGCTCTGTAAATTTTTAAGTACACGATTAAATTCAGGAGAGTTTAATTGGACTTGTTTCATTTTAAATTGCTCCCTCTTCTTACTTATATGCTGTTGTAACAACTTCGACAATCAAACACTTTCGTAAGGTTTACTTCAACATGTGTTTCGTAGTGAAAGTGAAAGTCAGCTACCAATGCCTTTTGACTAAAAGTGTAGGTAGTGAAATGAATGCGATTTAAGCAAAATCGGAATCGTTTTCAATTTTATTGTACGATCTCGATTAGGAGAATTTATTACTTCTTAATAGATAAATTATAATTTCTCTATTATTGCTTTACTGACTAAAAGTTGGATATTTCATTTTATAAGCAAATTGCCGTGTAATATGTTGATTGTAGTGGAGGCTGAATAAAAGCGCCCAGCCGGAACGGAAATCAAGCCTACTCTATGGTGATTAGATCAAAATTTATTTGAAAAATAAAAAACGGGAGACGCTGCCAATACATATATCTCTTAATAGTTTTAGATAAATCTAAGATAGGAGAGAAAAAATGATTGAAATAAGCACGAAAAGATTAAGACTAATCCCATTAAACGCAAAGTGTTTAGAATTACTAATTAATGAAGAAAAGACATTGGAAATAGAACTGTCAGTGAGTAGTAATGAAGTTTTTCTTGATGAAGAACTAAGGCAAGCTTTGATGTTTAGACTATCAAAAGTATTAGAAGATCAAGAAAATTATATTTGGTACACGAATTGGGTAATCGTATCGAAAGAAAAAAACTGTATCGTTGGTGGCATTATGTTAAAAGGTCTACCGAATGAGCAAGGTGAAGTCGTAATCGGATATTATACATTTCCACAGTATCAGGGAAAGGGATACATGACGGAAACTGTTAGGCTGATGAAAGATTGGTTACTTAGTCAATCTAATGTTAAGTATGTGATTGCTGACACTGATAAAAATAATATTGCCTCCCATAGAGTATTACAAAAAGCAGGTGCAACGTTATATTCAGAATCTGAAGAATTATATTTCTGGAAATTCGTATAACATCATACTAAAAGACAAAGGGTGCTTTTAACGCGTCCTTTGTCTTTTAAAAATCTTCCTCACCAGCACTACAATCCCAACAAATACAATTGCTCCAGCGGTATCCAAAATAACATCCTGTCCGCTCATCGTGCGTCCGGGAGTGAAGCTTTGACGTAGCTCATCAAGAATTGCAATAATAGCTGTCCCGGCAATAGCGACTCCTGCGGCGAACCGACGTTTTCCCCATACAAAGTAAATGCCAAGTGCGATACAGCCGAATCCAGCAAAATGCGTGAATTTCCGAATTAAAAATTCTACAAACTTAAAGTAACCACGCTCTTCAACGGAAACAACTGTATCCCAATATGGTATTTTTAAAACAGATAATTGCTTTTCAAACGGCTTATTTACTAATATCTGCTCCAACTCAGGAATAATAGACTGTTGCTCATAGGTCATACTGGAGGAAATCGCAAGTACTACTAAAAATACGATTAAGATAAGCCATTTTTTCATCGGTGATCCATATATTGTTCGGCTTTCGTTAGCTCTTTGATAGCTTTAAAATCTATTATCGAATCAATTTTTTCATAGGCAACTAGTGTTTGCGCTAGCTGTTCTTGTGAGCTTGCACCGATTACTGTTGAGGCGATAGTAGATTCCTTTAGATTAAAGGCGATTGCTAGTGCATGTAAATCGTCATAATGTGAAGCTAAACCTGTTAATGTTGCTGTTAATTCGTCCGCTGTGTAAGTGTTAAAGCCATTGACACGCTGTAAACGTTCTTTCCAACTATTCGTTAGTAAACCCTTTGCAACAGTCCCACGCGTTACAACGGAAGCCCCTTCATTTGCGATAAAGTCGAGCCATTCCTCTGGACGACGATCTAAAGCACTATATTGCATCATGACACTTTTTGCAGAGCTTGCTGGTAAAAAACGCTTTAGTACATTTGGGCGAATAGAGGAAATACCATATTCTCGAATTAATCCATCCTTTTTCAAATTTTCAAAAGTGTCGATAATTCCATCCCAATCGTCCTCTATTGTACCGCCGTGTAATTGGTAAACATCAATATAATCAGTACCTAGACGTTTTAAGCTAGCATGTAAAGCCTCCTTTATATAAGACGGAGATGCATCCCAATGCCAACCTTCTACGCCTTCTGTCCATCGATTACCCACTTTCGACGCGACTATAACATCTTGACGGCGCTTTCCTAAAATAGCGCCGATCATTTCTTCATTTGCCCCAAAATCATATAAATCGGCTGTATCGATGTAATTAATGCCTGCATCTAATGCCATATCGACGATTTTAGAAGCCTTTATCTTATCTGTCGAAAGAGACATGCCCCCTAAACTAATCTCTGAAATAAACAAGTCACTTGAGCCAAGCTGTCTTTTTTTCATACCAATACCCTCCTTCGATTTCTCTACTTGTAATGGTACAATGAACATATCTGAAGAACAAGCGAGGTTATAGTCAATGAAAAAGTTTGAAGAAAAAACGACAAAGACTACACCCATTTATGACGGGAAAATTGTGAAACTACAAGTTGACGATGTCACTTTACCGAATGGTAATGTTGCAAAAAGAGAAATTATAAAGCATCCTGGTGCAGTGGCAGTTATTGCTATTACCGATGAAGGAAAGTTAGTATTAGTGGAGCAATATCGCAAAGCTTTAGAACGTTCAATTGTTGAAATTCCAGCTGGTAAGCTTGAACCTGGTGAGGAGCCGATTGTGACGGCGCGACGTGAACTGGAGGAAGAAACAGGTTACGGTGCACAAAGCTTAACGTATTTACAAGCGTTTTCAACATCTCCGGGCTTCGCAGATGAGATCATCCATCTATTTGTAGCAAAAGATTTATACAAAATTGAAAACAAAGCAGATCTAGATGAGGATGAATTTGTCGAATTAGTAGAAGTTTCGTTGGAAGAGGCGGGGCAAATGGTTGCAGATGAGCGTATATACGACGCTAAAACAGCGTTTGCAGTACTTTGGCTTGCAGCACAATAAGATAATAATCTTTTGCATAATAGAAGCGGACGAGCATAAGCTGTACAAACCTTGATAGAAAAGGAGCATGTTTATGTCTCGTACGGTGTCTATATTTTATCACGCATCTATTATTGCGGTGAGTTTCGTTTGTGGCGTTATCTTATTTCATATTATTGGTGGGCCGAATGCGGAGCCTTTTATTTCATTTATAGAGCCTCGTTTAATAAATGGGGACAGGCATTCTCTATTTCGTTTAGTGTTACCTGTTGCTGTTTCAATCGCTCTTATACTATTGCTTGCAACACATAGTCTCCTGAAGGTTTTAGTACGTGTTACAGTGGCGATACGTGCAACCTTTTTTGGCTTTAGCTCGGTTTTTTTATTACAAAAACTTGAAGCTTTCTGGGTTTATACGATTTGGTGGTTTCCATTTCAGCTCATCTATTGTATATTGTTGCTAGTCCTATGTAATTTACTTGTACCAGCTTGGTCAAAAAGAAAAATCGGAAAAATGATACATGGTCGGACAATTTTGTTGAATTTTTTCGCATTTTTCATCATAATAGTGGCTGAGTTTATTGTTATTTCTTATGTAATTAAATAATAGATACAATTCACGGGAATTTAACTTCTTTCAGCGGGTGTCATAAAACCTGCTAGAGGAACTCAGTCTAAGAACGCCACGACCTGTGCGACGACTGAGTGACCAACATCACGTTGGCCCAAAGCCTCTGGACGCAATTATGCCGAGGCATAATTGCTCGTCAGGTAAAAACATACAAAAGCAAATTCGAAATCTACTCACTACCTTGTAATAGGATTTATTACTTTGGTATAATGGGAAGAGTTTAGGGGGGCGTCACATGGAGAGCCGAATAGATCGTATAAAAAAACAGTTGCATAGTGCTAGTTATAAGCTGACGCCGCAGCGAGAAGCAACAGTTGCTGTACTGCTTGAGCACGAGGAAGACCACCTAAGTGCAGAAGATGTTTACCTTTTAGTAAAAGAAAAAGCACCAGAAATTGGTCTAGCGACTGTCTATAGAACGTTAGAATTACTAACTGAGCTCAAAATTGTCGACAAAATCAACTTTGGCGATGGCGTTTCGCGCTATGATTTACGCCAAGAGGGAGCTGCGCATTTCCACCATCATCTTGTTTGTATCGAATGTGGTGCGGTTGATGAAATTCAGGAAGATTTACTTGAAGACGTGGAAGCCGTTGTTGAAAGACGTTGGAATTTTATTATAAAGGACCACCGATTAACTTTCCACGGCATTTGCTGGCGCTGTCATGATAAAAACGACGAAGTATCAGAAGAAAAGTAAAAAAAGACGTCCCAAAAAGTTTTATGACTTTTTGGGACGTTTTTTTAATCTGAAATTTTAGTTTTAATAACTTTTGAACGGTCTTGGATGTCTGTAATCAGTAATCTATTATTTGATAGTTTCATTGTGTAACGTTTTTCGCGCTGGTATGACCAAGTACCATCTTCTGTTAGGTAAAAATCAAAAATTTCCGTCGAATCAAGAATGATTGTGGATGGATCCGTAGCATATACCTTGTCAATCATATTAGACTTGAAATCATAGGAATAGTAATCAAATGTGATATGATCCGTTACGAATTTACTGTAATCTCTTCGTATTTGTGTACCCTCTAAAAAATAATCCTGAACATAACTAAAATCAGCATTATCTAAAGCGTACTTGTAGTTATTACGAAAATCATAGAAGAGGGAGCGAGCCACGTCTTCATATTCAGAAAGGAAAGTTTGCAATGCTTGTTGGTTTGCTTTTTTTTCTGCTTCAGCTCTTTGTTTAGTCTGTATAGAGCCAAATTGAAGATGATGTTGCGGATTATTTAATGTTATTATTTCGGATTTCTCTTCTTGACCATCTTGTCCTTTTTTAACAGCATGTACTTTAACAGAATCATCTAGTTTTGCAGTGAAAAGCTTAACATCTTGTGCTTTTTTTCCCGTACTTTTTCCGTTGATAAATACAATTGCATCTTCAATATCAGATGTAAGATGTACCTGATAATCTGCAAGATCTATTGAAAGCATTTTTTTGTTATCTTCATTATTAGAAATTATTAGCTGATCTTTAATTTCATTTTGAAAATATTCATCTTTTAACGCTAAACTATAATTGTAAATTCCAGGGGCGAACTTACCGATTTTTTCTGTTTCATCAGATAAATCAGTAGAAACCAATTCTCCTAATTTAAATTTTGCGTCAAGTTTAACAGGACTAATAGTATGTACACTTAATTCAATTGGTTGAATATCAAATGTATATTTTTTGTAGAATATTAAGAAATTGTTTTCTTTTATCGTAATTAGTTTCGAATCATCCTTATTTGTTACAGGTTCGGTATATCCTTTTTCCATATATTCATTCAAATTTTCCTCTAACATAGGATTAATATTCTTTGTCCAATTTTGATCCTTCATATAATTATAAAATGCTTTATTATCAATGATTGTATCTTCAGGAAATCGGAATGATTGGGCGAATTTTTCATAATTTTCATCAGAAAAATAATTGTTCAGATCAGCTAGCTGTTTTTTAGGGTCTATCTGGCTTTTAATAATAAAATGCCCACCGATTAGCAATGCTAGTATAGCAAAAATACTACTAATGATAACCTTTTTTGTTGTGCTCATAGGTTCTTTTTTGTGGGATGTTTCTGAGAAATAGGTTTGTTGTTTTGGGACGTTTGCTATAATTTCTGATTCCTCAGAACGAGTAGGTGAGAGTTTAGTACCGCATTCTAAACAAAATTTCTCGTTCGATATTACTTGTTTTCCACAACTCTGACATTCGCGCATTATAAAACTCCTTTTTTGTAAATATAATATAAATATACCATGTAAAATGGAAGAATAAAGAATAACTTATTGAAAAAATAATAAAAAATGGATACTATTAGGGATGGCAACAACAGAAATAGTGAAGGAAGTGTATATATGATTGATATGAAAGATATAAGTACAATGGAGTTAAAGGATTTAAAAAATGGCTTGAAATTGGCGAAAGATAAGCGAATGGAACTGATTGTTAAATTAGGAGAATTGGTTCATTTACAATTATTAAATCAAAAACTTAATCATGATGAATTGTCAGAGATTTCTTTAGGAATTGCGTCGCAGGATCGCTTAATCTACCGATATGGTAAGCAGATAACAAATATAAACGCGGCATCACAACAATGTTCAAAATGCATGCAACAACTTGGCGGAAATGCAAAATTCTGCGGGAATTGTGGTACATTGAATCCTACTTATATTGATCCAAATACTGTGTATAAATCATGCCAAAGCTGTTCTGAAGAAATACATGAATCCGCTTTATTTTGTCCATGCTGTGGTATGAAACAGGGGGCACTATAATGACTTGTAGGCATTGTCACGAGCAACATCCTAATTATTTTACATATTGCCCTAAGACAAATGGAGTTATTGAGAAAGAGCCATTTAAACATACATATGCAACGAATGATTTTTGCTTATCTTGTGGCACAAAAAACGAAGAATCAGGCTCGTTTTGTAGTCAATGTGGTGAGATAACTATTAAAAGAGTTGAGCAAAAAACGACATTCAATAAAGTAATAAGCGAAACGTTAAAAAATGTGAATGTACCAAATATGGGGAATATAAAAGGGCAAGAATTAAAGAATGCTTCAAAGGAAAAAGTGAATTTCTTTAAAAATAATCCATTATTTTTTGTTCCTATTGTTGTGTCCATTTTGTTAATATTTATGTTTACTTTCATTGCAAAAAATAGCTTACTAGATGTAGTAACGGCTGATTTAGATCATGAAGAATCAGCAATCGTTAAAGCAATTATGAGTGACCCTTCAGAGTTAGAGGATAATATTTATAAAGAGTTTGGTGTCAGACTAAATATACCTAAAATACTTTCACTTCCAAGCTTAGTGACAGTAGTTCATAATGTTAAAGCAGAATGGAATGTTGTTTTAGACACAGGTTTTACTAATAATTCATTGCATATATCTATGGACAATGTGTTATTTGGGCTAATGTTCATTCCTTTCATTGCTTTAGTAATAGGTGGTGTAATTTACGGTATTCTTGCACGGAAAAATAATTGGCCTTTGTATCAAGGTATACTTTATTCAACAATTGTCTATGTTATTGTGATGTTAGTTATTTCTTTCATATCAAAGTTCAGTACAAAGCTTGGTCAAGTAGAAACTAAAGGGCTATTTATGATTGACGCGTCAATGAATTATTCTGTTTTGGATATGATTCTCTCGGCGACTATTTTATCAATTGTAATATTTGGGTTTGCAGCAATTTTAACTTACTTTAATAAATCTATTATTGAAAAATTAAGCTATCAAGTAAAATATGTGCAGTATGCTATGTTTTCAGTAGCCATTACATTAATTGGGTTGCTTGTTAATTTCTCGAACATTTATTTTAGTTTGGATAAAAAGGTTTTAGAATCAGAAACTGTTTCAATTTTTAGCAGTATTTATATGGGGACTTGGAATTGGATATGTACGTTCTTTTCAAAGCTTCACATGAATGCATCACTAGATGGTTTTTCAGAGAACATTACTTACAGCCTTTTTGATAATGAAAAATCTGAAGTATATCAGTCTTATTTATATAATAGTTTATTTGAAGGGGAAAAATATTCGTTATTGCCATCATTTATTTTAGTACTAATCACGATCGTATTGATAAGTGCAGCTGGCTATATATTATATATTGTCCATCGTATGAATTGGAAAGAATGTTTGATTTTTGCAGGTTTGTTTACAGCGTTACAGTTAATGATTATTTATTTTGTGAATATCCAGCTCGATTTTACAGCAGCTTCCGATGGTTACATCCAGTTTTCATTTTCATTTGAAATCATTTTGACAGCTTTACTTGTTTTGATCGTCTCTTCTGCAAGTTTTGCCGCAGGTGGTTATTTGCGACAGTATCAATTAAAAAAATAAATGAACTACCTCTCTTACACGATGCGTGAAGGGAGGTTTTTTTTGTGGAGCAAGCATTTGGTTTATTGAACATGTTAATATGGAAGATAGTAGAATGTTAAGGGGGCGCTATGATGAATGAATTTCAATATGCAATAGAGGATTATATCCATTTTATCCAAGTAGAGCGACAATTATCTGATAATACATTAGCATCCTATCGCCGAGACTTAGAAAATTACGTGAATTTTTTGCGGGAAACGGAAGGGATGTCTGACTTTCGTAAAGTGGAAAGGACGACCATTTTGCGTCATTTAGAGCAGTTGCGAATGCAAGGAAAGACAAGTCGTACTGTTGCCCGCCATATCTCCTCCATTCGTAGTTTTCACCAATTTTTACTTCGAGAAAAGCGAGCTGAAACAGATCCGACAGTTCATTTAGAAATGCCGATCATTGAGCAAAAGCTACCAAATGTCCTCTCGATTGAAGAGATTGAAGCTATATTAGCGTCACCAAATCGCAGCAAGCCACAGGGCATTCGGGATGTGGCAATGCTAGAACTATTATATGGGTCAGGGATGCGCATTAGTGAGCTAATTGCATTGGATTTAACTGATATTCACCTAACGATGGGCTTTGTGCGTGTTTTTGGTAAGGGAGGCAAGGAGCGAATCATTCCCCTTGGAAAAAGCGCGCTTTCAGCATTATGTACTTATTTAGATGGCGCACGAAGTCAATTACAAGGAAAGTACCCAAAAACGGATGCTTTTTTTATTAATCAAAGAGGAAAACGTTTAACAAGGCAAGGTTGTTGGAAATTAATGAAGGAGCATGCTTTAAAAGCAGGCATCCAACATGAACTAACACCACATACATTACGCCATTCCTTCGCAACGCATTTAGTGGAGAACGGTGCGGATTTACGTGCAGTACAGGAGATGCTTGGACATGCGGATATTTCCACAACGCAAATTTATACACATATTAGTAAATCCCGACTATCAGAGGTTTATAAGCAATTTCATCCACGTGCTTAAAATTAGTAGGAGGTCTGACCTTTATTTTTCGAGCTTTTTTGGTAAAATAGAGACATGAGAGTAGGAGGCAAAATTATGAATAAACCATTTAAGAAAATCCATGTAGTTGTATTGGACTCAGTTGGGATTGGTGAAGCTCCAGACGCAGCGAATTTTGGAGATGTAGGTTCACATACTCTTGGACATATCGCTGAAAAAATGAATGGGCTTACAATGCCACATATGGAGTCTTTCGGCTTAGCAAATATTGAACCATTACAAGGTATACAAGCTACTGACAAACCAAAAGCGTTCTACGGAAAAATGCAAGAAGCATCTGTTGGTAAAGATACGATGACAGGGCACTGGGAAATCATGGGGTTAAATATCGATAAACCGTTTAAGGTATATCCGGAAGGGTTCCCAGCTGAGCTTATTGCAGAGCTTGAAAAACGTACTGGCCGCAAAGTTCTTTGCAATCAACCTGCAAGCGGAACACAAGTAATCGAGGACTTTGGCAAGGAACATATGGAGACAGGAGCGATTATTGTCTATACATCTGCTGACCCTGTTTTGCAAATTGCTGCACATGAGGAAATTATTCCATTAGAGGAATTATATAAAATTTGTGAAATTGCTCGTGAGCTAACATTACAACCAGAATATTTAGTTGGTCGTGTAATTGCTCGTCCATTTATCGGTACACCTGGAAACTTCGCGCGAACATCTAATCGTCATGACTATGCGTTAAAACCATTTGGTCGTACAACGATGAATGTCTTACAGGATGCAGGTTTAGACGTTATCGCAATTGGGAAAATTTCTGATATTTTCAACGGTGAAGGCGTTACTGATGCAGTACGTACGAAAAATAATACAGATGGTATGGATAAATTTGCAGAGGTAGTACGTCGTGATTTCCATGGTATAAGCTTCTTGAACTTAGTAGACTTTGATGCGAATTTTGGGCATCGTCGTGACCCTATTGGCTATGGTAACGCATTACAAGAATTTGATGCACGTTTACCAGAGATTACTGAGGTAATGACAGAAGATGATCTACTAATCATTACAGCGGACCACGGAAATGACCCAACATTCCCAGGGACAGACCATACACGTGAATATGTACCGTTAATTGTTTATTCACCACGCTTTAATGGTGGTAGTGAGCTAGCACTTCGTGAAACTTTTGCAGATATCGCAGCGACAGTTGCAGAAAACTTCAAAGTAGAAGCACCAAAGTTTGGTAAAAGCTTCTTAAATGATCTGAAGTAAGGGGGATAATAGATATGAATATGGCACAGCTGTTTGAAAAGAAAAAGCAAGGCAAAGAGCTATCACAGGCTGAAATACAGTATTTTGTAGAGGGTTACACTACTGGTGCAATTCCTGATTATCAAGCAAGTTCCCTATTAATGGCAATCCGTTTATTGGGCATGACATATGATGAAACATTTTATTTAACAAAAGCAATGATAGAATCTGGAGATGTTATTGATTTATCATCTATTGAAGGTTTTAAAATTGATAAGCATTCAACTGGCGGTGTAGGCGATAAAGTTACACTAATTGTTACTCCAATCATTGCTGCACTTGATATTCCTGTGGCAAAATTCAGTGGTAAGGGTCTAGGCATTACAGGTGGGACAATCGATAAATTAGAATCGATTCGTGGCTTTAAAACAGAGCTTTCATCACAAGAGTTTATCGATAATGTCAATAAACATAAAATTGCAGTTGCTGGTCAAACAGGCAACCTTGTACCAGCTGACAAAAAATTGTACGCGTTGCGAGATGTGACAGGTACTGTCGATTCCACACCACTTATTGCCGCGTCTATCATGAGTAAGAAAATAGCAAGTGGTGCAGACGGCATTGTACTAGATGTTAAATGTGGCTCAGGTGCATTTATGAAAACAGAAGAAGAAGCACAAGTTTTAGCTGATACGATGACTGCAATCGGTGAAAAGCTAGGACGTAAAGTAGTCGCGCATATTAGTGATATGGATAATCCACTAGGTAAAATGATTGGCAATAAGCTTGAAGTAGTAGAAGCAGTTGCTTTATTAAATGGACGTATGGACGAAACGCACGAAGATCTTCTAGATGAATGTATTATTATCTCTTCGCTGATGTACCAAGTTGCAGCTGGAGTGAATGAGGCCGAAGCAACAGCGGCTGTTAAACGCGTATTAGAAGATGGTTCAGCCGCTGCAAAATTCGAGGAATTTATCGTAGCACAGGGCGGCGATTTAGCAGATATCCTACAAAAAGACACAGCAAATAAAGTAGCTGTTAACGCATTTGCTGAAGGTACTGTAGGGACGATTAACGCACTATTGATCGGAGAAGCCAGCGTTGGTCTTGGTGCAGGCCGATTAACGAAGGAATCAGAGCTTGATTATGATGCCGGTATTCAATTGGTTGCCAAAAAAGGTGACAAAGTTCGTACTGGCGAAACGATTGCTTATTTATATTCAAATGGTCAAATTGATGAGGAAACAATCGAAAAAGTACAGAAAGCTTATACAATTGCATAAATAAATATGAAAGCGAGAATTCTCTTTAATAAAAGGGGATTCTCGCTTTTTTGTTCTGAAAAGCGAAGGGTGGAGCGGCGGAACGTAGAGTTAGAGCGGCGGGAAGAAGGGCTGAAGCGACGGAAAGTAGGGCCGAAGCGACGGAAAGAAAAGCTGAAGCGACGGAAAGTAGGGCCAAAGCGACGGAAAGAGGGGATGAAGCGACGGAAAGAAGGGATGAAGCGACGGAAAGTGGGGCCGAAGCGACGGAAAGAAGTCAGAGGGACGGAATGAAGGGCTGAAGCGACGGAAAGTAGGGCTGAAGCGACGGAAAGTAGGGCGAAGCGACGGAAAGAAAAGCTGAAGCGAAGGAAGAAAAGCCGAAGTCGTGGATAGAACCGCCAAAGCGTGGATAGAACCGCCAAAACATGGATAGAACGGTTAAAGTCGTGGATAGAACCGCCAAAACATGGATAGAACGGTCAAAGTCGTGGATAGAACCGCCAAAACGTGGATAGAACGGTCAAAGTCGTGGATAGAACCGCCAAAACGTGGATAGAACGGTCAAAGTCGTGGATAGAACCGCCAAAACGTGGATAGAACGGTCAAAGTCGTGGATAGAACCGCCAAAGTCGTGGATAGAATGGTCAAAATCGTGGATAGAACCGCCAAAGTCACGGAAGAACCACCCAACCCTCTTCGACAGACAGACCCGCCACCCCGCCCGCCCCGGCGGCCACCCCCGGTCACCACGCTTTGACATACAAAACCTTCGCTCCCCCGCCCTGCTCCTCTCCGCCCCCGCCTACCACTAAATTTCTACTCACACCTCACACCTCTAACATAATAATAATTCTTGTGAAAAGTGTCAGCTATGTTTAAAAAATGTTGATTTATCCCATACTGCAATTAACCTAAAAAGCTATAAGTATGTCGATTTGCCACTATTTCGGAAGACTTTGCACTAGTTCTGTCAGCCGCAAGGAATCACCACATTAAATGTGGAATTGCACGAGGAGGAGGCGATGTTCATGCATTTTCAGTTAGAAATGGTAACAAGAGAGACAGTGGTTATACGTTTATTTGGGGAGCTCGATCATCATGCAGTAGAGCAAATTCGAGCTAAAATTTCTACAGCAATTTTTCAAGGTACTGTAACGACTATTATTTGGAATTTAGAGGGGCTTTCTTTTATGGATAGTTCAGGTGTAGGTTTAGTGCTTGGTCGGATGCGTGAGTTAGAGGCAGTCGCTGGGCGGACGATATTATTGAATCCATCGCCGACAATGCGAAAAGTATTTCAATTTTCAGGTTTAGGGCCGTGGATGATGGAAGCAACAGAAGAAGAAGCGATTGATCGAGTTAGGGGGATTGTAAATGGATAACGAAATGACATTAACTTTTTTAGCAATTAGTGAAAATGAAGCCTTGGCGCGTGTAGCTGTGACCGGCTTTATCGCACAATTAGATCCAACTATTGATGAGCTATCCGAATTTAAAACGGTTGTTTCAGAGGCCGTTTCTAATGCCATTATTCACGGTTATGAAGAGGATGGTAAGGGTGTTGTTACAGTTCATGCAAAGCGTGAGGATGATATTGTAACGGTGTCTGTTATGGATAAAGGGTTAGGTATAGAGGATGTAAGTCGGGCAATGGAGCCGTTGTTTACGACGAAAAGTGAGATGGAACGTTCGGGTATGGGCTTTACTATTATGGATAGTTTTTCAGATCAGTTGACAGTCATGTCCAAGTGGCAAGAAGGTACAACTGTCACATTTACGAAGAAATTTTACTCGGTTCGCACACCGGTAATGTGAGGCTGCGATTGTGAAGCCGCTAGAACAGTCGTCCGATAAGCTATTGTCACAGGGAGAAATGCGAGATTTAATTGCGCGTGCACAACAGGGCGATCATGAGGCTCGTAAACGAATGATTGAAGGGAATACGAGGCTTGTGTGGTCTATTGTCCAACGCTTTACAAGCAGGGGCGTGGAGCTCGAGGATTTGTTTCAAATTGGCTGCATCGGGCTTATGAAGTCTGTGGATAAATTTGATCTAACGTATGATGTTAAATTTTCGACATATGCTGTACCAATGATCATCGGAGAAATTCAGCGCTTTCTAAGGGATGATGGAATGGTGAAGGTTAGCCGTTCTATTCGTGAGCTTAATTTTAAAATTCGTCATGCAACTGATGAATTCATTAAAAATAATGAGCATCCACCAACCATTCATGAATTAGCGCAAGTTCTTGGTGTTACAACTGAGGAAATTGTAACAGCTTCAGATGCATTGAGAGATCCAGCTTCCTTGCATGAACAATTGTATGAGAGTGAAGGGGATTCTATTACATTAATGGATCAGATGAAGGACGAAAAATCTGAGCAGCCATTTGACTATATTCCACTAAAAGAGGTGCTCACAAGGCTTGAGCCTAGAGAGCAATCCATTATTTATTTACGATATTTCTCAGATTGTACCCAAACTGAAATTGCCAACAGGCTAGGCATATCACAAGTTCAGGTATCACGATTAGAGAAAAAAATTCTTGCTCAATTGAAAACTTGGATGGCCACAAGTGCCACAGTTGAAGAGGAAGAAGTAAAAAAAGACATTTAAGAAAATGGTGACAGCATGACAGATAAAGATAAACTATTTAACAGCTTAGAAGAAGCCGAAGATTTTCTTAAAGAACAGTTTGGAGACGGCGAATCATTTGACATTAGTATAAAGCATCTGTTTGTCAAAGATTTGCCGGTTCTTTGTGCATATGTAACCGGACTTGTGGATGGAGTTGTGTTAACGCAATTACTCACTAATATGTTGCCTGATGAGGACGTTGATATTGAGGATGAAAAGGAGTATTTTGAAGCCTATTTCAATTACCAAGGTCGTTCAGAGGAAACAAAGCGTGAAGCCATTTTATTAGCGATATTAAGTGGACAAGTAGTCTTTATAACTAAAAGTGGTTACGGTTTTGTTGCAGAGATACGAAGTTATCCAGGACGTTCCCCAGAGGAGCCTGACAATGAAAAGGTAATTCGAGGATCTAGGGACGGTTTTGTTGAAGGTATTTCTCAAAATACTGCTTTGATTCGTCGACGAATTCGCAATAGTAATTTACGTTTCGAGCTACATAAAATATCCGAAATTGGTCAAACCGATGTCGCTCTAGCGTTTATAAAAGGTATTGCGAATGATGAAGCGCTCGATAAATTGCGACGGCGCATTGCACAAATTCATCATGATGGTTTGACTATGACTGATAAATCATTAGAAGAATGGCTGTTTAAACAGAAGTTCCATCCAGTTCCTTTTGTACGTTATACGGAACGACCAGATATTACCGCAGCACATTTACTTGAAGGCCATATAGCCATTATTGTCGATACGTCTCCTTCTGTCATTCTTGTACCTGCAACTGCTTTTCATTTGTTGCAGCATGCTGAGGAGTATAGACAAGCGCCAACAGTTGGAACCTTTGTCCGTTTTATGCGCTATTTCGGAGCGATTATGGGTTTATTATTATTGCCATTATGGTATTTATGTGCAACGCACGGGGTATTTTTACCAGATGGGCTATCCTTTTTAGGTGCTAAGGAAAAATCACATATCCCACTTTTGCTACAAGTACTTATTGGTGATATTGGGATAGAGTTTTTGAGGATGGCAGCCATTCATACCCCATCACCATTATCCACTGCGATGGGGTTGGTTGCAGGTGTAATTATTGGTCAAATCGCTATTGATGTTGGGGTATTTACGCCAGAGGTAGTGTTATATACAGCCGTTTCAGCTATTCTGACATTTATTATTCCATCTTATGAGCTAGGTATTTCCATTAAACTCTTTAGACTAGTGTTGTTAATAATGACTGGAATTTGGGGAGTTAATGGGTTATTTATCGGGATCTTCATAATATTTACGTATTTATGTTCATTACGTCCGATGCAAGCGCCATATTTATGGCCACTTATTCCGTTCTTCCCAAATGCGATGCTTCGCGTACTTGTTCGTTTCCCGATGACAGCTGATGCATTGAGGCCATATGTTGTCGACTCCCAACAGCGAAAAAGATCATAGAAGCCGTTGCACTCGTTTTTTTCATGTGATAAAGTTCACATATAGTATTTTGTGATTTTTGCGAAAATTGTCTTCATTCATCAAAAGCTTCACCACGTGGTAAAACATATGTAGCAACTTGTTGAATGAAGCAATATCCCTCTAAATAAGGATTGTAGGCTAAATTGCCCAAAATCTTTCTAAAATGAGGTGCAATGTATCACATGATGGAACGATGTGAAAAGGGAGAGATGCACATGCATTTATATGGAACACAAGCGATTTCTGAAGATGGTCATTTAACGATTGGACAGGTAGATACATTAGAGCTTGCAAAAGAGTATGGTACACCTTTATTTGTGTACGATACAGCACTTATTCGAAAGCGTGCGCGCGGCTTTATAGATACGTTTAAAAAACTAGGTGTAAAAGCAGAAGTAGCTTATGCTTCAAAAGCATTTGCATGTGTAGCTGTGTACCAATTAGCGGCAGAAGAAAATTTATCTTTAGATGTTGTCTCTGGTGGAGAATTATTTACAGCTTTAAAAGTTGGATTCCCTCCGGAGCGCATTCATTTCCACGGTAATAATAAAAGCATTGCTGAACTAGAATTAGCATTTGACTCAAAAATTGGTTGTATTGTCGTGGATAACTTCTATGAAATTCAACTTTTACAAGCAATCTCAGAGCGCCGTCAGCAAAAAATGCGTATTTTACTACGTGTCACACCAGGTGTGGAGGCACATACACATGATTTCATTACGACAGGTCAAGCGGATTCAAAATTTGGCTTTGACTTAAATAATGGTCAAGCAGATGAAGCTTTCCAACAAACTTTTAAACATGAATATCTAGAGCTTCTAGGATTACACTGCCATATTGGCTCTCAAATTTTTGACACAGCGGGCTTTGGCTTAGCAGGAGAAAAACTAATTGATAAAATTTCGGATTGGAACAAGTCTCACGATTTTACGTGTACTGTGTTAAACTTAGGTGGGGGCTTCGGAATTCGTTATACTGAGGAAGATGCACCGCTTGAGCCACAAGTATATGTAGAGGATATGATTACAGTTGTAAAGACTAAAGCTACTGTACTTGGTCTAACGATGCCTGAAATTTGGATTGAACCAGGGCGATCACTTGTAGGGGATGCAGGAATATCTCTTTATACAATTGGTTCACAAAAAACAGTACCTAATGTTCGTAAATATATTGCTGTCGATGGTGGTATGAGTGATAATATCCGTCCTGCTTTATATGATGCGAAGTACGAAGCGATCATTGCGAGTAAAGCAGACGAATCGAAAAGTGAAACATATACAGTGGCTGGTAAACTTTGTGAATCAGGTGATAAATTAATTATTGATGCTAAGCTTCAAGAAGCTGCTTCTGGTGATGTGCTAGCAATCTTCTGTACTGGTGCGTATGGATATTCTATGGCGAGTAACTACAATCGTGTGCCACGACCAGCAGTTGTATTTGTAGAAGATGGCAAACATCAATTAGCAATTCGACGCGAAAGTTATGAAGATATTGTACAGAACGATCTCCCGCTAACGTTAAAAAAGGGTGAGTAAATATGAGAAAAAACAAATGGGTATTACTAGCGTCCATTTCAACTTTTATTTTGTTGTGGGGCGTTGTCTATTGGGTGTTGGCGTCTAAAGGTATTCTCGGACCTGGTTCGTAAGACAGAAATGGACTTGCGGTAAAAGTACAAATCGTGTAGGATAGTCAAAGATTATGTACAGCTAGAAAATGAGGGAATAGACAAATATGTTAATTCGATATAAGAAAGCTTTCGAGAAAATAGCAATGGGGCTACTCTCGTTTATGCCTAACGAAAAAGACATAAAAAAGCTCAAAGAGACAATCCACTCCTATGAAAATGATAATAATTGGGTTTTATATTTATGGAAAAAGAACGACGAGTATGTTGGCATTGTTGGACTTGTAACAAATAGTGATAATATAGCTACGATTCAACATGTTTCCGTTGTCCCTTCATATAGAGGTGAAGGTGTTGCGAAGGAAATGCTACAGGAAGTGGCAGAACTTGGTCACTATGAAACTGTGCTTGCAACAGAGGAAACACGTAATATTGTTCACAAATGTATAAATTGTATCGATGGAGAAGCAGACGATCATTGACGTCTGCTTTTTCTTTGTTTGCTTTCTTGACGCTCTGCAAGAATATGTGAGCGATCTCGAAGCATATGTTTATGAAGAAGATAGTTAGAGCTAGTTGATGGTAAAAGCTTCATGCGAGCAAATACTAATTCCTCCAATGTAGGTGAAAGAGGAAGCTGAAATGCTTGAAAGGACTTGCCCTTCTGGGTAGCAGAAAGTGTATCTGCTAGTTGAGTTAGTAGTATTTCGTAGTCGATTTCATCAAAAAATAAATGTCCCTTATTATATTGGAAATTTTTGAGTGATTTTTCTAATAATCGCGCAGCGCCAATATAATTGTTACGTCGCCAATGATATAAACCGGTTGCAAGCTGTACGTATCCAACGAGTGGATGCTTTTTATCACCTGGAGCAATATCTTTCCAGTATTCCTCAAGGACTTCATGGCATTCAAAAAAATCGTGATTACCATTGAAAAAAGAACAGTAGTCGATAAATAAAGTATGGTGCTGTGGATGCATTTTAGACTCCTTTCTACTATACTAAAAGAACATATAATCTCAGGGTGGTAAAACAATGTCTTATGAAGTGAAATTAGAAGCCTTTTCAGGGCCTCTTGATTTATTATTACATTTAATTAACAGATTGGAAATTGATATTTATGATATTCCAATGGCTGAAATTACTCAACAATATATCGACCATATACATGCTATGCAAGTACTGGAGTTAAATGAGGCTAGTGAATATTTAGTGATGGCAGCAACATTATTGGCTATTAAAAGTCGTATGCTTTTGCCAATCCATGAAGGTGAGCTTGACGAAGCTGAATTAGAAGTTGACGGTCCAGACCCTCGTGAAGAACTGGTGCTACGTTTAATAGAGTATAAGAAATATAAAGAAGCAGCAAGTAGCCTGCAAGAGCTTGAAACAGATCGGGCACAGGTGTTTACACGGCCACCAGCAGATTTATCTGGATTAGCCTCAGATGAGCAAATGGCGTTATTTGATTTGAACGTCAACATCTATGACATGCTTGGAGCCTTTCAAAAACTAATGCGTCGAAAAAAATTAAAAAAACCACTAAAGACAACTGTAGCAAGACAGGAACGCTCTGTGAAAGATCAAATGCGTTCGGTTGTCGATTCATTACGATTTACAGGTGGACGTGCATCATTTTTTGAGCTATTTCCCTATGAAGATAAGCCAACGCTTATTCTGACGTTTTTATCTATTCTTGAATTGATGAAACGTCAGGTAGTCATCGTAGAGCAAGATGGTAACTTTGAAGAATTAACAGTTACATTACAGAAGGAGGAATGGGATGATGACGAAAACAAAGATGCTACAGAGTAAAATAGAATCCTTATTATTTGTTGTTGGTGACGATGGCTTAACCATTAAACAATTATCACAACTTTTAGTAGAACCAGAAGAGTTAGTCGTAGAGACAATGGAGGCATTGAAAACGGCATATGAAGACGATGGATCTAGAGGTATAACGGTAAAAGAAATAGCTGGCGTTTATCAGCTTATCACAAAACCTGAACTAGCAGATACGATACAAAGATTAGTAGAAAATCCAACTGCTCAATCATTATCTCAAGCTTCACTTGAAGTATTGGCGATCGTGGCATACAAACAGCCAATTACACGCGTAACAATTGAAGATTTGCGTGGTGTGAAATGTGAAAGACCAATACAGACTCTCGCTTCTAGGGGGTTAATTAAGGAAGTGGGTCGCTCAGAAGGGACAGGACGTGCAATCTTATATGGTACAACGAAAGAATTCTTAAACTACTTTGGTTTAAATAGTATAGAAGAAATGCCGTCTTTACCTGAAGATGAGCTAGTTGAAGCAGAGCAAGAAACAGATTTATTTATGACTAAATTCCAAGAAACATTTAGCGGTGTAAAGTAAATCAGTTCGGAATGAGTTAAAGGTATAAAGCTTAGCTTAAAACATAAATATAATCTATATTTTCCTATTACTTTTAATAAGGAGTGGCTCGTTGCATCGGTTAGTACGTTTAATATTGTTCATGATAGTCGTGGTAATGTTAATGCTTCCACAAACCAGTTTGGCTCGAGGTGGTAGCGGATATGCTGTCTTAGATGGTGATACGGGACGTGTTTTATATGGATCTAATAGTGATGCCCGGTTACCCATTGCAAGCTTAACAAAAATGTGGACAGCACTCGTTGTTATTGAAAATAGCAATCTTCAAGATGAAGTGGTTATTTCACCAAAGGCAGCAACGTCTGAGGGCTCGTCTATTTACTTGCAGGCAGGGGAAAAAGTAACGGTAGAAACGCTGTTATATGGTTTGATGCTACGATCAGGAAATGACGCTGCAACAGCTTTAGCAGAGCATGTAGGAGGATCGGTAGAAGGGTTTGTAAAGTTAATGAATGAACGGGCTGTTGTTGCGGGTCTCACAAATACAGTATTTATGAACCCGTCTGGCTTGCATCATGATGAGCATTTATCGTCAGCGAGGGATACTGCTGAAATGTTGAGAATAGCTCTTCAAAATAAAACTTTCAAGAAGATTGCCTCCACAGTGCTATATCGTGCCAATACGGAAAACGGGATGTTATGGGAAAATAAGCACCGTTTAATACGAGAAGGGTCTGGGGTTGCTATCGAAATAGACGATGAGACACAACCTGTCAGTGCCTTAAAAACAGCAAAAGGTTCAGCATTTGCCGGGAAAACAGGCTTTACAAAGGTAGCTGGGCGGACACTTGCAACCGCCTTCCAAAAGGACGGGCAAACGTGTATTGTTGTCACATTGAATGAATCCGATGATTGGAATCTGCATCGGAGTTTTGCCAACAAGGTTTGGGGAGATTACAGCCTTGAAACAGTAGTGAAAAAAGGTAAATATAAAGTTAATAAAAACCTATCTATTCGCTTAGAGCAACCGATTCGTTTGCAATTAAATAAAGAAGAAAAAGAAAGTGTAAGGCAAGTATTACATGTTTCTAGAAAACGTATGGAAGGTGTACTATCCATCTTTATCGGTGAAGAGCGTATTTATGCAGTGCCAGTAAAAGTTGAATCAGCGGATCGTTAAAAGCGATACGCTGATTTTTTTATGAGCTAACATTTGTGTGTCAATGCCAGTACCCTCCGTTATATTACGGTAGCGTTTGAAATAATTTTGATTTATTTAACAAATGAGAAATAATAAGGTAAAATAAAACCTAGGTGGTTTTGATTTAAAATTCCGAATTTTTAAATACCATTGAAGAAGGAGAAGGATTTATGATTACTAAATCAAACAGTAGACAGTATCAAATAGGGGGCATAATAATTTTATTCTTGTCAAGCTTTATCGCTCCTATTATTTTCTTATATCCTGTTCAAGAATTGCTCTTTCGACCTAAGGAATCCTATTTTTTCGATCCTTTTTTTACAGCCTATATTATATTGATGGTAGTAATGATCATGCTAGCGGTCACGTTATTAGTCAATTTTTTAGTGAACCCTAAAACAAAAAAAAGGAAGATTATTCAACGTGGACTCGTGGGAACATCGTTTATAATTGCTGGCGCGTTAATATTTTTATGTATGAATAACTATCAATACATTGATACAAAAGGACTTCATATGAATCATTTTTTTAGTTTGCAAGAAGATTATATAAGCTGGGAAGATATTGTGAAGGTTGAACAGACTATTGTAGAAAAGAATGGTGTGAGTGTTCCGGAAAAACTGATTTTCACATTACAAGATGGTTCAACAATTGAATTATCTTTATCAGGAAAGCTATCAAGCGCGAAGCAATTTATTAATAAAGAATTAAGTACCTACGGGCTTAGAATCGAAAATAAATATAGTGAATCCTAGAAATTATGAAAAGCTGCCCAAATTGGGTAGCTTTTATGTTTTATAAAGATTTCAAAGCCGATAGCAAATTTAAATGGGAAGGGTTGGTTAAAATTAGAATACGCCAAAAGTTAGGGATGACAGTTCTGTGATTTATGGACATTTTTCATTCTGCAGAATACTCCCACCTTTGAATGTGGTTCTCTTTCAATGGGGTCCTGACACTTATAGAAATAAGGGAACTCAGTGTTAGAACGCCACGTCCTGTGGCATTACTAAAATGACTGACATCGTGTTGCTCCCCTGGAGACAATTCGAATCCGATCACATCCAGGAAAGCACCCGGTCGGTACGAAAATCAACCCACGCTATACTGAGGACCCTTAAAATTTAAGTGCAAATTATCCAGAAACTAGTTGATGGAAATTATTTCGAATAATCTAATTACTTTCGCATAATTAGTTTTTCTTTAATAATGCATAAAAGTATGACATAATTTTCACAGAATAGCGGGAAAAATAACCTTATTCATATTATACGAATGAGGTTTATATTTTGGTGTCTAAAACCAAGGTGAATGAAAATTAGAGGTGAAAGAATGGAAAGATTACAGAAGGTTATTGCGTATGCTGGTGTGGCGTCTAGACGTAAGGCAGAACAATTAATTGTAGAAGGTAAAGTAAAAGTGAACGGAGTCGTAGTGCGTGAGTTAGGTACAAAGGTGTCAAACTCAGATACGATAGAAGTAGAAGGCGTGAAGCTTGAGAAAGAGGATAAGGTTTATTACTTGTTATATAAACCACGTGGAACGATATCAGCTGTAACAGACGACAAAGGACGCAAAACTGTCACAGATTTGTTTAAGCATATCCCACAACGAATTTTCCCAGTTGGTCGTCTCGATTATGATACATCTGGCCTGTTGTTATTAACAAATGATGGTGAATTTTCTTATATGCTGACACATCCAAAGTTTAAAATTGACAAAACATATATTGCTCGTGTTAAAGGTGTTCCGACGATTGAGGGCTTAAAAAAGCTTCAACGTGGAATTAAGCTAGAAGATGGTAAAACAGCTCCAGCAAAAGTGAGTATGACTTCATTTGATGAAACAGCAGGTAAGGCAATTTGTGAAATTACTATTCACGAAGGACGAAATCGTCAAGTGCGTCGCATGTTTGAGGCAATAGGTACACCTGTTGTTAAACTTAAACGTGAACGCTTTGCCTTTTTAGATTTATTCGGACTTGCTCCAGGAGAATATCGTGAATTAACAAAGCATGAAGTGAAGCAATTACGAGTGCTAGCAGAGACAGGACAAATCGGATAATTAGCATTTTCTAAGAGAAAGTGAAATACTTCTATGTGTAATAGTAATGTTTTCACTTTCTTATTAGTGAAATCGTTCATAAATCATTCATAATTATTAGCTAAGCGTTTGAGTTTCCTTTTGCTATAATAGGTGAGAATAGTACACCTAATTTAGTTTTCATCCTGATGAAATCGGTTCCACAAATTATCAGGTGGTGTATGACGCACAAGTGAATGACAAATATAAAAATTGACAAACATAATAAATGGTATAAATTAGACGTTAAAAACTATACATATGAATGTTTGTAGGAAAAGCTTTGCGTCAATAGGGATTATTCTAAGCCGAAATTGATAGGGGGTTTATTAACTTGGAGAAAAAGAAAAAACGTCTCGTCATTCGTACCATTATTTTGGCAGTCTTAGTGTTAGCGATTGGTTATACGGTATACGGTACAGCGACAAAAGATAAAGTAGAGTTATTAGCAGTAGGCTCTAAAGCACCAGACTTCACGTTAGTAGATTTAAACGGTGAGAAACATAAACTGTCTGATTATAAGGGGCAGGGCGTATTTTTGAACTTCTGGGGAACTTGGTGTAAGCCTTGTGAAAAGGAAATGCCTGCAATGGATCGTCAGTATAAAGCTTTTAAAGATCAGGGTGTACAAACATTAGCGGTCAATATTGCCCAAACAGATTTTGAAGTTCAGAATTTTGTCGATAGATATGAGTTAACGTTCCCGGTAGTTATCGACAAAACGAAAAGCGTTATGACTGCCTACAATGTAGGTAATTTACCTGCAACTCTCCTTATTGATCCAGATGGTAAAGTAGCCAAAATCGTTACTGGTGAAATGACGGAGGCAAAAATTGCTTCGTACATGGAATTAGTGAAGCCAAAATAAGGAGTAATGACTATGGAAAACATCATTTGTGCTTGTGGTCATAGTAACCCATATGGCACGAAGCTTTGTGAGAAATGTGGTCGTCCTTTAACTGAGGAAGGTAAACAGACAAAAGTTGTTGATATGCGTTACGATGGAACGGCAATTCGTTCAAAAACGTATAATACAACATTTGTTGATAAAATTTGGAATTTCTTCTCGAGTGTAAAAGTGGGGATCGCCCTCATTATAATAACGTTGGTCGCAGCGTCAATCGGAACAATTCTACCGCAAGCGATATATGTTAATGCCCCGGAGCCTAGCAAAGCAGAGTATTATGAAAAAGTGTATGGTGTATTAGGCAAACTCTATAATAATTTAGGACTTTCTCATTTATACAACACTTGGTGGTTTCAAATTTTGGTAGGTATGCTTGCGATATCGATTATTGTTGCGAGTTTAGACCGAGGGTTACCTTTGCATAAGTCTTTAAAAAATCAACGCGTTAAACGTCATGAAAGTTTCATGAAACGCCAACGGATCATTGCGGAAGGGCAAGTGCCAAACGCTGATGAAACGCTTGATAAAGTTGAACAAAAAATGTCCGAATTAAAATATCGTGTTCGTCGTGATGGAAGTGCACTGCTAGCAGAGCGCGGCCGCTTCGCTCGATATGGCCCATACATAAATCATGTCGGTCTCATTATTTTTTTAACAGGTGTTATGTTGCGCTTAGTACCTGGTTTTTATGTGGATGAGACGATTTGGATCCGTGAAGGTGAAACACGAGCTATACCAGGTATGGATGGGTATTTTATTAAAAATAATAAATTTATTTTGGAAACCCATGGCGAAAAGCAACAGGGCGGGGAAGCGAGCCAAGGTGTAAATGTTATGGCGAAGAACTATCAAACGGATATAACATTATACAAACAACCTGAGGGAGCTCTTCCAGGAGATTCAGACAATCTTGAAAAATTGAGAGATTACTCAATTCGTGTTAATCATCCGTTAAAAGAAAACGGTTTTGCGTTGTATCAAATGAATTATCGTCTTAATGAATTGAGACAGATGAATTTTAATTTAGTGAATAAAGCTTCTGAAGAATCACAAGGTCAAATTGAAATTGATTTAACGAATCCTAAAAAAGAATATGATTTAGGAAATGGTTCCTCAGTACAAATTCTTGTTTATACGCCAGATTTTGATGGTTTTGAAAATGGAGAGCCACAGACAAAAACATCAATACCAAATAATCCGGCATTTTTATTTAGAATGACAACACCAGAAACACCAAAAGGTGAAGTAAGCTTTGTAGAAATCAGAAAGCCACCACTTGAACCACTTGGTGAAAACAAATATAGAATGAAATTCGCAGGAGCAGAGATGCGTAATTCATCAAACTTTACAATTCGTAAAGATAGTACGATACCAATTTTATTTGTTGGTGGTGTTATTTTCATGATTGGTGTAGTAATTGGCTCATATTGGAATCATCGACGTTTATGGTTACAGGTGGATCCGGATGGTCGAGTGTTGATGGCTGCTCATGTGAATAAAAATATGTTTAGTATGAAAAAGGATTTAGATACAGTCACTACGTTTGCTGGTCTACCAACATATAAAGATCAGTTGGATAAGCCTGAAGATGACAACAAATCCGCAAAGCCAGGCACTAAAGAAAAGGAAGGTGACAACACCTTATGAGTTTGATTGACATAAGTGGAAACCTATTATTTGTAGCATTCATAGCCTACCTAGTTGCAACTTTATTGTTTGGTGGTTCGATAAAGCAATCGAATGCAACGGGGAAAAATACCGATAAATGGGGCAAGGTGGCAATTGTTGTAACAATTATTGGTTTACTTTCGCAGCTTGGTTATTTTATTACTCGTTGGGTTTATTCAGGACATGCACCTGTCAGTAATATGTTTGAATTTACGACTGCGTTTGGAATGTTCATTGTTGGGGCATTCGTATTAATTTATTTTATTTATCGAGTGACAGCTCTAGGATTAGTAGCATTGCCTGTGGCGTTATTAATAATTGCCTATGCATCGATGTTCCCGAGTGAAGTTAGTCCTTTAGTACCGTCTTTGCAAAGTTACTGGTTAACAATTCATGTTATTACAGCTGCTTTAGGTCAATCAATTTTAGCGATTAGTGCGGTAGCAGGACTAATTTATTTATTAAAAGTAGTTGATTTAAAGAAGCCTTCTAAACAACGTTTCTGGTTAGAAGCGGTAATGTTCTTCCTTGTGGTAGTCGTTGGTTTCGTAGTTGCTACATCAGTTTTTAATATGATGGATTACAATTCAACATATTCTTATTTAGATAAAGAAGGAAATGAACGTCAAATTGACTACAACATGCCGCCACTATTTGGTATGAATGAATATAAGGCAGTGGAAGAACATGGCATGTCTCCGTTAGTAGAAATGCCTGCGCTCATTAATGCGAAGAAATTAACTACAGTTGTTTGGTCATTATTGGTAGGGTCTATTTTATACTTATTAATTCGATTAATTGCAAGACGTCGAATTAGTGCGATTTTCCAACCTTTTGTCAAACGAGTAAATTTACAATTAGTTGATGAAATTGGTTATCGTTCAGTTATAATTGGCTTCCCAGTATTTACGTTAGGAGCTCTAATCTTTGCAATGATTTGGGCACAACTTGCGTGGAGTCGTTTCTGGGGATGGGATCCGAAGGAAGTGTGGGCACTTATTACATGGTTATTCTATGCAGCATTCCTACACTTACGTTTATCAAAGGGCTGGGAAGGTGAAAAATCTGCATGGTTAGCATTAATTGGTTTTGGAATAATCTTATTTAACTTAATTGCTGTTAACTTGATTCTTGCAGGTTTACACTCATACGCTTCAGCTTAAATTGATTAACTTGAGCAAATAATTTTTTAACGTCGCTAGTATTAGAAAGAAGAGCCTTCTTGCTGTGGCAAGAAGGCTTTCTTTTCTTTTCAATATGTGTCGTACGATGTACAATAGAAGGTAGAGAAAGATTAGAAGAGAGGGATCGTGAAAGTGTCAGAAAATATTTCAGTATTAGTAGTAGATGACGAGGACCGTATTCGACGCTTATTAAAAATGTATTTAGAGCGAGAAGGATACCTTGTTGACGAAGCAGAAAATGGTGAACAAGCGATCGAAAAATCTTTAGAAAAAGAGTATCACTGTATTTTACTTGATATTATGATGCCTGAAAAAGACGGGCTTGAAGTTTGTGCGGAAATCCGTGAACGAGCAGCAACACCAATTATTTTATTAACTGCAAAAGGCGAGGAAGCGAATCGTGTACAAGGCTTTGAGCTTGGAGCAGATGATTATATTGTAAAACCGTTTAGTCCTCGTGAAGTTGTGTTACGTGTGAAGGCTATATTACGCCGTTCACAAGCATTCTCACCTTCGACAAATGCTTCTTCTTCAAAAGATTTAGTTGTGTTTCAACATTTAATGATTGATCATGATGCACACCGCGTAACAGCAGAAGGTATTGAAGTGAATTTGACACCTAAAGAGTATGAATTACTTTATTTCTTAGCAAAATCACCAGACAAAGTATTTGACCGTGAACAATTACTAAAAGAAGTTTGGCATTATGATTTCTTTGGTGACTTACGTACAGTTGACACACATGTAAAACGTTTACGTGAAAAGCTCAACCGTGTTTCAGAAAACGCTGCAAAGATGATTGTTACTGTATGGGGCGTTGGCTACAAATTTGAGGTTGTCAATGAATAGAATATGGAATAGTGTTGTCGGGAAGCTATGGGTAACCATATTGCTTCTCGTTTCATTTGTATTATTTGTTTTCACGGTTTTAATGCTTGAGTTTCTTCAAAATTACCATATGCAACAAGCGGAAAGCTCTTTGCGTCAAACTGCTGCAACGATTGCAAGTATAGTGGATGATAATGAAACAGCAGAATCGACTTCTGAATTATTAAAAGATATTTTACCTGAAAGTACAAATGCACTTATTGCTATTAATCATGATAGAGTCTCTTTCGCTATGCAGGAAGGTGTCAATAAAATAGAAATTCAGGATATGATTTTAGCTAATAAATCGTTTCATGAAGTTTTTCAATCAGATAAACCGATTATTAAGGAAATGATGATGCCGTCTTCCACAGATGAAGAAAAAATGGAATCTTATGTTGTACTAGGTTTCCCGCTAAATGTAGAAAATACAGTCCACGGTGCTGTCTTTATTTATCAAAGTCCAGATGCATTGCATAAAACATCGAAAGAGACGACGAAAATTGTCTTTTTATCTGCTTTCATAGCTTTTGTTCTGACGACATTTTTTGCGTTTTTCCTTTCGTCACGTATTACGTCACCATTACGTAAAATGCGTGAGTTGGCGTTTGAAATTTCTAAAGGGAATTTTGAAGCGAAAATGCCAACTACCCAAAATGATGAAATAGGCCAGCTTGCAGTTGCCTTCAATCAAATGGGACGTCAATTGAAACACAATCTAGAAGTGATTAATCAAGAAAATGAACAGCTATCAAATATTTTAACATCGATGACAGATGCAGTTATTACGTTTAATCGTGATCGTACAATATTATTAAGTAATCCACCAGCGGACCGTTTAATGCAAAAATGGTTCGTCAATAAAGGCTCACAAAGTGCGAAGCCAATTCCGCCAGAACTTTATCATATGCTTGATCATGTACTGATGTTTGAAGATAAGCTTGAAGAAGAAATTGAGATGGACGGAAATTACTATACGTTTACGATTAGCCCTCTTTATAGTGAGGAATCGATACGTGGAGCGGTTGCAGTTATTCGTGATATGACTGAGCAGCATCGCTTAGAAAAACTGCGTTCAGACTTTATTGCCAATGTGTCTCATGAGCTACGGACGCCGATTTCGATGCTCCAAGGTTATTCAGAGGCATTAATGGATGATGATTTTATTCAAGATCAAGAAGAACGAAATGAGATTACAAAAATTATTTATGATGAATCGAAGCGTATGGGACGCCTCGTGACAGATTTATTAGACCTTGCTCGTATGGAATCGGGGCATATGACACTTTACAAAGATGAGCTTCCGATTAATTCAACATTTGAACGTATTACACAAAAATTTGCACAAGTTGCTAAAGAGAAACATGTTCGACTAATATTTGACAGTGAGTTTAATGACGATGTTACGATTAGTATAGATGAGGATCGGATTGAACAAGTATTAACGAATTTAGTCGATAATGCTCTTCGCCATACAGATGAAGGATCAGTAACCGTGAAAGTTGAGCAAGAGCCGACCTTTGCCAAAATATCTGTCCAGGATACAGGACATGGTATTCCACAAGAGGACCTGCCATATGTTTTTGAACGTTTCTATAAAGCGGATAAAGCACGTACGCGTTCTAAAGGCGGAACTGGCCTAGGTTTAGCTATTGCTAGAAATATAGTTAAGGCACATTCAGGCAATATTATGGTGGATAGTGTGCTAAAAGAGGGGACTACCTTCACATTTTATTTACCATTCGATTAAAAGCGTCGCTATTATCTGTTTTCAGCAAATGAAAGAGGATTTAAGTAACTTTTCAGCGGGTGTCAAAACATCCATAGAGAACTCAGTCTAAGAACGCCTCGTCTTGTGATGTTTTCTGTGCGAAAGCGAAGCGACAGCAACACACGACTGAGTGATATATCACGTTGGCCTAAAGCCGATTTTTGACCCAATTATACCTAGGTATCTTTGTGAATTGGTGTTAATTGGATGTAACTTCTGTGAACGTTTAAACGACAAATATAAATAGAACGGGGGTGGAGTGCTTTGAATGACTCCGTGTTCCATCGATTATACGATGCATATCATCAAGACGTGTTCCAGTTTCTTATTTATTTAGTAAAAAACCGTACACTTGCTGAGGATTTAGCACATGAGGTTTATGTTCGCGTATTGCGCTCATATGATAAGTTTGCAGGCAATAGCAGTGAAAAGACATGGCTTTTTGCGATTGCTAAAAATGTCGCTATTGATCATTTTAGAAAGCAGGCTGTACGCCAAAAACATTCACTTGATTTTTTTGATTGGGAAACGGAACAGCTGCATTCAACCACACCATTACCCGAAGACGTGCTGCAGGCAAATGATGAATTTATGCAAGTTCAATCAGCGCTTGAACATTGTACAGGTGACCAAAAAATGGTCATTATTATGCGCTACTTTCAAGAGTTATCGATTGCAGAAACAGCACAAATATTAGATTGGACAGAAGCGAAGGTAAAAACCACGCAACATCGCGCCATAAAATTTTTAAAGCAACAGCTACAACAGGTTAGAGAACGGGAGGCGAAACGGTAATGACACATAATCCATTCGATGATGACCAACTGGAACATATATTGAATAATGCCCCTAAGCTTTCTGACCGCCGTTCGAAAGAAGAAATAGTAAATCGATTATTGGCAGATGCTCGCTTGCAGGATTCTGTCCATCTTCAAGCTATACAACAACCAATTGATGATGAAATAACATCACAAGAGGAACACAGTGCGGAACAGACTATAAAGAAAGAAGGTCGTAAATGGCCAATCTTTATGAGTGTTGCAGCTGTCTTCGCTTTAACAGTACTTACAGGCTCTATGTTCATGAATAATCATGATACAAAAATGGATCAGGCCAATGCTCCTGAAACTTCTCAATATTCAACAATGCAGGAAGATCGTGCAGCAAAAAGCTCTATGCATGATAATATTATGGAGTCTAACATAGTAGCAGAACATTCGCGGATCATGTCTCTGAGATCATCTGTATATGAAGATGATTTAACAGATGCAGTAGCATTCCATATTGGTTTGGCAAATCGTGATAAGGAAAGCGTACCGATGACGTATATTATTCCAAATGAACGAGTGGCTACTGATTTTGGGAAGAAAAAACCTACAACATTAAAAATGTATGAAAAGTATGCGCCAAAAATTGATGAGGAAGCAAATGGTTTTACTAATTATCATCCATATAAAGGAGAATTGAAGGAGAAGGGCGATCAACTTGTTCATGTATTGCCGGAGCAAAATGATTATGATGTTGCTGCTAAAGATTCTGGAGAATATGTAGGGACTATACAGGATACATTCTCAGACTCAGAGTATAAAGAAATCGAATTTGGAAAACTTAATGATACAGAATCCGAGCTTTCCAATGAAGAAGAGGCCAGTAATTCTATGGCATTAACGAGCTCAAATCATTTTAATTATTATTTATATAAAGATGAAAATGGAGTTGAATATTTATCACCCGATTCTCGTAAAACTTTTTCCACTGTAACAGAAGCTCTTGTTGATATGCGAGCTAAAAATGATAATGCATACGTTCCAGTCATACCGGAAAATATAACATACACTGTAAAAGAGGTAGCAGAAGGCGTTATTGTTACATTCGACGAGCCGCTTGATTTAACGACAATGGACGTGATTCGTGCAACCCAATTAATTGAAGCAATGATGCTAACTGCTGCAAGCTTTGATCAACAAGTACGCCTAGACAATGTTGTACAGGAGAATTGGGAAGGATTTGATTTGAAAAATTTCTTACCAAAGCCTGTAGGAGCCAATAAACGATATATGCCATAAATGGTGAAACAACAAATAAATGAACGTAACTTTATAAGTGAATTTTTTGGAGCATTCTCGCCGCTATACGGGCGTGAATGCTCTTGTTAGTTTAGGGGGAGATCAAAGGATGGTAAAAGCCCGATTGGTGAAGAATAACAATCAACGGGGATGATAGTAAACCCTTAACTTTTAAAGATGGGACTATTGCGGGTATTTGTAAAACATACAAGTTTAATCGGATTTTTTTAAGCAAAGCTATTTACTTTTCCTTCGTAATTCATTATAGTAAGGCTATGAAATAAAAAAATATTGATTCATCTTCGGGGCAGGGTGGAAATCCCGACCGGCGGTAATAGAGTTGTAAATCGCTAATGTCTTTCATTAGCTCGAATAATTTACTAAAAACTCTTCAGCCCGCGACCTGTGCAAATATTTTTTTGCATGGCTGACTTGGTGTAATTCCAAGGCCGACAGTTAAAGTCTGGATGGGAGAAGATGGAGGTGCGATCGTCATTCATTGTTATGAATTTAGCTATGTACGAGCGTTTTTTTCGTTGTGGCTTTACGCAGCGTATGCTCAACAATAGTTAATTAATGGCGTTTCTTTAATCATGCCTATTCTCCCTTATGCTTATTTTGCATAAGGGTTTTTTCATAATAAGAATTGATGTGGTCGTAACCTTTCTTCTTGCGAGATTGAATCAGCAAAGAGGAGAGAGTTTACTATGAAGAAAAATGTTAAACTTCAGTCGTTTATTACGATTGGCATGCTGAGCAGTATTTCGTTTTTGTTAATGCTTTTTAATTTCCCTATTCCGCCATTTCCAGCGTTTTTGGAAGTAGACTTCAGTGATATGCCGGCATTGCTTGCAGCGATCACAATGGGACCTGTAGCTGGTATTTTAGTAGAATTCTTTAAAAATGTGTTGGACTGGATTTTCTCAGGTACGCCAACAGGAGTACCGGTAGGTCATATCGCGAACTTTGTAACAGGTATTTTATTTATTTTACCAGTTAGCTTTGTCTTTAATCGCGTCAAAACAGTTAAAGGTCTTGTCGGAGGTTTAGCTGCAGGTACAATCATAATGGCAGTAGGAATGAGCATTCTTAACTATGCAGTATTTTTACCTATGTACACTTACTTTTTAGGTATGGAGCCTGTCGTAGGTGATTCACTATATAAAATGATCGTAGCTGGTATTTTGCCATTTAACATTATTAAGGGTATTTTAATAACGTTCATCATGGCATTACTATTCACAACAATGCGCAAATGGATTCATCAACAGCGCTCTATGTATATAACAAAATAATATGGATGAGACCTCGAGCTGTTAAGTGCTCGAGGTTTTTTATATTGGATAGATAGAATGATGGATATGCTGGATATTATTGTGCAAAAGTAACAAATAGAAATAATCTAGTCTAGATTACTATTTTCATGTAAAATAAGGAAGAGTTTAGAATGTTAGAGGAGTTTGAAGAGATGAGTGAAAAAAAGAGTCAGTGGTCTAGTAAACTAGGCTTTATTTTAGCATCAGCGGGAGCTGCAATCGGGCTAGGGGCAATATGGAAGTTGCCGTATGTTACTGGACAAAGTGGTGGGGGAGCATTTTTCCTTATTTTTGTTCTATTTACATTGTTGATTGGTTTACCGATGTTATTATCAGAGTATATTTTAGGTCGTGGTACACAGTCTGAGGCTGTGACTGCATATAAAAAAATTACACCGACGAAAACAGGCTGGGCTTGGGTTGGTCGTATGGGTGTACTCGGTTGTTTTTTATTATTAACTTTTTACAGTGTTGTGGGAGGTTGGATTTTTATATATAGTGGCCTAGGTGTGAGTGGGGCTGTTATTGATCCTGCTAATGATCCTAGTAAACTATTTGGGGAAGTTGTAGGGACACCTTGGATTACGCTACTAGGTTTAGGATTGTTTACGCTAGTAAATGTACTAGTCATTTCACTTGGTGTGCAAAATGGTATAGAGAAGGCTAATAAGTGGATGATGCCTTTATTATTTATTATGTTTATTGTGCTTGTTGTGCGGGCTTTAACATTAGATGGGGCAATGGAGGGAGTTAAATTCTTTTTGTGGCCTGACTTTTCCAATATGACTGGTAAGGCTATATTAGAAGCATTAGGGCAGTCTTTCTTTGGTTTAGCGGTAGGGTTTTCTTGTCTTGTGACGTACAGCTCATATTTAAAGAAGGATGTAAGCTTACCGAATTCTGCGGGCTCTGTTGTTCTTCTCACGGTGCTTGTATCGTTTTTTGCAGGATTAGCCATTTTCCCTGTTGTATTTGCTTTTGATTTAGAACCAGCGTCTGGTCCAGGCTTATTATTTATGGTTCTGCCAACAGCATTTAGTCAAATGCCATTTGGTGAACTATTTTTAGCGATGTTTTTATTATTATTTTTATTCGCAACGCTAACTTCTTCCTTCAGTTTATATGAAATTATCGTAGCGGCATTTATAGAGAAAGGGCGTATGTCTCGTTCTGCGTTGACAATGTTACTAGGTGTAGTTGTCTTTATTGCGGCGATTCCTGCAGCGCTTTCATCAAGTACGTTAGCGGATGTATCAATCTTTGGAAAAACAATTTTTGATGCAACTGACTTTTTAGTTTCTAATTTAATGCTTCCGATAGGTAACTTATTGATTGCTATCTTTATTGCATATGTAGTTGATAAAGAATTTGTGAAGAAGGAATTATTAATAGGAAGCAAATTGGGACAAGGGTTCTATTCGACTTATCGTCTATTGATGCTAGTAGTAGTACCTCTTGTGATTATTGTTGTGTTTGTAAATATGCTATTGCAATACTAATGGTAGTAGGTTGTGTTCCGTTTAAGGGATGCAACCTACTTTTTTGATGGTGCAGCAAAAAAACGCTTGCTTACTGTCGCTACGTTAGCACTACGCTTTCGCACAGAAAAAAGATGTGTTGCTGTCAGCGGGTGTAGTAAGAGGGGATAACTCTATATATCTAAAAAAACGATAAGTATATTCGAGAAAATGTATGTAATAAAACCTTACATAGATATTGTGTTTTTCATCTTTGTGATGTATTTTAAAAGCAGTTGCAAAAGAATTGTGTGAATTAAAATAACATTGGAGTGGTGGAGAATGAAACATTATTCAAAAGAAGATATTAAACGTCGTGTTAAGGAAGAAAATGTAAAATTTATTCGCCTACAATTTACTGATATATTAGGAACGATCAAAAACGTTGAAGTACCAGTTAGTCAATTAGACAAAGCGTTGGACAATAAAATTATGTTTGATGGCTCATCGATTGAAGGATTTGTACGTATTGAAGAATCAGATATGTACTTGTGTCCTGACCGTGATACATTCGTCATTTTTCCGTGGACTGCCGAGAAAGGCAAAGTGGCCCGTGTCATTTGTGATATTGTTAGACCGAATGGTACACCGTTTGAAGGCGACCCACGTTCCAATCTGAAGAAGGTTTTAAAGGATATGGAGGAGTTAGGCTTTAGCTCATTTAATTTAGGACCAGAGCCGGAGTTTTTCTTATTTAAGCTAGATGAAAAGGGGCATCCAACGCTTGAGTTAAATGATAGTGGTGGATACTTCGATTTAGCCCCAACTGACTTAGGGGAGAACTGTCGACGTGATATCGTATTAGAGCTAGAAGAAATGGGCTTTGAAATTGAGGCATCTCATCATGAGGTTGCACCTGGTCAACATGAAATCGACTTTAAATATGCAAGTGCTATTGAAGCATGTGATAATATTCAAACGTTTAAGCTTGTTGTAAAAACGATTGCTGCACAGCATGGACTGCATGCAACCTTTATGCCAAAGCCACTATTTGGTGTTAACGGTTCTGGGATGCACTTCAACTTATCCTTATTTGAAGGGGATAAAAATGCGTTTTATGATGAACATGCAGAATTGCAATTAAGCGAAACAGCACGTAGCTTTATGGCAGGAATACTAAAACATGTACATGGTTTTACAGCTGTCACAAACCCACTTGTTAATTCCTATAAACGATTAGTGCCAGGTTATGAGGCTCCTTGCTATGTGGCATGGTCTGCACAAAATCGTTCACCACTTATTCGAATTCCAGCTGCACGAGGATTATCAACACGTATCGAGCTTCGTTCTGTCGATCCAGCAGCAAACCCCTATTTAGCAATGGCTGTTATTTTAGCAGCTGGGCTCGATGGAATTCGCAAAAATCTCACACCGCCAGATGCTGTAGATCGAAATATTTATAAAATGTCCCGAGCTGAACGTGAATTGAATGGTATCGATAGTCTCCCAGCTTCATTGGAATACGCACTCCTTGAACTAGAAATGGATCGTATCGTACGTGAAGCACTTGGAGGCCATATCTTTGAAAAATTCACTGCTGCTAAAGAAATAGAATGGAATAAATACCGCACACGTGTCCATAACTGGGAGCGGGAAGAATATTTAAGAATGTATTAGACGGGGAGTGTTTGGGCTTTGGGGCTCCGACATGAGTGTCAAAGAAGAAGGTTATCCCAATTTTCATTGATTGGGATAGCCATTCTCAATTAGGGAGGTCACTTTGGATAATTAATTGGTATTTTTCGTTTGGGAGTTCTTGGTCATAGATATAAATATCATTTTCAGCTGAAAATCTAAAAAATAACGTGTTTCATATAGGAAAATCATTAATAACGTTTTCTTCATTTTCTTTTGTCAATGGCTGAATTTCTTCTGTCTTTAAATTCTAAATTTTAACATCTACAAAAGCTCAATAACTTGTCCTGCTTTAAAAGATTGTAATTTTAAAAAAACGGTTTTGAGAATAGTAAATCCTTTTGCACCAGTACAATGGCAAGAATACATACAGGCAATCTTTATTTCCTTTATTTACAAATTGAGGGGAGAGCATTATTGTTTATGGCCTACTATTACTACGATAACATTTTGTTGTGACAAATACTTCCTTTTAATCTATGATTAAAAGAAAAGGGGGAAAATGTATGACACAAGCAACTCAAGTAGTAACGATCCAAAACAATGATATTGTTCAATTTGAACAAGACATTAATAACGCTTTATTAGATTTAAACGATTATTTAATAGTTGATATAAAATATAATACGTTATATATAGGGGAGCATAATGTTATACATTCAGCTTTAATAATATATAAATAATTGATTCAAAGAGGGGGCTATAACATGTCAAAAATATACTGGGTATCTATTGCTAAAAAAACAGATGAATTTGAAGTGAAACAGAATGTCATTGAAAAAATATTTGCGAAGAAATCAGAGTTAAAGGATTTTCTAGAAAAAGAAGGCTATTGTAAGGCAGCAAGAAATCAATATATTAAAATCGAGAACGAATTGATATACGAAGCGGCCGTTGAAAAGGTAAAAATGAAATAATATTTTAAAAGTTTACCCGCGGGTGACAGGGAACTACCCGCGGAAAAAAGGTAAATATTCGCGATTGAGAAAATGCCAAGTAGCCTAAAATTTATTGTCTATGGATCATGACAATTTCATTTTTGAAATAATGATAAAAGAAATTGCCTATCTTCAGGGAAGGATAATGTTAAATTGAGTATTTCTTCTTTTGATTTCCAAGCAATTTCATAAATTAATTCATCGGGGTCATGTATCATCATTTGTCCACCGGTAATAGTCGTCTCAAAATAACGAACTTCCACTGCATCATTATTTTTATGTAACACTTCTCTGACGATGTCTACTACATATCCTGTTTCTTCATACACTTCACGAATACAACATCTCTCAAAATTTTCATTAGCTTCTTTTCCTCCTGATGGTACTGCCCATGTCTTTGCTTCTTCTTTCGTACCTTGCAAAACCATTAATAATTGATTGTCTTCGTTTAAACAAATTCCAGCAGCTCCTTGCCATTTAACCAATATCAAAACCTCCAATCTATTTACGCTGTTTAATAATAATTTTAACGTATTATAGTTATTTATTGGGTGCTGAAGCTGACATTTATTTAAAGTGTATGTCATGTGAAAAAGTTGATTGCAGTGGAGGCTGGGCGACTCCACGAACGCCCCCAGGAAAGCACCCAGCCGGAACGGAAATCAACCCCACACTATGGTGGGAGATAAGCCAATAAAAAAAGCTTTCATTTTAACCAGTCCAAAGTTAGCATAAAAAGACAGGAATAACTAATTTTGATGTTTTATGCTATAAGCAAGGAGTGAGGGCACATGAGTTGGATTGAGTCGATTCAAAAAGCAATTAATTACATCGAGGAGCATTTATTAGATGACATCACAATGGAACAAATCGCACGAGAGGTGAATTCTTCGATCTTTCATTTTCAACGGACTTTCTCGATTTTAACGGATATGTCTATTGCAGATTATATTAGACGGAGAAGGTTAACCTTAGCGGCACAAGAGTTGATAAATACAGAGCAGAAAGTAATCGATCTCGCCTACAAATATGGCTACGACTCTCCTGAAGCTTTCACAAAGGCATTTCGTAAGCAGCATCACGTAACGCCCAGTGAAGCAAGAAAGAAGCAAGGACAACTACAATCATACAACCGCCTGGTTATCCAGGTGAGCTTGAAGGGAGCAGAACCAATGAAGTATAAAATCGTAGAAAAAGAAAAGTTTCAAGTGGTCGGAGTAAAAAGAACGTATAGTTGTCAAAATGGTGAGAATACGAGAGAAATCCCTAAATTTTGGGATGAGATTAACAGCAAGGGAATGGATCATCAATTATTTTCATTAAATAATGGAGAAATTAAAGGGGTGCTTGGCGTCTGTGCACCAAATGCCAGCGAACAAAAAAATGGTTTTATTGATTATTGGATTGCAACGGATCATAATGGGAATGTTCCAGAAGAACTAAATGCAATGGAAGTTCAGGCATCAAAATGGGTTGTGTTTGAAGTACATGGCCCTATGCCGGATGCTATGCAAAATACGTGGAAACAAATTTACTCTGAATGGTTCCCATCTAATCCGTACGAGCCTACGGGGACAGCTGAGCTGGAAGTTTACTCGGACGAAGATCCATTTAGTCCTAACCTTTATTCTGAAATTTGGATTCCGATTAAGTAATAGAAATGAAATAGCCAAGAATGTTCGTAGATAACATTCTTGGCTTATCATTTTTTACACTAATTATTTACTGAAAGAGTAAATGTTTATGTCATAAAAAGATTCTTTGAATTCTTCATATTCTTGAAATGTTCCTTCAAACGTAAAATTCAATTTCTCTACTACTTTTATAGAATTACTATTACCAGGCTCTATTTTTGCTACAATTTTAGTGATGCTTAAAGTAGAGAACGCGTAATCTATCAAAGCGGAAATACATTCGGGCGCATAGCCATTTCCCCAATGTGCTTTAGCAAGATCATAGCCTATTTCTGCAGTAGCTCCTTCTAGGTCAAATGAATTGAATCCACAAGAGCCGATAATCTCATTGGATTCCTTCTCAATAATTGAAAAACGAATAGCCCTATGGTCCTCAGCCAATTGATCAAAAAGCTCAATCATTTCCTTGGCTTGTTCTTCATGGGTGAAATTGGCGATATTCATAAACTTCGTTACATCGGGATCTGACCAAATATTAAATAGACTATGTGCATCTGCCTTCTTCATTTTTCTTAAATATAATCTTTTGGTGTTAATTTGTTCAATCAATACTTTTACCTCCAATTGTTTCATTTAGTTTGGATGAAAAATATTGCTATCTGCGCATAATTCAGTCCCTTCAAATTTCATGTATCTATTATACAATAATTGTAGTAATTGTTAAAATGTTATACCGCATGAAGAGATACAAATGAAAAGGGGGAAAGATAATGATTAAAGTGACGGTCGAGAATTATTCGATTATCAAAGAAACAATAGAAAGGGCGCCAACATTTGTCTACAGTATTCTAGATCAAATAATAGAAGGTGTTGTCTATGCCGACAATGAAAGCATTCATACTACTGTTTCAAACCAAATCAGGAATATACTATGTTTATGGGGATCCATCCAGCAAGAAAGTTATAAGTAAACTCGCGGCGTTACTACAAGAATCGATTGAGGAAAGTAAACGTTTTACATTATTTAGTTATTCTGATGAATGGAGCGCAAAAATCGAGCAACGACTAAATGATAATGTCTATAAATTAGAAAGATACAATTTTAGCTTTGATATAAATGCTTTTAACAATAGAGAAAAACGAGATTCGCTTGACTATGAATGCATTAAAATCAAGCAACCTCAAATTGATCGTTGTTTAGAATTTGACAATCAATATTATGAGGAATACTGGGATTCTACCGATAATTTTCTAGAAAGAGGCGTTGGCTTTTGTCTTCAGCATGAAAATAAGATCATTAGCGAAGCAGTTTCTATTTTTAAATCTCATCAATTTGCAGAGATTGATATAATAACTGATACCAATTATAGAGGAAAAGGATTAGCAAGCTTCATTGCAGAAAAATTTCTTGATGATTGCCTTTTAAATGATTTACAACCTTGTTGGGATTGTGATATTGATAACTATGGGTCATATCATTTAGGCGTTAAGTTAGGCTTTACTAACCCAGTAAAATATACAGTTTTCTATAAAAGCACAATAAATCAGCTCACGATGTAAAAAATATCGTGAGCTTTCTTGATGGCTTAAAAGAACCTGTTACGCATTTCGAAGATATTATAAAACAATCTAGCATCTCTAGCCATTTTATTATTAGCATTCATTTGAGGTCGTAAGCAATTTTGGAACATTTCATCGCAATATCTTGTTCTACCATATCGAGCATAACATTCGTCGTGTAATTTGCAGCATGAATCTACAGCATTGGTAGGTCTACCTGGGCCTGAACACCCTGGTCCACAGTAATTATAACCAGGGTAGCAAAAACCAAATTTACGGTGTCTAAACATCATCGAGTCTCCTTTTTTTAAAGAAATAATTGTTACTATAAAATATGGAATTATTACTGTTAGAAGGAGATTAAAGACTAATGTAAATAAAAAAAGGGAATAAATGATGAGACAAATCTATAAATGTAAGGTTCTTGTAAGCTTTTGAAAAAACTACTGTAAGGATGGAAAGCTATGATAGCCATATACAGTAAAGTTTGAAAGAAAAGGAGTTTTAAAGAATGAATCCATCCGTACCTCAAAAAGAAAGAATCGTATCCTTAGACATTATTCGTGGACTAGCGTTATTTGGCATTTTGTTTATAAATGTAGCGGCCTACCAGGTAATAGTGGAGGGAGGACCGATGCCCGACTATAGTGGAGTTAATGGCATTATTAATACGCTTATCGATATTTTTATTCAGAAGAAATTCTTTTCGATTTTTTCATTCCTCTTTGGTGTAGGTTTTTATATTTTTGCTTCACGTGCAGAAGCGCGTGGGGATAAGCCAAGATGGCGTTTTGCAAGACGTTTATTAGCTTTATTATTAATTGGCATTGTCCATATGTTTATTTTCTGGGGATCAATTCTAGCTATTTATGCAGTAATAGGTTTTTTACTTATACCTTTTTATCATGCAAAGATTTCAACAATTAGTAAATGGCTATTTGCCATTATTACTGTTCATATCCTGTGCATTCTTGGACAAATATTGTTGCCAAATCAAGAAGCTCTTTCAACTGTTTTTGGTTTATTAGGAAATGATGCTATTACTATTTTTATCATGTTTTTAACTGGTTTTTTAGTAGCAAAAGCTGATTGGATTATTCATGTAAGTGAATACTTAAAACAAATAAAGTGGATTCAATTTGTTACCTTCCCATTTTTTATAGGTATCTCGCTTTGGATTTGGTTTGCCTCTAAAGGAGAAAATCAAAATCTACAATTAATTATTGGTTTAGGTGTAATTCCGACAACCTATTTTTATTTAACTTGTCTATTTGTTTTGTTTGAGAATAAGAAAATTGCAAAGCTACTTAAGCCAATTGGACGAGTTGGGCAAATGGCATTTACAAACTATTTAGCTCAAAGCTTTATTGGCCTAGCTATTATGTCTTCAATGGGGCTTGAAGTTGTTTCGCCTTCTGATGCTGTAATCATTGCAACCATCACTTTTGTCATTCAAATTATCTTTAGTGTCATCTGGTTCAAATTCTTTAAAATGGGACCATTTGAAAAGCTTTGGCGTTTTATGACATACGGAAGAAAAGCAGTACCGAATAAATAAATATTTTGCGCGAAACTCCCTGATGGTGAATGATTTCAATCCATCAGGGAGTTTTTAGTGCAATAATAATATGTATGAATTTGTAAAAAACGACACCTAAAGAAGTAAACATCCGTAAATTAGGTTCGATAAAAAAGGAGGCAATAGCGATGGAACAAACGATTCCAATTGAAAAGCAAATTCAAGATGTACTCGCTAATGATCCGTTATTTCAAGGGAATCAGGAAACACCAGCTTAGTAGCAGGCTCGTTTGAGGTAACAGATGCTCAGCTGCGTTATCTAAGTCATTTGAAGAATATCTATTTGATGGGGCAACAACAGTAGAACACGATTCAATAAAATAATTAAAAACAAGGCAAAGATTTGCATCATCAATCTTTGCCTTGTTTACTATGTCTTTATTGATATTTAATGACTATTTCTTCACCCATTATATTAAATCCATCTAAACCGACAATTTAATAACATTACTGATGTTTTTATTTGTTTCCTAAATAACTAAAAACGATTGTTTTTCAATGAGTGGCATTGACTTTAACTTTTCGTGCAATATAGAGGAATACTAATTGACATACTAAAATAAAAACAAATACTACTCCCAATACTATAAATGAAACTACCCTTAATTCAGGAGTTTGCTCTAATCCCGAACCATCTACTTTCCTAACACCAATAAATATTGCAAGAGCGCCAAACAACACTAACCATAAAAGGCTTGTTGCCCACCATATTTTCATCATAATATCTCCTCCATGAAGTTCCGTTAAATATATTTATATTCAAAATTTCCAAAGAATAATCGAAAATAAAAAAATCTGCAGAAAAAGACAATTCGTCCGGAGTTTTCCGTTAAAAGACAGTAAATAAAATGGCAAATAGATTTTATTGCATCTGCTTTCCAATCGGTAGAATCAAATAATAAAGTATCTGTATCTATTATAGTTTTTGCGTTTCTACAAATCTTTTATATTTTTCATGTTTCTTCATTAACATTTCATGAGAACCTTCACCAGTTATTTCGCCTTGATCTAAAAATAAAATTTTATCTGCCTCTTTTATAGTAGACAATCTATGAGCGACTATAATAGTGGTCCTTCCATTTATTAAACCATCTAGAGATTTTTGAATTTCCTTTTCACTTTCGCTATCTAAACTTGCTGTTGCCTCATCCAACAATAATACTTGGGGATTTTTAATAAAATTACGGGCAATATTTATACGTTGTTTTTGCCCACCTGACAGTTTTAAACCTCTTTCTCCAACTAGAGAATCATAACCCAATTCTAGATCTTCAATAAATGAATGGCAATTTGCTAATTTTGAATATTTTATCAATTCTTCGTCTGTAAATTCTTCATTAGTGCTATATAAGAGGTTATCTCTGATAGTTCCATTTATCATTGGATTATTTTGCGATGCATAACCTATATTTCCCCTCCATTCTTTTAAAGATATGTCGTGTATTTTAGTAGAATTTATTAAAATTTCTCCGTCTATATTTTCGTATAATCTTGCAATTAGATTTAAAATAGTTGTTTTTCCAGATCCCGATGGGCCAACAATTGCAGTAGTAGTACCTTTTTCTATAGTAAAGTTTAAACTTTTTAAAATATCTTTTTGTGAATACTTAAATGTTACATTTTTAAAGTGAATGTCTCCATTTTTAAAAGATAATACTCTAATATTTTCTTTATCATTTAGCTCTTCTGGTTGTTCCAATAAAATTTCTTTAATTCTTCTACTTGCCCCAATTGCTTTTTGATAATCAGTAAATAATGTAGATATATTAATCAGAGGTACGGATAATTGAATTACATAGAAAATCATAGAAACTAAAGTTCCAGCAGTAATAGTACCATCAGAAACTCTTAGTCCTCCAACTGCTAATATTATGCCGATAGTAAGTAAAGTAAAAATACTCGACAGAGGTTGAATGATAGAAAAGATTTTTGCATCTTTTAACCCCAATAAGTATATCTCAAATAAATTTTCTTTTGCATTTTTTATCTCTTTATCTTCCGCGTTAGATAGTTTTACTAATCGTATTTCACTTAATACCCTTCCTAATAAACCTGTAAAATGGGCAATTTCATTTTGGGTCTCATTAGAAATCCGTTTAACTATTTTCCCTAAAGGAATCATAATTAAAATATATACAGGCAAAGAGACTAAAGATATTAATGTGATTTTCCAGTCTAAGATAAAAAGTATAACTATTGATCCTATTAAAGTAATTATATAAGGAAAAACATTGGGGAATTTTTCTGCTACAAAGGAATTTATTATTTTAGTATCATCTGTTATTCTACTTATTAATTCTCCGCTTTCATTCTTATCAAAAAAAGAGACTTTTAATGAAATTATGTGATTCCACAACATCTTTCTAATTGAGAAGATAATTTTTTCTCCAATTTTGCTCATTAGGTAGATCCCTAGACCACTTAAAAAAGCATTAGAAAGAAAAGCAATAAGAAATATTAATATGAAGATGGGAGAAATATTATCTGCACTAAAATTATCTACTGCTTTTCCAGTAAATAAGGGAATTACCAAACCAGTAATGCTACCTGCAGATATTATTAATATAGAAACAGCAATCAATCTCCAAGGTAAAGAAATTTTTCCTAACAAGAATAATATTGTATTATCTTTTTTCAAAATATTACCACCTCGAAAGTCAATTTACTTAGAATATAAAGTATGTAAGTTATTTAATTTAATTTATATATTATTATGTTAGAAATAATATTACTTAAAATACAAATAGAACCAATACACGGTGAGTATCGGTTCTAAATGAATGTTGAATAAATTACTGAACTAAAGACATCCATAAATGCCGATATTATAATAAATTAACAAAAATACCAACTCAAGTTACTGCGATTTAAACAGCCAATACTTAAATTTGATTGTACTTTATTTCTATCAATTTTATATTGGTCAGATTTTTGAAGATTAAGAATTTTCTCCATTAAAATACCTCCTTCTTAACATACAAATAATGAATTTAAACTCCAAGTAGGCAAAGTACTGCATATTCCAACACTTAAAGTAGATAAGTTTCTATCAAGCGAAGGTGAAACCTCGCTTTCTATTTTCTGAAGTTTTAGGATTTTAGACATTTTATAAACAACTCCATATTCATTATTTAATATCATTAAAAGTTACCCATCGAATTGCAAAAATGCAAACTTAAAGTACTCCCTGTACCGTGATCACATACAATACTTAAACTTGATTTATTAGCGTTTCTTTCGGATACATTAGTATTTAATTGTTGTAAAGCTAATAATTTTGTCATATTATCCCACCCCCTTTCAGAAGTTAATAGTAAAAAAAATCACTTAATTTAATCGTAACTTAGGGTTGCCATATAAATTGGAAATTCCACATGTTCAATTGCGAAGACTTACTTATCCGTAATTTGTCCAGACAACTATCAATTCTGTTTATCACTATAGCAATTCATTTCCCCTCGAGTAATTCTAAATCTATCATCTGTATAACCGACAATACAACCGACAATTTCACCGTCGGTTGTATTGTCGGTATATCTCCAAATTCAGATTGTGTTTACTGAATAATGTTGAAATAAAATGTATATTTATAACAAAAATAGGATCTTTAGCAGAAGAATTTTCAAATCAATATATTTGGATATATCACATTAGATACTCCATTAATTGAGGGAGCCATAGTCGTCTTGGGAAATGAAGGTGAGGAGAATGTAAATCGTTTTGGGCAAAAGTATGAAAGAAAAACACGGATCAATTTTAAGTTTTGATCCCCTTGCTACAGGGGTTTTTAGTTGTGATAATAAAAAATTGTAAGCATCTATCATCTATGCACCGAAGTACAGGAGGTAAGTAAGTCAGTTACGTCAAATCTAGGCAGATATCCAACGTTCATGGGCTATTTCAAAAGGTAGAGCAGCTTAATGAATTTCGACCGGCATACCCAATTTAAAGTATCAACATGACAATCGACAAATTTGGTGTCGAGGATACTATGTGGATACAATCAGTGAAACCGAAAAGTGATTCAAGAGTATATCAAGTATTAATTACAAGAAAATAGCAGATTTGATGATATTGAAAGAATTCATAGATTCGTTCACAAGAGACGAAAACAAGAGAAAGGAAAATAAGTAAGTTACTTCAGAGGTTCATGCGGTTGGTGAACCTTCGCCCAGAACAAACCACTAGAGTAATAAATAGCTCTGATTTTTAATGTTCAATAGAAAACATTGTATAACTATATAGCTCTGTATACACAATCTGAATTTTGAGATACCGACAATACAACCGACATTGAAATTGTCGGTTGTATTGTCGGTTATACAAGTGATAGATTTAGAATTGTTCGAGGGTAAATGAACTGCTAGTAAAAAACAGAATTGTTAGTTTGTCTAGACAATAATTGTAATTTGGTAAGTTTTCGCTACTAAACTAACATGGAATTTATATGGTCAACCCTAAGTTGATTTTTACTTTTTATTAAACTTAAGATAACTAATTCTTATTTAATAAAAATCAGCAGTATATTTTTTTATAACAAAATACTGATTATGCATCTTAATTATTGGAGGTGTTTTATACTATGGAATCTATAGTAAGACTGCATTTTTATTTAGGATCCTCAAATAAAAAACAATCCGCCAGTGCTTCAATTATTAAATATAATGACGAACTCTATGTTGCTACAGCAGCTCATTGTATATACGATGTGTCACATCAAGAAAAAGCAAGAGATATTTATATTGAAGTACAAAGTACAAAGAGAGTTTACATCAAGGTTCCAGTAATTATACTTCCTAAAGAATGGGCTAATACAGGAGATTTATCCTTTGATTATGCTTTTGGAAAAATTTCTCCCTTAAAGGAAAAGGAAAAGGAAAATATAGAATATTTCGAACCTTTGTTTGAACATAAAGAAAAAATTACAAAGAAGACAGAACTATATTTAGGTGGATATCCTATCAGTTTTCTAAATACTAAGTTAAAAATTACACAAGGTAAATTAAACTTAATGTTTTTAAAGAAAGAAGGTTTAATTGGGATTCACTCTGCTTTGAAACCAGGGGTTTCTGGTGGACCTTGTTTTTTAAAAAAACAGGATAAATATTATCAATTGGGAGTTACTTCTTTTAAATTAAGAAAGTTCAAGAAGATAGTATGGGCCACATCATGGGATTATTACGCGTTTGAGATTTTGGAAAATTTAGATAAATCAAATGTTAAAGAGGGATATATTTTTATTTAAAGGAAGGAAGGGAATTTAATATGGATGTTAGATATCTTGATTTTTTAAAAAATGGAGCTTTATTTTATGAATCAATACCTATCGAAAAACGAAAAAATTATAACGTTCCACAATTAGATGCTAATGAATGGAAGCAAGAAGAGGATAGACATTGGAGTTACTGTATAAATTTAAGTAATAAAATGCCTAAACAAGGATGGAAAATTCATATCTCCACAGAATTAGATTGTGCACAAAAAACTTTAAATATAGTAGTACCTTATTTAATAGATAATAAAATCTCTTTTAAATATGTTCCGAATAAAAAAGAACTGCTTTCTAAAAACTCTAAATACGGAGATAGATCTTCTTCAGGTAAATTTATAACAATTTATCCTAATGATACGAATCAATTTTTAAAGATTTTACCAGAGATTGAAAATTTAATTTCTGAACTACCTAAAGGTCCGTATATTTTAAATGATAAACGTTGGAAAGATACAAATCTCTTCTTTCGATATGGTGGCTTTGTTTCAATGTATGTTAATAAAGATGGTATAAACGTACCTGCAATCGAAAGTCCAAATGGTGATTTAATCCCTGATATTAGAGCTCCTTATTATGAAGTACCAGAGTTTATTAAAGAACCTGCTGAAATACAATTAATGACAGAAAATATGGATAAAGAATTAGAAAAAGAAGATACTTCCAAATTTGATGCATATGAAATTATTTCAGCTTTACATTTTAGTAATGGCGGGGGAGTATATAAGGTTAAAAAAGATGATAAATTTTATGTTATGAAAGAAGGACGTCCAGGCTCTGGTTTAGATGGGTTAAAAACTGACGGGTTTAATCGTCTTAAAACGGAAGCCAAAGTTCTAAATGAATTAAAAAATGAAGAGAATGTTGTTGATATATATGATTATTTTGAGATTTGGGAAAATAATTATTTGATTGAAGATTTTTTAGAAGGAAAAGATATAGCTGATTACGTAGCTCAACATTTCCCATTTTCTCGTGAGCAAGATAAAATCCTTTACGCAGAAAAGATGTTAAAAGTAATTGAACAAATTGAAGCACTTATTGAAAACGTTCATAAAAAAGGGATAGCAATTGGTGATTTGCAGCCCAATAACATAGTTATATTAGAGGACGGAACTATTAAACTAATAGATTTGGAAACAGCCACAACACCAAATCAAAAATATCAACCAGGATTAATGACACCAGGTTTTATTTCTAAAAATGCACAAAATTTTGAGCAAGCTGATTGGTTTGCATTAATGAGAATTTCTAGATTTTTATTTTTACCTATTGAACCTGTGGCAGATTTAACAGATGAAATTGAAATGAATCAAGATCAATGGATTAAAGAATACTTTGGAGATCATGTAATAACTAAATTACAAGAAATAAAAGAACGTACGAAATCAATTTTAAAATTAAACAATAATATGCATAATTTATCAGTTCCTCCTATGGATATCTCATTAGAAAATAAAGATTTACTTATTAATGAATTAAGAAAAGGTATTATGAATTATTTGGATATTAATTCTGAAATTTTAATAAGTGGGGATATTAGACAATTTATAGAAAAAATAGGTGGATTATCAGTAGCAACAGGTGGGTTTGGGGGAATAATGGCACTCGATAGAACCGGAGAGGTTCCTAAAAAAATTTTTACCTGGGTAGACAAAATTTTAGAAGATTATCTGGATCCTCAAAAAACAGACTTTAAAAATATTCCATTAGGTCTTTTTAACGGTTTATCAGGAATCACGACTGTATTATTCGATATTGGTTATAAAGAAAAAGCTATAAATATATTGAAAAATATGCAGCTAGACGAAATTAATCATACTGATTTAACTTTATATTCTGGTCTTTCAGGGATTGGCCTGAATTATCTATCTTTCTATTCAATAACAGAAGAAATTGTCTTTTTGGAAAAATCTAAAAAAATAGGAAATATATTAATTGATGCATATAAGAATAATGGGGCTATTAGTGTATTAGATCCGTTTGCTATGCCTCATGGTTTATTAAATGGTTGGACAGGAATTAGCCTATTCATCCTCCAATTGGGTATTGTTTGTAAAGATGATTATTTATTAAACATTTCTAAAGAAATATTAGAAAAAGAGCTTAACGAAAATATACAAATTGATGAAGATTTGGATTTAGCTCAAATTTTTGATACATCTATTGGTAAAGGAAGATTAGTTCCTTATTTAGGAGAAGGATCCGCTGGTGTAGCTTTAGCAATAATGGAATTTAATAAATATTTCCCTGATTTTACAAAAGATGAGAAGCGGAAGTTATTGCACCAATTAACTAATGTAGCAGAACTTTTCTGTACTTACGCAGCTGGAATATTACGTGGTGCGGGAGGAATGATTATCTTATCTAATGCCAAAGAAAGCTATGGTTATAGTAAAGAATCATTAGATCATTCAGTTGGAATGCTTAAAAATTATCTTTTATATGAAACAGATAAAGGCATAATAAGTCCTGGGGATTATGGTTATCGATGTTCTTTAGATTTTCAAACTGGAAATAGCGGTATTTTATTAGCTCTTTCAGATATTAATAAAGATAAATGGGATAATTGGATTCCTTTATCTAAATATAATAATTTAAACCTTTTCAAAAAATAAACCATTTCAGTTGGATGAAAACTGAGAAATCACTATCATTACAACATACTTCTCTTGATAAGGGGAACTCATCAGTAAGCTTAGGCTGTGATAATAGCGGTCCTATTAGTTTATACTTCTGCAGCAACTAATGTAACATGGATTGAATATTTCTCACTCTGGAAGGAGGTGAAATACATGAAAAAGTTACTATCATTACAACATACTGCATTTGATAAAGAAGTTATTTTACTAAAAGGGAACTCATCAGTGAGCTTTGGCTGCGGTGGAATCAGTACTGTTAGTGTATTCCTGTGCTAGTTCAACAACTAATATAACTCTCACTTTGGAAGGAGGTGAAATACATGAAAAAGTTACTATCATTACAGCACACTGCACTTGATAAAGAAGTTGTCTTACTAAAAGGAAAATCATCAGTGAGTTTAGGTTGCGATAATATCAGTACTATTAGTTTATATTTCTGTGGTAACTAATGTAAATATTCCCTACTCTAGAAGGAGGTGAAATACATGAAAAAGTTACTATCATTACAGCACACTACACTTGATAAAGAAGTTGTCTTACTAAAAGGGAAATCATCAGTGAGCTTAGGCTGTGATAATATCAGTACTATTAGTTTATACTTCTGTGGCAATTAATGTAACCGGATTGAATATTTCTCACTCTG
>NZ_JBWHYQ010000026.1:0-64326 GCF_056322905.1 Lysinibacillus sp. G1-3
ATGCATAAAGGAGTCCTCCTTGTTTGATGATGGGTCAATGGTCGTTGACACTCATGCATCATACTAGAGGGCTCCTTTTCTTTCAAGACCTCGAACATCCTTCAAACAGGAATGCTGCTCCGTTAGTACAATAAGAAAAAAGAGCTGTCTAAGCAGCTCAATGGTCTTCAAGTAAAGCACTACGTTAGTTTAAGTGTATTCATTCACAAATTCTAAAGAGATTAAAAACTAAATTATTGTAGCTAATTATTGATTTATATACAAATTTACAATGGGTACTACCTGTTCACGTTTTGCCATTGTCTGTTCATCTCCTTAGATTTTTCTACATACAAAAAAGCTCACTCCATCTTCAACAAATTGAATAAGCCTTCTCAGTGGGGGCAAGTTTATATAATCAAGTTTGAAAGTGTGTTATTTTTTACCTAATGATGATCGTGTGTACCATCACTTGTGATAAGGTTCTGGTCCCACTACTTGCCCTTTAACGCCTTAATCGGCCATATTCAGGTATTGCTTTTTCGTTTCATTGCAATAAAGAGGAAGGTTAAGAAACCGTTAACTGCCAATATCGTGATTAGACATTGAATGAGAAATTCGAAGTCTGGAAGGAAAAGACCAACCGTCCTCCATGAAATACCCATACTATATGTGAATAATGGAACCAGTCCGACAGCAAAAATGACGGAGAGGATTCCCGTAGACACCCATACCTTTTTATTTATTGTAGTTCTACGTTTTAACCGGATTAAACTAATTATAGATATAAAAGCCAACAATAATACAACACCAAGCGTAATCCATTGCGTGCTAACGTTTAGTTGTACTAAATCCGGATTTTTCCCGTTCATAATGGATCGGATTCCCTCCATTATACTTAAATACGAAACAGCTTCTAATTCATGGTATTTATTCATTAAAAGAACGGCACCTAGACCTCGTTCGGGAATAAAGAATATTTCCGACTTATATTCAGGCGTTGCACCCGTATGGTAAGGATACTTATTTCCCGATCTTGGGAAGTGCCAACCCAAACCATATCGATTACCGTTTTCTGGTGGTGTTTGTAGTTGTTTCAAACTTTGTTCTGATAATAATTCTCCGCCGTTTAGCATGAATTTTATAAATTTGGTCAGGTCACTGGCGGTTGATGACATATAACCATAAGGCGCTCCCGATTGATCATACAATCCATCACCTTTAACAGGTTTGCCAAACCATGAATGAAAGCCGGGCACAAATCCTCTTTCTACCGCACTTTCATAATCGGCAGTAGTATTGTTCATTCCAAGAGGAGAGAAAATATGAGTTTCCATAAATGCTGAGAATGACTGGTTGGACACTGCCTCAATAATAGCTCCTAAGAGCAAATAGTTAGCTGAATTATATTCATATGCCTCACCGGGAATACGGCTTAACTTTACTCCGCTCAGTTCTGTAACAGCTTGAGTTATACCATGCTCTTTATCACGACCTTGTTGATCTGTCACTTTCATTCCATCATAAGCGCTAATACCGCTTGTTTGTTCTAATAGATGACGTACGGTTATTGATTTTGTGCCATTTGTTTGATAAGTAAACCAGGGGATGTAAGTTTCTATCGGTTCATCTAGTTTAATTTCTCCATCTTCTACCAACATCATAATAGCAAGTGAAGTCAAAGGCTTGCTTACTGACCCTATAAGAAAAGTCGAGTCTTCCGTTACGGCTGACCCGTCACTCATTGTTCCCCAGCTATCCTGAAAGATAGTCTGACCGTTATGTACAACTTCCAACGTAGCCCCAGGAATATCATATTCTTTCAGTACTTCGTTCATAAATGTTTCAATTTGTTGAGCGGTATCGCGACCTTCAGCAGCTAGAGAAAGTGAAGGGGCAATGAGCAGAAAGACGAACAAACATATTACTAATCTTTTCATATTATTACCTTTCATGTTAGTTTACTTGTATATTCAGGTGAACATATAAACTGTTAAACAGAATGAGACTTGCTTAAATAAAGCTCAAGGAGCTCAATCAATAATCTATACGAGTGGTCGATATCAAATTTATCGTCAATAATTTTCTGAAGTGCTAGCCCGTCGAAGCAAGCCAATAGTATACTGGCAAGCGCAGAAGCATTATGGGAATTGCCAACTAAATGCTGCAGCGGTATAGAAAGACTATCTCTCCCATTCTTGAGAATAGACGCTACTTGCTGTTCAAGGTGACCACTTTCGCTTTTTATCCCTAAAGAATAAATTTCATATCGCCAACGATACCAGTCGGGATTGTCTACCGCTCTGGATTTGATTTCAAGTAGAACAGCCTCGGTATTTACAGAGTCATCAGGCTGTCCGTTATATTGCCTTTGGTAATGCTTTTGAATTTCATCTTGTACGGAAAGCAAAAGTTCTTCTTTATTTTTAAAATAATAATGAACAAGTCCAGATGTCATATCGGCTTCATTTGCGATATCTTTTATCGAAGCGTTGGCATATCCTTTTTTTACAAATACTTTGTAAGCCGCATCGATTAATCGTTTTCTTTTGTCGTGTGTACTCATACAACTCCCCCTTTTTTGGTTGGTTAACCAATTAAATTATAATGACCATATAGAATAAAGTCAATAATTGGACGTTGTTCTATTTCTTCACATAAGCCTATCTATATATTTTCTATCTAAAACAATTTCTTTCCTCATTCTGTGTACCATCACTTGTGGTGCTGCGTTCACCGAAACTAATATTAAATTCGTTATTAAAATAGATTTCCTTATTGAACTAACCTGCACCGTTAGCACAAGAAGAATCGCTCTAATTGAACAATCGCCCCCGTTTATGGAATAACAAAAGATTGCCTAGAAGACAGTCTTGATTTAATAAGAAGCATAATAGCACATAAGGATACTAACCATTTAAAGAGAATGAGTTATTTTTTATTCAGCATTTATCACAAAACTTGTAAAAAACTTTTCATCAACAGTGACGGTCAACTTCCACAAACCTACTTTATCTAGAGAAATTTTTGCTCCACTTTTGTTGTTATCAATACCCCATTCATAAAGTTGTAAAGGTTCTTTCATATCTTCGTGTATACCCATTATTTTAAATTTTTTCCCGTTAACTTCAATTGAATCGTCCAAAAAATAAATATCATAAAGCCTTCCCTGATTAACTGGAAATTCGGGTTCATCAACTTTTCCGTTAACTTTAATCATCCCCAATTTCCCTTCTGTGCCATATAATTCAATATTATCCTTTATAAATGTAGCAGATGGTTTCCAATTTATTTTCTCATCTTTACTGCAACCAAATAATAAAGCTCCAAATATGCTAACTAGCATTAACAAAAAAATGTTTAAAGTGAGGTTACAACGCTTCATTAATTTCCTCCCAATTTACATATGTTAATATTTCACAATTCATTATACACTATGGCTAATTTTAATTCTTATGCAGCTAAACTGCCCCGTTCGTATTATAAGGTCAGCCAGATATTTCTGGTTGACCATTATTTATATGGATTTATTATAGCAGTAGCCAGGGTAGAACGTAACTGCCCGTGGGGCTTGACCCCGTCAACTACCCTTCGCCCCCTACTTGCAGAAACATGATTGAGGCTGGTTGGGACTTTAGATCTCGTATAACAAGCGAAGCTATGACACTGCATGGAGGATTAGGGGTAACTGGCAAACTATGATTCTAGGAGGAGATTAATAATGAATCCAGTCGTTGGTCTGGATATTTCAAAAGGAGAAAGCCAGGTTCAAGCATTCTTAGATAAAGGCAAACCATATCGTAAAAGTTTTAAGGTAACTCATACTTTAGAAGGACTTAATGACCTTGTTATATTTTTAAAAGATGTAAAAAACGAGGCTGGTATGAAGCCTACAATCATTTTAGAAGCTACAGGACATTATGGTGCTCCTGTCATACATCATTTAGAAGAACGAGGATATTTATTGATCGTCATTAATCCGTTAATTTCATATAAGGCAAGAGGATCGAGTTTGAGAAAAGTAAAAACGGATGCCATCGATGCCTATCTTCTTTGTGAATTGTTCTATAAAGAGGAATTAGAGCCATATAAAAAGCGTGGTGTGCAGTTATTAAATTTTCGTAATCTTACAAGGCAACATGAAAATATAACTGGCGTAATGATTCAAACTAAGTTGCAATTTCAGGCAGTCCTTGAACAGGCCTTATTGGAAAGACCCCATTCTTCTAAATCATCTTTTTTCATTGTAATGATTGTAGATTTATCATGGAATTTCGCAAAACCATCAATATGAAAATCTGTAATATCTAGATTTGGTACACCATCTAACCAAATAAAGTTAGTAGCGCCAAGATTTTCTCTCACATACTCCTCAATTTCTGATTCAGATAGTTTAGGGTTTCGATTTTTATTAATAACAGCGCTACGTGTTGATAAAAAAGTACCATTACTATCCAGTTCAAATGCTCCTCCTTCGAGTACCACCCTGTTTAGATTTATTCGTTCTATACCTAACTTCTTACTAAGAACACTTGGTATTAAAGCATCTTTTTTATATGGTGTTTTCTTACCCCATCCATTAAATCCCCAATCCATGAGTTTCATATTGTTATCTTTATCGTATACAAAAATTGGTGCTGTATCTCTTGCCCATACATCGTCAGTAGGAACAATATAAAAATCGATTTTGTCCATATTTAGACCCTCATCATACAGAAGGTCATAAATATAATTCTTTTCATATTCATCATATGCGATAATATGGACATTTTCTCCTTCGCTAAGAGCAGCCGTCATCTCAATCCAAATTGGTTCAATCTTTTCTACGTAGCCTTTCCCATATGTAAAGGAATGTGGCCATTGTAACCACGCACCTTCATGTTTGCTGCTTTCATCTGGCATTGTATACTTACCTACGTATTGTTTTTTCACGTATTCGCTTCCCTCTACTTTACTTGGATTACACCCTCCCATAATGAACCCAGCCGTTAATACAGCCCCTGTGCAAAATACAATAAATTTTTTCATAACCAAGATCTCCTTAAGTTTTTATAGTTTTCTCTTGGAAGTAGAATAAGGTTTGACATAGTGTGAAAGTCAAGCAATTATTGCATTTGCTTTTTGAAGACAGGAAAGCTAATTTGCGTCACATACTCCTCTTCAAGACAGTCACATTCTGAACCTTTTAAGTAGGTTTCATATGGTGGACCATCCATGCTGTAGCCGTTGCTTTCTGCCCACTCTTCAAGTGCCATGTGCGCATATCCGATATAGTCATAACTTCCAATATGCAAAGTAGTAGCAACAATATTTTGGGGAAGTTTTTTTATTTGCCATTCTCTTGACATTGATATTTCTTCGTCATTTTTATGAATGATTGGTATCATTAGTTCAATATCACATTGTTCAGGAGTAAACTGTTCATCAAAAAAAATGGTTGAGGGAACACCGAGTAACTGAATATTTCTTTCTTTCGCCTTATCGTAAAGGGAATCAATATACCTGTCCATGTCATCAATATTAATCTGTAATCTTTGACTTACGACACTGATCTCATTTCTTATTCCAAGCGTTATATCATATGGTCTTTTTACTCCATGTAATAAATCCACTTTCTTTTCAATCAACCCTTGCATCTCCGTAATAATCTGTCTATTTCGACTCATTTCGTTTGATATTTCACCTATTTTGGTTTGTATCATGCCGATAAATATTGAACTGTCTGATGATTGGAGAATCGTTCTAATTTCGGTTAGAGAAAATCTAAATTCTTTTAGTTTCTTGATTCGTAATGCCGTGTCTAATTGACTCTGGTCATAATATCTGTAACCGTTTGTTGTATCTACAAGTACTGGTTTCAAAAGTTCTTCCTTATCGTAGTGTCTTAACATGCGAGCACTCATTTTGCAAAGCTGTGAAAATCTGCTGATTGTGTACATACTTCTCCCTTACTTATTGTAATTATATTTTTCAGGTAAAATCGGTAGTAAAATGTCTGAAGCTTATGATATCAATAGCTTCTCGCAAAAAGCAAGAATGTGAAGTAAGAGCGTATTCCTTAAGACATTGAAAAGTACTCGTATATCTAAAAACTACAATACAGGTATTTCGGCATGCATATGCAAGCGACGATAGCCAGACACGCTGTCATTTGTCATTTCTACACATTCATTAAAATTAATTTTTACATATATATAATCAATTTGTTCTTTTTCCGTTATCATCCCATTTTCCAGAAACTGCAGATAACATTAGCCATGGTTCAATAAACATATTAATTAAAATATGAGCTACGATTGGTACAAAGGTACTTCGTGAAGCTACAATATAAAGCGTTGCGAGAAGACTTCCTAATATTGTGGTACTTATAATAGCAGGTAATGCAAACTTCCAATCCCTTTTCAAAAGTAGCCACACACCGTGAGCAATACCAAAGAATATCCCTGAAATTAGTATTTGTGTCACGTCTGAAAATCCAATAGTTAATAAGGATTCCATAAGTAAATGTCTAAAAACAACTTCTTCTACTATCCCTGTTACAATTGCAGCCCATATTCCAATTACTTTAAGCCAAGAAATTGTAAATAAATGTGCTTTTACGAAAGGTAATGCACTAATTGTATAAGCAATGTATCCCGATATGATAAAAAGCGAAAAAATCCAAATAAAAACATTTGAAAATACTTCTGCCCTAAAGCCAATTCCATTTTCTATAAAACCTTCTGGATTATTAAAATACCAAAAAATGATACTAGTTGTAAGCATCGTTGAAATACTTACTAAGATCCAACTAGTTTTATTTCTTTCACTTGAAGTAGTCAATTCATTCATAATAGCCCTAGCCTCCTAATCATGAACTAGCCGAATACTCATTTCTTCGAAAAATTCATGTTCTAATTTTGTTTAGACCTCTATTTCGTTTGATGTACATCTTATCTGAACTCAATATAACGAACGAAATATTTGCCAACAATACGTTCGGAGTAACATGTTGTTATGATTGTCTAAGATGCCTTTTTCAAAGCATGACCTACATTCCCCTAAATGATGGATATGCTATAATTTTTTTCAAGAGGTGATCAAGCTGAAAATAGAGGTAAAAATAGATTCCGAGTATGAAGAGCCGCATGTAACAATTTGTACAGCAAAACTTACGCCTACGATACAAGCTGCTATTTCTTTATTGCAACAAGAGCAAGAAGAACAAATTTTAACAGGGATAGCAAATAATAAAACATATATCATTGATCCAAATTCAATAATTGTTATTCGAACGGAAGGAAGAGAATTAGCTTTATATGATGTAGCTGATAATCGTCTCATTTTAAATAAACCTTTATATGAATTAGAGCGACAATTAGGGAATAATTTCATTCGGATTTCTAAATCTGCAATTATAAATCTAGCAAAAGTTAAAAATATCGAAGCTTCATTTAATGGAACATTGGAGATTGAGCTAGTTCTAGGAATCAAAGAAATTATTTCTCGTAATTATCGAAAGCAATTTAAAAAGCGTTTGGGGGTTTAAGTTATATGCATTTTTTTAAAAATGTAGCATTTGGTGTAAGTATGGGGTGTACAGTTTTTGTTTTGATTAATCTTTTTGGTTCTTGGATTTTTGGAGAGATTTTTTTAGAAGCTATTACGGCTGATTTTACACATCAGGCTCTAGGTTCAATTATTGTGGGACTAGCTTGTGTATTACCATCCCTTATTTACCAAGTAGAACGTTTAACGTTTTTACTACAAACAGCTATCCATTTTGCAATTTCTATAGGTACTTTTATTGTTGTTGCGCTATCTTTAAAATGGCTTCCAACATCATCTCTAGCAATAACTTTGTTAATGCTATTTTTTAGTGTTTTGCTCTTTACTCTTATTTGGCTGTTATTTTATTTATATAACCAATCTGAAGTGAAAAAAATGAATAAAAAGATTGATGAGCTAATAAATAAAAATAATATCCTATAATTTTTTATTAAGAGAAAACTAATGTGAAATTTCAATACAAGGGGGAAAATGAAATGTTTATCAAAACGAACAGACTATTAATAAGAGAGTTCGAAGTTCAAGATTGGCAAGCTGTCTATGAATATACTTCAAATCCAACTGTGATGAAGTATATTCCAGAGGGCGTTTTTAATGAGGAGCAAGCAAAAAAGTTTGTTTCAGAAAATAGCGGTGAAAAAGCAAAACACTTCCCTATTATTTTACTAAGTGAAAATTTTGTTATTGGCCATATTGTTTTCCATCAATACTTTGGCGATCATACGTATGAAATTGGCTGGGTATTGAATCCGAGCTATTACAACAATGGATACGCCTCAGAAGCAGCAAAAGCTGTACTGGACTATGGATTTAAAGAAATGAAACTGCATAGAATTATTGCAACTTGCCAGCCGGAAAATATCCCATCCTATAAAGTGATGGAGAAAATTGGCATGAGACGCGAAGGTTATTTTAAAAAATGTATTCCACATGGAGATGAGTGGTGGGATGAATACTATTATGCTGTCTTAGATGAGGAATGGATATAAGATATTTTCACTTCGGCTATTTCAAGATCTACATCGTCGTATTAAAATAGATGGGAGAATTATATGAAAAAGACAGCTGTATTATTGTATCCCCAATTTAGTGAATATGAATTGAGTGTAGCATTATCTATATTAATGCAAGGAGATAAACCCATTGTTACTGTTGGATTAAACACTGAAAAAATTAAAGGGGAATCTGGGTTATCTTGTATAGCCGATACACAAATAAGTGAAGTTAATCTTGACGAAATCGATAGCTTATTGCTACCAGGCTGTATGGATATAGCTTTACTAATAAATGAGCAAAAATTAATTGATTTTATTGGTAATGCGCATGCCAAAGGAGCAACAATTGCAAGTATCTCTAGTTCTCCATCTCTTTTAGCGAAAGCCGGAGTATTAAAAAACAGAAAATATACTGTTGGATTGCCGCTAGAAGTTATAAGAAAATTAGACTTCTTCGATCTTAATCATTTCTCTGAAGACCTAGTTGTCCAAGATGGAAACATCATAACTGCAAGAGGTAGAGGTTTTATACAATTTGGTATTACTGTGGGGAAAGCCCTACATCTCTCGTTTGATGAAGATTGGTACAAAGAATAAAAAAAGCTCTAAATGATATGAAAAATTACTACAATAAAAGATGGCAAGTTTCTAGAGAATATTGAGCAAGAGAGGTAGAAATGGCTACTTCTCTTATTTTATTTCCAAAATGTCCAATCTGTTGGACATTCTTTCGCTTTTATATCAGTCATTTTGGCGTTTCTATCCACGTTTTTCGCTGTTCTATCCGTCACTTTGACGTTTCTATCCACGTTTTTCGCTGTTCTATCCGTCACTTTGACGTTTCTATCCACGTTTTTCGCTGTTCTATCCGTCACTTTGACGTTTCTATCCACCATTTTCGCTGTTCTATTCGTCACTTTGACGTTTCTATCCACGTTTTTCGCTGTTCTATCCGTCACTTTGACGTTTCTATCCACGTTTTTCGCTGTTCTATCCGTCACTTTGGCGTTTCTATCCACGTTTTTCGCTGTTCTATCCGTCACTACTCGTTCCTTCACCTTCATATAAAGCCTTTAAAAAGAAAAAAATCAGTAGGAAAACTCCCACTGATTAAAACGTTACTTTATTTCGTTTCCCTCTAAATGTTCCCGATATCTCCTATGGACAGTGGCTTTGCTTACGTCAAAGCCTAGCCCCCTAAGAGTCATAGCTATTTCCTCAAATGTGAAGCCTCGATTGCGGAGTTTAACGATCTCTTCTATAGGGACATCTTTACGTTCCTGGCCGTTTGGGTTTCCTCGGTTAGATAAATTATTTTCAGGGCGGTAGCCATTTTCAACTGCCCGACGCATGCCACGACGTATTTTAGCATTGTGGATTCTACGCTGGTACTCCTCTACAATTGCTAAAATTTCTAGGAGCATCGTATCCATTTCATTTAATTGTACAGGTCCCGCGTCTCGCATAGAGAAAACATTAGTTTCAGTTTTCTGCAATAAATGCAAAACGGCCATTCGAGCATTTCCACGTCCTAAACGTGTTTCATCCTGCACAAATAATGCTGTTACGTCATTTTCTTTTATGAAATCGAGCATTTCTAGTAATCCTTCTCGTTCCACATCATAGCCGCTATGCTTATCCTTAAAAACAAGCTTCACTTCGTAGCCCAGTTCTTTAGCATAGCGTACTAACTCCTCCTCCTGTCGCTCTAATGAGGAGCTTTGTGTCTCTTTTTCTGTACTCACACGGCAATAGACAACAGCCGATTGTTGTTTTGTTATCATTTTACATTTCTCGCAATTTCAATTGAATTTATAGAATTGGGTTGGTCGTCACCCACTACTGGAATCACTAGAGAATTACCTGCAATAATTCGTACGTTCGATAATTCATTTTCTGCCTTAACAAGCTTAATCCATTCATCCGATTTCATTTTACCACGGTATTGTTCGGCTAACGACCATAAACTATCACCATGTTCGACTTCAATTTCTGCGTATGTGACATCCCCTGGATCTGTTATAAAAAGATATGCCGTAAATAGTAGACAAGCTCCTAATAAAGTTGTAATATGTGGATTTTTTTTAAACCAGTTCATGTGTATAACCCCTTTTCAAGAATGTTTGTTCGGAATATATGTTCTTATAATAATGCGAACAAACGTTTTTGTCAAACACTTTTCGAACCTATGTTTGCTTAAGTGTTCGCATTCTGCTATACTACTAATAAGTAGAATGACTAGAAAAAAGAGGTGAGCAATCATGAAAAAAGTTTCGAAAAGACAAGAGGCCATATTAGATTTCATTAAAGAAGAGGTACGCACAAAGGGGTATCCACCATCTGTACGTGAGATTGGTGAAGCAGTTGGACTTGCTTCAAGCTCTACAGTTCATGGACATTTAGCTCGTTTGGAGCAAAAAGGCTTAATCCGTCGCGACCCAACTAAACCACGTGCCATTGAAATTCTAGAGCCAGAGGATTCTATTCAAAAGCAACATGTTATACATGTCCCACTTGTTGGGAAAGTTACTGCAGGTTCTCCGATAACTGCTGTTGAAAATATCGATGAATATTTCCCGCTACCGGATATTTATGGTACAAGTGAAGATCAGTTATTTATGCTAGAAATTATGGGTGAATCAATGATTGAAGCTGGCATTTTAGACGGAGATTTAGTTATTGTTAAACAAAAATCTACAGCTGATAATGGTGATATTGTAGTAGCAATGACCGAAGAGAATGAAGCAACTGTAAAGCGTTTCTTTAAGGAAAAAAGTCATTTCCGTTTACAGCCTGAAAACGCAACAATGGAGCCAATTATCGTAGACCAAGTTTCTATTTTGGGCCATGTTGTAGGTCTTTATCGTCGTGTTCATTAAAAGTATCTCAATAGCAGCGTACAAAAAGAGGATTCTATGTTCACAAATGGGCATATACCTCTTTTTCTTATTTTTGAGTGCCTTTTTATACACTAAAAAAGAACCCACTGTATAATGGATTCTTCCCTCTAGCAATGTATTTAGTTAATTTAAAAAAGCTCATCCCCATAACGTGGGGGTGATTTTCGTTCCGGCCAGGCGCTTTGTTGCTGCCGCTTCGCTTTCGCACAGTTAAAACATTTGTTGCTGCCGCTTCGCTTTCGCACAGTTAAAACATTTGTTGCTGCCGCTTCGCTTTCGCACAGTTAAAACATTTGTTGCTGTCGCTTCGCTTTCGCACAGTTAAAACATTTGTTGCTGACGCTTCGCTTTCGCACAGTTAAAACATTTGTTGCTGTCGCTTCGCTTTCGCACAGTTAAAACATTTGTTGTTACTGACGCTTCGCTTTCGCACAGTTAAAACATTTGTTGCTGACGCTTTGCTTTCGCACAATTAAAACATTTGTTGCTGTCGCTTTGCTTTCGCTACAGAAAACATTTGCCGCTGACGCTTCGCTTTCGCGCAGAGCAGAGCTTCCTAAGGGCGTCCGATGAGCCGCTTTTATGGCATACATCTATTTTTTCATGTTTATTACCAAGTTTATCTTGCCATTTATACAAAATTCTATTCCGTAATGCTTATAAAGTTTTATGCCTCTACCTTGAATTTCAAACTCGCCTTTACAAATGCATAGAATAATTTTTTTGATGCTTCATCACCTACAATGGCTAGCTCTTCAGGATGCCATTGTACTGCTAGACAAAATGGTAAATCTTCGTGTACGACGGCTTCAACGATACCATCACTTGATTTGGCTGCCACTTTCAATTTTTCTGCTGCTGCGTTTATTGCCTGATGATGAAATGAATTTACCGCTATTTTTTCTTCCTCGATAATTGTTGTTAATAATGTATCCGGTGTTAGATGAACATGATGTGTAGCAACGCCCCGTGCCGCTTGTTGCGTATGCTTTATTAATTTTTTACTATGATATTCACTATCAATGTCCTGATAGAGTGTGCCTCCAAATGCAACATTCAGCATTTGAATCCCTCGACAAATCCCGAAAATCGGCATTTTCCGAATAGAGGCCGCTTCAATCAATGAAAGTTCTAGTGAATCCCTTTCCGGATGAATCTTCCCTAACTTTGGTGTAGGTTCTGCACCAAAAAGAAATGGATGTACATCATGTCCGCCCGATAGTAATAATCCGTCCGTCAACGATAAAATTTGTGCTACATCCTCTTCAACTCCAATCGGAATTATAAGAGGTACACCCCCAGCTTCAATTATACTTTTGCTATAAGCAGCATTTAATCTTGAGGACAAATCATCCTCCGCAAAGGCTGTTATTCCGATAATTGGTTTCATCTTATCCCCTCCATGATCTTTATCTAGCATTAACTACCTATAAAAGCTTGAAGACTATTAATCATCGAAGGACTCCCCCACTGATTAATTACCAAAACCCAAGATACCAATTCATCAACGCATCCCCATAGAAATAGATAATAATAGCAGCTAAAGCAATAGAAGGTCCGAATGGTATAGGCGTTTTTCTTCCCTTTCCACGTACTTTTAACACTACTATTCCAACAATCATGCCAATGACAGCAGCTATAAATAGTGTAAGAATTGCATGTATTGTCCCGAGTACAAGACCAAGTAAAAAGAATAGTTTAATATCGCCTCCACCCATTCCACCTCTTGATAGGACAGCTATACAATACAATATTCCAAAACCTACCAAAGCACCAACTACACTGTCCCACCACGGAGACAAAGGAGATATGACGCGTCCAAAAACGAGCAATGGTAAAAAGAATAATAGCACTTTATCAGGTATAAGCATATAAGCAAAATCCGACACGACAATAATGACTAATAATGAAATAAATAATAGTGCTACAAAAAATTCTGCACTAAAGCCTAATTTCCAATAAGCAAATGTAAATAACATGCCTGTTATAAGTTCCATCAATGGATAAATCCAAGAAATTTTTTGCCCACAGCTTCGGCATTTCCCCCCAAGATATACATAGGACAAAACAGGTACCAAATCAAGCGCCGTCAACTGTCTCTTACAAGAAGTGCAATGCGAAGGTGGACGCACAATGGACTCCTTCAAAGGCACACGTAAACCAACTACATTAAAAAACGAGCCTAAAACGAGCCCAAATATGAAAACAGTAATTGTATAAGCAATTTCCATCTTTTTATCCTCCTATACTAATAGACGCCCATACATTTAAGTATGCGCGCCAATCAATTAAGCCTCGGCATAATTGCGTCTGGAATCGGCTTTGTGCTTAGACCTGCACGAGGGCCGACACGATGTCGGTCATTTCGGTAATGCCACAGGACCTGGCGTTTTTACCGATGTAGGTCAGTTACCCGTTATCGCATGGATGCGATGATTTTAGGCTAACATCCTTTCCGATTACGTGACATCCGCCGGAGGCTTTAACTTCTTTCAGCAGTTTTTTGGACACTAGCTGAAAGAAGTTTATTATTGTTGTCCTTCATAATAGAACGTCGTTACTTGTATGGTAGATTTTAAGGTTGTATCTGCATCCTCCTGGAACTTTGCTTCCTCTCCAGTTGCTGTGAAATCGATAGCATCAATTTTCATCACACGATTAATTTTTTCAATCTCTTTTATAAATTCAACCATTGCATTTTTATCCAGTGCGACAACATCAATATTAAATGTTACTAATTTTAATTCCTTTGGTAAGGAATCTTTATTGAGAGTAGCAGTTGGTATTTTATCTTTCACTTCAGGTGTTTCATCATTCTTAGCAACAGCTTGTTCCTCAGCTTCATTTGCAGATTGCTTTGGTTCAACCTGTTCCTCAGAATTTGTCGAGTTGGGATCTGTCATAGTAGAATCCATTACAAGTGAATCATAATTATTAAAATCCACAGCTTCTACCCGTGTTCCCGTCACCGCTTCAGTCTCTTCAATATTTCGAATTACCTCTTCAATAGCTCGAGTTTGAGGTACTTTTTTACGCAATGTTAAATTACTTCCACTAGATGATTTGCCATTCTCTTCAATTAAAGCAATCTGCTTCTGAATAGTAGACATTTCTTGTTGAAGGGAGCTAATTGAACTTTCCTTCGCATCTACTTCTTCTAACTTAGGTGTTACTAAATAGTAATATAGCGCAAATAAAATGGCTGCAATGAAAGCTGTTAAGATAAGAATCGTTGAATTTTTACTACTAGTCATGATTCTCTACCTCCAGCAAGAAATTTAAAATCAATTCCTAATGTAATCGTTGCCGAATAACGTGGCACTTCCTTAAACTTGTTTTTAGTATTTTCTTCCTCTTGATTTCCTATAGATACATCAAAATTAGAAATAGTATCAACCTGAATATCATTGAAATAACGGCTTGCTGTTAGCTTTTCTAAATAAGATGATATGGCTGACATTGTTTCAAAATCAGCCGTAACCTCAACATTTTTTTCGCCAAATACATAATCCCTTAAATACGTTTGCTCGGGTAACAATACCTGGGTCTCATCCATTAAGGGCGTCACTGGATACGAGACTTTTTCCACAAATTGTACAGATTGTTCCAATGAGCCTTCGTTCACATTTCGTTTTACATCTAACTCAGTTTGAAGTTGTTCAAGTTGGGATGAAAGCTCCACTTCCTGCGCACTTAATTTTGTAAGATCACTTTTTGCTTGGAAAAACAAGAAAATCATATATCCTACTATCATACCAATAAGAATTATAAATACTACATAGATTAAGGTAGGTGTTGAATGCTTTTTTTCTAAATCCGGTAAGAGGTTTATTTCTGGTACCATCAGTTAACCTCCTTTAACGCAAGTCCAATCAGGCTTGCAAATTTCTCTGAAAATTGAGGGAATGATTTTTGAATGACTGTATCATTTAACATAATAATCGGTGTCGTAAAATTATTTTCTAAAAACTCTTCAATGGTAGGGAGTAGTGGATTATCTCCTAAAATGATAATCTCATCAACACTTTTCTCACCTTTATGTAAGGAAAACTTAAAGAAATTCATGATACGATCTATTTCAAGCATTTGATCGGTAAGAATGATACGATAATCATCTTCGGCATCTAAACGATAAGCAAAACTAAACTCCTCTTTTTCTTCAAACTCCCACTCCGATAAATCTGTATCAAATGATTGGTACCTTAAAAATTCAAGTTGACCATTCGAAAAAATACTTATCGACAATTCATTGATGGACCAATCCGCTATTAAATAAGTTCGATTATCTTTTATTAATTGCAAATGATCTAACAGACGAATATTACACAATGCACGAATATCTGCTACTTGAGGTTCTAATGAAGCATCGAGTAAAAGTCCAATCATTTTCGTCACTTCTTCTGAAGGTGCTGCAAATAGCATCGCCTGCCCATCACTAGGTTTTGGATCATACACATCAATAAGTGGATCTTGGAATGGAAGATGAATGGACTGACCAAGCTCCATCTCCACATACCCTTTTAATTCATGCCACTCTATATCATCAGGATGCTCAAAGCTCTTTAACAAAACAGAAGTATCCGGTACAAAAATACGCGCATTTTGCTTTTTGCCTGCCCATTTTGCCACATCATTTTTCATGACATCAAACAATTCCATTTCATCATGAATAACAGAACCCTCAACCATTCCCTGTACTAATGGCAATTCATAGCCCTTCCATTGCGACGGGTCAGCACCTTTTGCTACAATCGCACGTAATATATAATCCTTTATCTCAATCGACACATGCGATTTTTTCTTTTTTGTAAACATGGGGAAAGATGCCTCCTTTTTAACTTTGGTTTTAATGAATTAACCATCCATTTCCCAACCAGAAGCGTAGATTAAACTACGCCTCTGAGTGGGTTGGGAGGGTTACTATTCAGTGGTTTTTGGTGTAATAGTATAATCTTTGTCAATTTTACTTCCTTTTTGAGTGTCTGAATTTATTTCATCTATTGTATGTTTAAATGTAACACTAAAAGATTTTACAACATTTAATACTTTAACATCTAACTTTCGAGGAACATCTACAGTAACTTTAGCAGTTGTAGGGATTTTCCCCGCTGTATCAAGATATTTTTCTTTAATTAATGTATCAACTGTCACCTCAACCTTATCTTCAGGATTATCTGTATAGTAAAGATTAGCAGCGTTTATAACATTAATAGCATCTGCCTTTACTCCATTGAATTTTGAGTTATTAATAATGTTTCCAATCGCTGGAATAGCAATCGCCGCGACTATCGCTAGAATTACAATTACAGCCAGCAACTCAATCAGAGTTAACCCTTTTTGATTTTTTAATAGTTTTTTGTTCATGATTTTTTTGAACATCGGTGTTCCTCCTTATAAATTGTTATAATTAGTCCGAAAATATGTACACCTACAACAACAACTACTCCCTTCTTTTCTATACCACCCCCTTATAATTAGAACGCTTACATATTTTCGTATAATGCGAACATTGGTAGGAAAATTGCCGCGACAATCACTCCTACAACCGCTGCTAAAACGAGTATCATTAATGGTTCTATGAGCGATTTTAATGTATCTACAGAACGATCTACTTCTTCCTCGTAAAAATCAGCGATCTTTTCGAGCATATAATCAAGCGAACCTGTTTTTTCACCGATAGATGTCATTTGGGTTACTAAAGGAGGGAATAGCCAACTTTTTTCTAATGGCTCAGATAATGTACCGCCTTTTTCTAGGTTATCTCTTGCCTCCAGTACAACTTTACCTACAACTGGATTCCCTACAACTTTTTCAACAATTGTCAGTGCATGTAGAATAGGCACTGAACTACTGAACAAAGATGATAAGGTTCTAGTCATGCGAGCAATTACATTTTTTTGCATTAAAATACCAAATACAGGTATTCTCAGTAATGCGTAGTTCACATTGTAATGAAATTGCTTATTATTTTTATAGAAAAATCGAAATAGAAGAATCGACAATATGAGAATCCCAATTGCAACATACCAGTATGCTATTAACCAATCGGAAATACTGACAACAACAACCGTTAATATTGGCATTTCCATGTCCATTTCTTCAAAAGTAGCCATAAACGTCGGAACGATAACTATCATTAAAAACATACCTACCGCGATTGTTAGCACAGATAAAATAGCTGGATATGTTAATGCTGATTGTACTTTCTTTTTAATTTTGAATTGCTTTTCAAGTGTCCCTGCTAAACGCTCTAACGTCTCATCGATATTCCCCGTTGCCTCACCTGAGCGCATCATATTAATAAACATTACTGGAAAAACCTTTGGATGCTTGGCGGCTGCATCTGAAAATGCTGTACCCCCGCGTATATCCTCTTCCACTTGTTGTAAAGCTCTTTTCAATGCTTTACTTTTCGTTTGCGTACTTAAAATATGTGTTGCCTCTACAATTGAAACACCCGCTCGGATTAGTGTTGCATATTGACGACAGTAAATAACGAAATCCTGGTGTTTTACTTTACCGCCAATATTTAAGTCTTTATGTAAAATGCTTTTAGACTCTTCCAGCTCACGGGCATTAATGCCTTGTGCTCGTAATTTTTCAAGTGCTACCTTTTTGTTAGTCGCATCGATGATTCCTTTTTTTTGTGCACCAGTTTTTGTGCGTCCACTATATCGAAAAACGGTCAATTATAATCCCCCGCATTCATATATGGCCTTGCGTCTTCCAATGAAATTCTCCCCATGGCGATTAGCTGCTGCATCGAAGATTCCAAAGTATGCATACCTAACGCTTTATTCGTCTGCATAACAGTAGGAATTTGGTGAACTTTTTCATTTCGAATTAAATTTGAAATAGATGGTGCTTGTACTAATATTTCAGTTGCAGCAATTCGCCCCTTGGCATCTTTACGTACAAATAAACGCTGTGAAATAATGCCTACTAAAACATTGGCTAATTGCACACGAATTTGTCCCTGCTGATGTGGTGGAAAAACATCTATAATACGATCAATCGTAGTTGGAGCACTACTTGTATGTAATGTTGCCATCACTAAATGGCCCGTTTCTGCAGCTGTAATGGCTGTAGAAATCGTTTCGTAATCACGCATCTCTCCTACTAAAATAATGTCGGGGTCCTGACGAAGAGCAGCACGCAAACCATTGGCAAAGCTCTGAGTATCAACCCCTACTTCACGTTGATTGATAACGGATTTTTTATGTGTATGTAAATATTCAATTGGGTCCTCAAGCGTTATAATATGCTTTGATGTTGTTTCATTAAGATGATCAATCATCGCAGCAAGCGTTGTAGATTTACCAGAACCTGTTGGACCTGTTACTAAAATAAGACCCTGTGGTTTTTCTGCTAATTGATACAGTATCTGTGGCATATTTAACGATTCAATAGAAGGAATTTTTGCTTCAACTAAACGGGCAGCGATTGTCACTTCATTGCGTTGATGATAGGCATTTACACGAAAACGGCATTTCCCTTGCAATGAATAGTTAAAATCGGTTTCCCCTTTATCATGAAACTCTTGCAATTTATGCTCAGGTAAAATAGTTGTCACCATTGTCTGTAATTCTTCAGAAGTTAGGAGTTCACTCCCGTAATGTTCTAGTTGTCCATGGATACGATAGACGGGTGGAATCCCCTTTGTTAAATGAAGGTCAGACGCTTTTTCTTCAAATGCGCGTGTTAATAGCTCATCGATATTTCTACATGTAGTCATGAACGAATCACATCCTAATCTGCATTTGCTACACGCAATACTTCTGAAGTGGTTGTTTGTCCTTCTACTACTTTTAACAATCCATCTACTAGTAATGTGTAATAGCCTTCTTGTTTCATATAATCACGGATCGCACTATCGCTACTTCGACTTAAAATCATTTCTTTAATATTGCGATCGATTGGTAAAATTTCATGAATAGCCATCCGTCCGCGATACCCTGTTTGATTACACGAAGGACAGCCTCTTCCTCGTCTACCATGTGTAACTCCTTCAATACCGTTCTTATGCATTATTTCTAATTCATGCTTCGTGAAAGTATGGTCTTCTCCACAGTCTCGGCAAATTCGTCTTACTAAGCGCTGCGCCATAATCCCTACTAGGGAAGAGGATAATAAAAATGGTTCGATCCCCATATCCTGTAGTCGGGAAATCGACTCAACCGCACTATTCGTATGTAAAGTACTTAAAACTAAATGCCCTGTTAAGGAGGCACGTACTGCTATTTGCGCTGTTTCGAAATCCCTGATTTCACCTATCATTACAATATCCGGGTCCTGACGTAAAATGGATCGCAATCCAGCCGCAAATGTTAAACCCACTTCTTCTTTCACTTGAATTTGGTTGATACCATCAAGCTGATATTCAACGGGATCTTCCACCGTAATAATGTTCACATCTTCTTCATTCAAGTTGCTTAAGGCAGCATATAATGTAGATGATTTTCCTGATCCTGTAGGTCCCGTAATGAGCAAAATACCATTAGGATTGTCAATCATGTTTCGGAAAATGGCTTCGTTTTGCTCTGTAAAGCCAAGCTTGTCAATAGAACTGGCTACACTACTTAAGTCCAAAATACGCATCACGACTTTTTCCCCATAAACAGTTGGAAGCGTCGAAAGTCGAATATCTACTGGCTTGAAATTAACATTCGTTTTAATTCGTCCATCTTGAGGAATTCGATTTTCCGTAATATTTAAGTTCCCCATAATTTTGATACGTGCTAATATTATGTTTTGCATATGTTTCGGTAATGAACGCTCGGTTCTCAATACACCATCCACTCGATAACGAACCCTTAAATCCGTCTCCTGTGGGTCAAAGTGGATATCACTCGCTCGTTGGGCAACTCCGTTTGCAATGATCTGATTAACTAGTCGGACAATCGGAGAATCCTCTCGTTCAATTTCCTCCTGTGTTTCAGCAACTGTCGCGCCAATGTCGAGCAATGCCGCTTCCATAGACTCTTGTAAATCATAGTATTTCGTTAGCGTACGATATAAATCATCCTTAGCTGCAATACTTGTTTCGATTTGGCAGCCCGTCGCCATACGTACTTCTTCAATTGCGAAATAATCCATCGGGTCAGCCATCGCGATGAAAAGTTTATTTTTTTCACGACGAATTGGAATTATATTTGTTCGTTTAGCGAGTTCAGCCGGAACAAGTTGAAGTAAGTCCGGGCTTATTGAATATTGATTTAAATGAATATGTGGGATCCCTAGCTGAAACTCAAGTACTTCAATTAGCTGCTGCTCTGTTAAAATATTTTCCTTTATAAGAAAGTCGCCTAATTTCTCTTCTTTTGTTTTGTTCGTGAGCGCAAATTCTAATTGCACGTTTGTAATAACACCAGCTTCAACAAGTAAATCACCTAAGCGCTTTCGCCCAGTTTTTACGACCATTCACATATGCTCCTCTCTTTATGGGCTTGTTTGTACAAAATTCCCACCTTTATCATAGTACCCATATACAATCTCAGGATCATTCGGATTTTTTGAAGTATTCGTATCTGCAGATGTATCTTTATTGGTTTTCACAGCTTTATTGCTGGATGTTTCATTTTCAGATTGTATATCTGGTAATCCATCTCCATCTAAATCCATGTTTAAATCAGGATCACTTGAGTCGGAAGTTCCCACTTTCTCACTACTATTTTCTGGAACAGCAGGTTGTCTTGAAGATTTCACGATAATTTTATTAACGGGTGGATAATAGTCACGGCTGACTAGTTCCTCCGTAGAGTTACCATTTTCTAAAATCGAACGATAAACTTCGACCCGTACACCTTCTTGACCTTTTTGGATAACCTCTTCGCTGCCTACTGGTAAGTCTTTAGAATAGCGAATAATGACCCGTGGTTGTATGATCTTATCTTTACTAACTCGAACAGTGATTTCTTTTTCTTTCTTTTGAGCTAATAATTCCACTTTTAAAGAATCACCTTCTACTGTGAGTTTTAACTTGTTCGATTGATCAGAACGGTTTACAAATTGCAAATCTTTATCTAACGCACGATTTACCCTCGCATCCAACCCTTGCTGTAAATAATTTGGCCTCTCTTCTTGAGAATGTCTCTCTGAAATCTCATATTCAGTTTGAAGAGCAGCATGATAAAGCATAGAGGCTACGAAATTAATTGCTTCACTATTTGCTTCGTCATATTTGTCTTCTATCGTTGTTAAATAAGAAAATGGCACTTCCGGTAAAATAATAGAATCATTTAGCATATTCGTTAGTTTATCAACACCTATTGCATTTGCAGGTATTTTCTCAATCGATAGAGCCAAACGGTCTGCTTCTATTAACTGAGTATCTGATACTGTTGCATTGATTTTATGACTTTTCAAATAAGAAATTTGAGTGATAATCGCATTTAAGGTCGCATCAACCTCCCATACACCAGTAGACTCAAGCTGCTTTTTCACTTGATCATCTACTTCCAGATGTAAGGGTATATGTACCGCTTGTTCTTGCTTCCAGAAAGCAAACCAAGACTTGTCTGTTAAACTATGATATTCAGCTATAGAACTCTCTACATCAAATACAAATAATTTTGGATCCAGTGAAATCGTAATATTTGCCCCTTCTACGCTAACAGGAGCGTCTCGCCAAATATTAATAGCCTCTTGTAAAGCATTTTCAATATCACCACCCTCTAAATCCTTAACCGATATTCCTCCGATTGTAGATTCAACACCTTTAGCCAGTGCACTATCTACGATCATATTAGGTACCCAGACTGTTAATAAGATGATTAGAACAGCTACCATTGCGCCTAACTTCAAATATAATTTCATAGCCTCACCACCTTTACAAATATAGTAAGAAAAATAATGTCTATTTACTCATATAAAACAATTACTTTTTATTCATATTTTTACAATACAACACAAACTATATTTAAAAATGAGCCTTTAATCCTAAAAACAGTTAAAATTTAGTGAACTTATCTTTTGTAAGTATGAAATTGTAATTACTGTTGAAATGTTGTTAATGTGTTTTACGGACTATAAAACAAGGGCATATATCTCCATAAAACTTCCGATGTATACAGATCGAATCAACCACCCTAGATAGAAAAGACTATTAATTTCAGGTTCAATTGAAAGGTTGCATTTTAAATTCAAATAGCACCCTCTTTTTTATTCTCACCAAGTTTTTAACCAATATTAAAATAAGGGTTATTTAGAAAATCTGAATTCATTCCAGACATTCTAAATAACCCTTTTCTATTACTTTCTCACATGCAATAGGAACCCCATTCCACCAATCGTCATAGACTAGACTGCATTATAAGCTTCTCTAAAGCTAACTATATAGTTGTAAAAATAATGTCATTACTAAGAAGACAAACTTAATATTCTATTGTATAAAAGTCAGAATATCGGATTCTAAACAACCTCTTCATGCTCCGTGATCTTTATTCTACTTCAAGCATACTATTAGAAATTGTTAAATTATTATTTTCTTCAAATACTAAACCACCATTTGATATTGTATCTTCAATCGTTTTTGGTTTGTAAGTAACAGTTGAACCTCCACTCGTATTTACTGTATAAGCCATTATTCCTCCTATAACTTCTCCTGATCCTCTCATTGTGATTTTTGCGTCTGGGGCATAAATATATAAGTCGTGATTATAAGACCCTCCTTCAACAGTGATTTTTGATCCACCCGCATATAGATTTCCTTGTACGCTACCAGAACCATTTATTTTTATATCAGCTGATTTGGCATATATAGAAGCTTTTGTTTTTGTATCACCAGTAAAATCCATTAACGAAGTGCCTGTATAATATACACTTAATTGCCCTATGTCCCCTGTATTATTCATACTCGAATCTCCCTTTAAATTAAAGGTATCGATAATATACAAAGTTAATCTACCACTTCCCGTAATATTTAAATGCCCTTGAGAGAAGTCAAAGTTATCTATATATAAATTTTTGTCTGAATCACCTACATCTATAGTTAACGTTCTGTCCGAAGAAACCGTAAGCGTTTTCAAGTACATACTTTGAGTAAGTGGGAGCGTACCACTAAAGTTTTGATACCCATTTATGTGTCCATTTCCCCCACCATCAATCTTAATTGAATGATTTTCTAACGGGAGTTGAGTTTGCTTTCCATCGATAGAAACTTGAATTGAATTTGTATATGGTCTTGTGCTTAAACTAGTAAATTCATTATCCGGGAAAGGTGGTAATACATCCTTCGGAAATGCAACATTCCCTATAATCTCATTAGTAACATTCATCCAGCTCGGCTTTGAAAACTTATCTGGAGTTGTTCCAATCTTACCAGTAATTTTAGCACTCTCTTGTGTAATACTAATTTTTCCACTGTCAGAAACAACATCCCCATTAAGTTTACCTCCTCCAAGTTCGATGTTTTTTATAGCGTGGATAGCAGCGGAATTTGAAAAACCAGAACCCGTTCCGCTTCCTAAATCGATTGTAATTGTCTGTGCTACTGTTCTCGTTTTCTTGCCAATATTACCAACGGACGTTATTTTATATTGTAATTGTTCAGTACTTTCTTGAATAACCGTTACATTTGCAAAAGTTTTTTCATTAAATTGTTCATCAAAAGTTACTGTATCAGCATATGTTGATTGATTCTTTTCAAAAATTTTTTCTAAGCTACTTTCAAATGCTTCTATAAAATCTGACTTAAATTTTTCCGGCTTTCTTTTATCAGGAGGTAGCTTATTGAATTTTTTTCTATTTTCATCGTATGTAATTTTAACTAATTGTTCTACTTTACTTTTTGTACTGTTTAAGCCACCTTCCGCAATGTAAAAAACAGATTGGTCATCTCGCTCATTAGCAGACATCTTTAATGAATTAGCAGTAAGTGTTAAAAGCGTAATTCCAAGAACTGAGATAAAAGCGATTGTCAAAGTTACTAAAAGTAATGAATAGCCATTTTCTTGTTTTAGATTCTTAAACATTTAGCTGCCTCCCCTAAAATAGATTGTTGATGAAAAAGGCTTACTATTTGGCGTTGTAATATCAATAATTACATAACTCCGTTTATCTTCAATGTTAAAATCAAGCACATTCGCTGCAATCATTTCATCATTTCTCGTAATCGTCTGATCCTTTTGGTGGTATACATAAGTATATTTTTTATTATTTTGATTATTTATTAGTGTATATTCTGTATACTCATCTAAAGCCTTTTTATGAATTTCCGTAGATTTACGCGTATCTTTAGTAACAACTTTCAAAATATAAGTTGTGTCAGATAATTGAATAGTCGATTTCATTTGTTTATCGCTTGTAGTTTTACTGTTCGTTAAGATAGACATAAGAACAATAGATACAATCGTAGCTATTACAGTAACAGCCAAAACTTCTAGTAAGGTTACGCCTCTCTCATTTTGGAATTTAGACATATGAACCACCTCTTTTCTTACAAGCTAAAGATATTTTGCATTTTCGCTTTTAATGTCGCCCCTCTTGAATCATAAACTTCGATAGTAATCCTAACGGTATTATCATGCGGTATATCTTCAGCATTCACTATTATGATTTCCTTATTTTTAGCATTAGAGGGTGTCACTTTATATCTCGTGATATTACCTGTTGAATTCACTTCATCCTTTTCAGCTAAGTACGGAAAATTAGAGTCCCAAGTTTCGATCGTGGTAGATTTAAAGTAGTTATACATTTTCTCCATTTCCTTTTGCGCTAAATAGGTAGCATCAATAATTTGTTCAGAGCTTTTTCCGGTTTTATTCGATTGAATGAGTAAGCCGAAAAAGGATAATAAGATGATAGTTATTATAACTAAGGAAGCAACAACCTCAATTAAAGAGAATCCCCCTTGACTCTTAAATAATCTTCTATTTTGACGCTTCATTTTCTCCCTCCTTATGCTGATCATACTTTTTAGCAATGTAAGTTAATCAATTATGCCTCGGCATAATCACGTCTGGAATCGGCTTTGCGCTTTTTCCTGCAGATGTTTTTTGCGAAAGCGTAGTGCTAACATAGCGACAACGGCTAACATCCCCTAAGCATTCCTCTCCGATTCCGTGACGTCCGCCGGAGGCTTTGGGCCAACGTGATGTTGGTCATTCAGTCGTGTGTTATTGTTGTTGTTGTTGTTGTTGCTGTCGCTTCGCTTTCGCACAGTTAAAACCGTGTTGCTGTCGCTTCGCTTTCGCACAGTTAAAACCGTGTTGCTGTCGCTTCGCTTTCGCACAGTTAAAACCGTGTTGCTGTCGCTTTCGCACAGATAAATTGCCACAGGACGTGGCGAGTTCCTCTGTTTAGCAGGCGTTTGGACACCCGCTGAAAGAAGTTAAAAACACATTAGACTTAAACACTAAAACAATAGTACTTATAGTAATTAAACTTTCCTATTAATCGAATATTTTCTGTGCTAATTATACTATTTCATATATAAACAGCATTTACAACACCACTTTTTCGTATGAATTTGTATTTATTTTTAAATTTTTCAATTCCTAAAATATGTAGATCAAGCTAAGTTTAAATGATCATATAAAGCGATTAGATATAAAAAAACCGTTTACCATAAAATAAAGGTAAACGGTTTTAATGTTGTTTTAGTGTAACTCCATACTTTAGATATATATCATTTATTTATTTCTTCAACAACCTACCCGACAACAGCAAACCAATCCCACCTATCAAAATAAACAGGATAGCTCGTATTAATAAGTCTAGGGCGGATAAATCAAAGAATATAAGCTTAATAAACGCAATCACTAAAATAACAAAACCTGTTAGGCGTAATGTCTGTAAGTTACGCACGGTACTAAGCCATAGTGAAATACTGGCAGTCAGGAATAATGCGATCGTTGAAAAGGCAATGCTTAGTTTCCAATCAAGCAAACTATTATAGGAAAGTTGATGTATAAGACCCCAAACCGATATCATCGTAAGCACAACACCTGCACTTACAACTTGGTCTAGAAGTTTCTCTGCTTGCTCTTGATAGATTTGATAAATGCGACCCTTCATCAGTACATCAATCATAATTGCTACGATTACAACAATATACACGATTCTTGTTACTATATTTAGCCACTCGACACCTTGCATATTGTACGGAATAATTTCAAGCATTACGGTGAAGAGAACGAAAAATCCACCAAGGGCTGGCGTTAATGCACGCCCCTTGTATTTTGTTGGTACTAAAAGTGATCCCGCGAAAAGTAAAGCGAGGATTAAACACGTTAGATGCGGGATATTACCAACACTTGCAAAGTACAATTCATCCAGCTTTCCGATATAGGCTAAGAAATAACCAGCCGTAATAACTGCTAAAATATCAATCACATATATTTCCTTCATAAACTTTTCGAAAGATGTCAGTGTCTCTTTTGGACGTCTCGTTATATACATAAATAATTAGGAGATATATTCCCGGCATTATTAAGCTAATATGATCTATGCTGAAGAATGGTGTCGGCTCATGAATAATAAAGTTTAAAGCGAGTGTAATTGTAAATGAAAATGAGCCAACAACCTTCATCATACTTGCTCGTAATCGTAAACTCATCATAACGCCTGCAAAGGTGATGAACGGGAAGAGCAATTGATCTACTCCCCCTGGTAAATTCATAACTAGTAGCGCATTACATAGTGTAATAAATGCGAGTGTTACGGCACTATCAAATGCCTCCTGCCATTTTTGCTTATAGCCATAACCCGCTACAGCTGCAAACAAGCTGACTACTATGAGTAATAGTGCTTCACTATATTCAATTGGTCTAATAATAAAGTTCAGGAGTAATAAACTAAAAGTTCCAAGACTGAACTGGAGTCCGACATGAATATTTTTCAGTTTAGACTCTGCGTCATATAATCGGCACCAACTCGTGTAATAAATAGTTAGAACAACAAGGAATCCTATTGCAAAAACAACTCGGTTGTCATGGTTCATAAACGCTATAATGCTGACAGCTAGCAAAGAGAAAAAGGTTGCTAGATAGAATGCCAACTTCTGCTTGTGTTGAAGAATGACAAATTGCAACATCATAAATAGCATAACCACATAGATTAAGATGATAACAGGACTAAAATCCATATATTCTAGTAAATATGGTAGTAATAATGATGTAAACGCTACAAATATTGTTAGTACTTCATTTTTCTTTAAATAGCTAATAACAATACCGTAGCCGATATAAACAACGGCAATAACAAGTGCCATCGTTAAACCTATGATTTCATACAATATCGCACTTGCGGCTGTTGTTAATATCCCAACTATAAATGCACCACCGTATAAAGAAATTGTTATAGCCGGTGATCCTGTTTTTTTACGCTCTAACACATAAGCTATTACCGCTAAGGCAAATGATAATACGTAGGCAAGGATAATTTTAACCTCGTTCGCTAAATAGCCATAATCACTCACAAGCTTAAGTCCCCAAAGTACCCCCATCACTAAAATGACCATAAATAATTTTGGAAGTGCCCACATAATACGTTCTTCCAATGTTCGCTGTGGCTGCACCTTTTCTTCTGGATTTGTCATTATTTTCGGCTTTGGTTCCAAGTTTGAATTTGGCTTTAGGATTTGCGCTGGTTTTGGTGCAAATTGATCAACCATGGATTGCCTAGCACTCAAGGCATTTGATTTTTCAACAGGTTGCTGACGTTTTAAGCCTTCTAATTCCTGCCGTAAATCCATCATTTCCTGCTCGAGCTTGGCAACCCTCTGCTCCATTTCAAGCGACATTCAATCGTCCTCCCTACTTTATCTTTATCAATTTTTTATCATTATAACACATTTATCCAAAATGTAAAATTACACTTTTAATTTATTTCCACCCTTTTTATCTAGGTCTTCTATACATTAAAGCACGTTGACTATCACTGGTTCCCCGCGTTGTAGGATCTACGACAACTCCTAATAAAGCGAAAATTGATAATACGGTATTTAAGATGGTCATTGCCTGCTCACTCATTACACTCGTTAAATCATAGCCAAAAATAGCTGCTACTTGCTGTGTGAGTAATACAATCAACGAAAAAAGCGCTAATAAAAATGGTTTATGCTGAAAACGGATCTTCCAGTTAATTCTCATAATTGCTCACCTCCCCTTCTCATCCACAGTATATGCTCGGCCGAAACGTACACATATGCAAAAATGGAGCTATAACCGTGGATAAAGGAGGTGTTATTAAATACTATTCGATTACGAGAGCACTATTAACCTTCGACAGAAAAATTATGCTTCTCTCTTCCATCGGGTAATTTAAAGAACGGAATGTTAAAAAAGCCATCTCAGTAATGAGATGGCTCGATGCCTTTATGTTTATCAAATTTCCGTGCAACGTAAACTAACCCATAAACAAGTGGTGTTGCAACAATGGAGGCCAAAAATTTAAATATATACTGTGTGATAAATAATGTCAGTAACACCTTAAATGGCATTATTCCAAAAAAGGCTATCGTAACAAATAATGCCGTATCGATGAGTTGGCTTAGCATCGTAGAAGCATTGTTTCGAAGCCAAAGCTTTCCATCTCCATGCTTTTCTTTAAATTTACTAAATATCACTACATCCAAGTTAACACTGATCGAATAGGCTATAAGACTTGCAATAATGACACGCATACTGCCGCCGAGAATCGTCTCAAACTCCTGCTGATGAACAAAGGCTTGTGCAGGTGGTAGTTCAATGGCTATAGCGATAAAGAATACCGCAAACACTTGAGCAATAAGCCCTGTTCTAACCGTGCGACCACCCGCTTCCTTACCATAGACCTCGCAAATTACATCAATAAGGGGATACGTAAAAATAATTAAAATCGCTGCGGCTGGAAGCACCATCCATTCGCCTATACTAAACACTTTAACAGCTAAAACATTAGCTAAAATTAAAAAGCCAACAAACAATCCATTTAAATAGTAAAGCATCAGCGATTATCCACCTTTTCAGGATACATATCGTGGTTCATCAAACGATGCTCTGCCATTTTTTCATATTTTGTGCCTGGTCGGCCATAGTTACACCAAGGATCAATGGACAAGCCACCACGAGGCGTAAACTTACCCCATACTTCAATATAGCGCGGCTCAATCAGCTTAATTAAATCATTCATAATGATGTTGACACAATCCTCATGAAAGTCCCCATGATTACGGAAACTAAATAAATATAGCTTTAACGATTTACTCTCGACTAGCTTTTTATCTGGAATAAAAGAAATATACATTGTCGCAAAGTCAGGCTGCCCTGTCATCGGACATAGACTCGTGAATTCCGGGCAATTAAATTTTACAAAAAAATCGTTTTTCGTATGCAAATTATCGACCGCTTCAAGTATTTCCGGTGAGTATTCAAATAAATACTTTGTATTTTGGTTCCCAAGGAGTGTTAAATCCTGTAAACCTTGTTCTTCATTTCTTCCTGCCATAAAAAATGCCTCCTCAAATTGTGAGAAGTCCATTGCGTGAAACCAAATAAAAAAAATCGCCATATCCGCATTTTCGGATATGGCGTAGATGACGTCATCCATAGTTTTTTATAGAGGGTATGCGCTATGAACCTCTTTCTTATTCGCTAGTTATATTAACTTAATGAACACACTCCGTCAACTAATTTTTTCACAATATAGAATTGACAAAAATATCCTGACGTTGTATAGTTAGTTACATAAGTAATTAACCAATCAACATAAGGAGGTGGATTGTGATTCACTCGTTAAACAACGAAAAGCCCATTTTCCAACAAATACGCGAACGAATAGAGGACGGAATTTTAGATGGACTCCTACAACCCGAAGATCGCATTCCATCCACAAATGAATTCGCAAAGGAATATCAAATTAATCCTGCAACAGCTGGAAAGGGCGTGAACGAATTAGTGGACAAAGGCGTAATTTATAAAAAACGTGGCGTCGGCATGTTTGTGAGTACTGACGCTCGTGAAATATTAATTGCAGAGCGTAAGGAAAATTTTTTTATGCAACATATAGAGCCGTTAAAGAAAGAAGCAATAAGATTAGGTATCTCAGATAAAGAATTACAAAATATGTTACAGAGGGGTTAACGTATGAAAATCGAAGTGAAAAATGTTAGTAAATCATATAGACATAAGGAAGCTTTAAAAAATATCTCTTTTACAATTGAGGGACCAAAAATCATTGGATTTTTGGGTCATAATGGCGCTGGTAAAACAACATTCTTAAATTTATTATCCGGACTTATTTCAACAACTAAAGGAAACATATCAGTCAATGGAGAAAATGTTTTCAATGTACCATTAACTTTACGTGATATTTGTTTTGTTGCAGAGAATGGAAACTTTCAAGAGGAAATGACAATTGCACAAACGTTAAAGGCAAATAGCTTCTTTTATCCAAAATGGGATGGAGAGCTCGCAATGGAGCTACTAGAAGTTTTTGCTCTAAATCCAAAAGATAAGGTTCGCAGTTTATCAAAAGGAATGATGTCTGCGTTAGGCATTATTACAGGCTTTGCGAGTAACGCAGGGATTACAATCTTTGATGAACCTTATATCGGACTCGATGTAGCTGCCCGAAATACTTTTTATGATTTATTGATTGAACAACAAACCGACAATCCAAGACTCTTTATATTGTCTACACATTTAATTGATGAAGCAAGTAAGCTATTTGAGGAAATACTTATTTTACACGAAGGACAATTAATGCTTCAGAAAACTGTGGAGGAATGGCATAAGCATATTGTTGCAGTAAAAGGTAACCCTTCTGATGTTGAGCAGGCAATTAGTGGTCTGAAAATTATTTATAAGCATACGTTTATGCAGGAGCTAACTGCAATTGTCACTGATGGTCAATCCATTGAAGGACAGAATATTATGCTTGAACCTGTTTCATTACAGGATATGTTAGTGTATTTAAGTAAACAGCAGAAAGAGAGGGCTATTAAATGAATACTGTAAAGGGAAGCTTGTATGTATTATTTCAAAGCTACAAAAAACAAATTATAACTTTTTGGTGCATTTTATTTTCGATCGTCCTATTGTCGTTTTTCTTAGATACTTTTTTTGACCTATATATTTATAATTTTTACATTATGATTTCTATACCTGTTTATATCTTTTCCAGTATCATGGCTGCAAAGTTACTAAATAAAACCCTATCCTATTTTTTAAGGCTTGGTTTAAGTCGCTTACAATTTATGTTTAATGTGGGGCTCTTTTTCATCTGTTGGAGCTTAGTAGGCGCCTTCATAATTGGCTGTACACAAAAAATACTTACTAACGTTTCTAACATATTCATTATTCATCCTATTTTACTTTTTAATAATTCCCCATCATTTTTACAAACGATGGCATTGGATACTGTTCTACTGCTCTTCTTCCTAACTTCCGGCCTTTTATTGAATATCGTCTTTTATCGCTCAGGAACTCTTGGCGGTTACAGTTTTATAGGATTACTCGTATTAATTCCGATTGTTACAATCATTTTCAGATGGTATACTCCTCTGTTTGACCTACTATCAAATATATCTAGCTTCGCTCTATTAAGTGGTTTATTAGTTTTTAGTATATTACTCTACTCTATCATAACAATGGCGATCAGAAATACTTCTGCCAATCCAGCATAATTATTGCTATTCGGCATACTTTCAAAAAGAAAATGATGCCAAGACCAAAAATATAGGTCTTGGCATTTTCCAGCTGAATTAACCACGTTCATCCTCTAGCGTTGTATAGTCAATGGAATTAGCAATGTCAACTAACACTTCAGGTGTCACCTTATTTGAAACCCTTTTATCAATCCACAGCATATATTGCCAATCTTCTCTTTCGAAAGCAAGTACATTAAAACCCGAGATTTCCATATAGATTGAAGTCGTTCCCTTTTTCAATACGAAAGTCTTTAGTACACTTTCCTTTTTAACTGGAAACTTATACTGAATAGGTCGAACCGTTATTTTATAATGATGTTCAGGTAGTTGATTATTAACAAGTGTAACTTCAAAAAAATCGTTCATGTCACCATCTAGATCATTAAACCGACCAAAATGATGTGTAAAACTAATTGGAGGTACTCGAAGTGGTAGCTTTAGTCCTTGATGAAAGTGCCGTTCAAAATCGTAGGCAGCTCCTTCAACCGTTTTATAGCCTATTTCAGGATAAACTTCTTCATAAGAACTAGGTGAGTCTTTTATATAGGCATCACTAGGTTGAGAAAATAACAAATAACAAGAACTTAAGCAGAGAGAAAAAATTCTGTCCATTTTATCACCTCAGTATCATCACTTTAAACGTAGTTTTTCCCAACTCAATGAATTTATGTGCAAGCTATATTTTGTTCACTGAATTCCTTTTTATAGATATTCTCCTTTTTCGCGCGTACTTTAATAAAGAAAAAAGCAATTATTCGCACTAGTAAAATGCGAACAATTGCCTTTTTAATCTAAAAGAGTAGATGCGCAACTAATGCTGCGATTGGTAGTGAAATAATCGTACGTATTAAGAAAATAACAACTAAATCTAAAAATTTCAGTGGAATTTTTGTACCTAAAATAAGTCCACCAACTTCAGACATATAAATAAGCTGTGTAACAGAAACGACAGCAATCACAAATCTTGTCGTTTCAGCTTCAATTCCCGCTCCTAAAATTGAAGGTAAAAACATGTCAGCAAAGCCAACAACCATCGTTTGCGCTGCCTCAGCTGCTTCTGGTAAACCAAGCACAGTTAAAATAGGTTCAAACGGTTTTCCTAAAAACGCAAAAATATTAGTGAATTCAGCAAGCATTAAAGCAACCGTACCAAATGCCATAACGACTGGCGCTACACCAACCCATAAATCCAAGACATTTCTAAACCCATCTTTCAAAAATTGACGTGGATCACGATTTGCATGTGCAACTGCTAATGCATTTTCTAAGCCATGAGACATAGAATTATAGCCTTCAGGTAATTCCTCACGTGATAAATCTACTGGTGTACCGTCGATATAAGTGTCTTCTTTATTAGCAAGCGGAAAAATTCGCGGCATAACGATCGCTAACACGAGACCGCAAAGTACAACCGTTAAGTAATATGGAATAAAATAGCGTGACAAATGCACTGTATCTAATACTACGATACAGAATGTGATGGATACTACAGAAAAGCTCGTTGCAATAATGGCTGACTCTTTTTTCGTATAGTTCCCCATTTCATATTGCTTGCTCGTCATAAGAACACCAATTGTTCCATCACCAACCCACGATGTAAGTGCATCAACTGATGAACGACCTGGGCTTTTAAAGAGCGGACGCATGATTTTTACCATCATCGTTCCGAAAAATTCAAGCAATCCGAAGTTTGTTAAAAACGGTAATAGTAGGCCTGCAAATAAGAAAATCGTAAATAAAAATGTTACTAAACCACCGTCAGGGTTCATTAATAATCCACCCGTATTTTCATTGTTAATCGCGGATGGTCCAAAATTAAACACGACCATTGAGGCAAATACTAAACCAATGACTCTTATAATTGTCCAAAACCAATTTACATAAAATAATGTATATAAAATACTAGATTCCTTTGTATTATTCTGAGGAACAAATTTGGCAATGAGTGAACCAATTGCCGAAATCGCAAAAATGATTATAGTAAAGTAACTAATAATAGGTGCAACAAAACCTGCTAATAAATTTGCTAAAATAGCAATCGGAACTTTCCATCCATCTTCCGTTAAGACTGGTGTCATAAATAATAAAACACCAATAAGAGACGGAATTATGAAGAAAAAGTATGAAGAAGTAGGATATTTTTTCATCATTTAAAGCCTCATTTCTTTAGGTTTTTTCGAAGTTTTATACATCAAGCTTGTTAGGTACTTTAAAACCACCAAGAAATGTATATCTGTATAAAGTATTGCATCATCAATCTGGCATTTCCGAGTAGTTAATGAATGATCAAATAAAAAACATTCCTTTAAAAAGTAATAAAGGAATGCCCAAACACTACTTTTTTATAATTTAAATCCTCAATGAGTAAAGTTTTTTAAAATAATCACTATCATTCATTTTTATGAGCTAAAAAATACCGTAAACCTACGATACATCGGTTAATTCTACAACAAAATGCATTTTTATTCAATCTAAAATTTAATATTATTATTCTCTTCTAATATTATCTGCAATTCTTTTTGTATCATTACTTTTTTAACAAAGCTCATTTTTACAGTGGCTGACGATGGCTGAAAGAAGTTGAAATTTGGTGAAACTCTCCATTAATCATACCTATTTTGAATGCCTAAGAGATTTAACCAGCCCTTAATAGGCATACAAATAGACCTTATCGTCATTTATCTCATATGTTAATTATGAACCACAACTTATCAAAACAGGAGGTTTTACCATGGAAAGACATATGCAACATATGCAGCATATGCATCACATGCATCACATGCATCACATGCAGCATATGCATCACCATCATCACGCAAAAGGCCCACATTGTTGTCCACCACTTACATGTCCAACTCAATATGAGCCGCCACATTGTTGTCCACCAGAGGAATATGTACGCACAAATTACATCCATACAGTTGTACCACATGTACAGCCAGCACATGTAACAACAGTTAATAAACATATAATTGATCATCAGTATCATTTCCCTTGCACAGAGTGCGTAGTGGATGAATGTTGTGAAACTCATACGCTTTGCGAAATGCCACCTGAGCCTTGCCATATGCCACATCATCACCATCACCACATGGGGCACCATCATATGGGTCATCACCACCATATGGGGCATCATCATCATATGGGGCATCATCATCAACATCACCATCAGCAGCATATGCCGTGCCACCATCAGATGGGCTATTAAAATAGAGGCGATGAGGTTACTCTGTACATGATGGTTTCTTACATCATAACTTGTTTATAATGTTACGCTTATTATAAAAATGTACATTACTAAATTCCAATTTTAGTAGTGTACATTTTATTTTTTGCTGCTTAACATTCCTAGTAGGACTTTAAGAAAGTCTCTACACCATTTTTTAATAACGGCGAACCCATTCACTTAAAACCCTATCTGTCACTCCGATTCTTCCACGATTTCAAGCATAGATTCATCTCCATTTCAGTATCGATGGACTGCTTGAATCGTTGTTCGGCATTTACTTTTGCCATAAAAAAACCCCCGTAAAAGTTAGATTGATGTCTAACTTTTACGGGGCAGTTCAGAGAATCCCTTACGCTTTTTTGTTCTTAGTTGATCTCAGTTTCTAATGTTTCTTTCCAATCTTGTCCATAGTCATCTTCATCAAGAACAACGTTATAAATTTTCCATTTACCATCATCACTTTTCTTAAGATGAGCAGTTCCTGATAAGTCGATTTTCATGTTAAAAGACATATCTGGCGCTGCCAAAGATACTTTATATACTAAGTTATCAATGCGGACTTGAGCAAAATGATTATTTACAGAAACAGTATTGATCGCATATTCACCAATCTGTTCCATCTTGAATATAGTATCTGCTTCTTCAAACATCCCTGCCATACCCATACTATCAAGTGAATAAGCTAATTGGTAACCAATTGTCGTTTCACGATAAAGTGCTTCTAATGCTTTTAAGTCTTGTTGTTCAGTGAATTTCATCTCATCTTTAATGTTACGATCAACTGTTTGAATGATTGCAAGTAGATCTCCATCTGTTTCAGGCTCTAGATGCAAGGCACGGTCAATCATCACGATAGCTTCAGCACGAGTTGCATCATTGTAAGGTTTGAAAACATCTCCGTACCCTTTGATAATTCCTACAGCTGACGTTTTCATAACTGCTTCATAGGCGAAATTACCCTTTGGTACATCCGGGAATACTTTTCCTGTCGCTGAAAAATCAAGCTTTGAATTGAATGCACGGTAAATCATGACTGCCATTTCGTTACGAGTAATCTTGTCATTCGGTCGGAAAGTACCGTCTGGTTTACCATTGATAATGCCTTGGCTACTAGCAACCTTAACATATTCGTAATACCAATTCGCCGGTTTTACATCAGGGAACGATTTAACTGATTCACCTGCACGTGAATTCAGCACGAGTAATCGAATTTTTTGGTTTTATTGAGACGGATGTGTATTCATATTCCTCTCCATCTTCTTCAAACGATTCTGTTTCCACATATCCGTCTATGATATCCGAATACAAGAAGCGTTCCAATTCATTGTATGCCCAATGTTCATAATCAACATCCTCCAAAAAATACATATCGATGGATTTTTCTGCTGCCTCTGCTGGTGAAACAGAAATAAGTCCAAACAATACAAGGGAAGATAAAAAAACATATAGTGCTTTCATTGGTTTGCTCCTACTTTCTTCTATTAAAATTTTACCAATAGACATAGTTTACATGACTGCTACAAATATATATAGAGTGCAAAATATGGAAATATAGAATATTTTCGAGAAAGACGATACATATAAATTTAGTCGTATTCCTTATGAAAATCTGGTGGAGGTTTTATTAGCTACAGATTTGGTTACATTAGAGGCTCATTACGAACCGAAAAAGAAAGTATTTCAGGGAAAAGGGCATTTCCAGAGGGCGACGGAGTTTGATTATGAGGTAGAGCATGAATTGTTGAATTCCTCTTTTAGTGAAATTGATTTTGAAATGGCATATCAAATTGAAGTGGAACGATTAAAGAAAGAGGTGAAATTAGATAATTCGAAAGGTGAAAAAGGGTCGAGAGTTCTACCATAGGGACCATTAGTTCTAATCACAAATAAAAGCTGAACTAATGAAGAAATTAGTTCAGCTTAAAATTATTCGTTATAATGTTGCACATTTCATAAAGAATACTGATGTAACAAGCGAATTACTTTACCTCTTGACTTTTAATAAAATTGACTTCCCTATCGCTAAAAATGGTTGTTGAATGCATTTTTCATCAGTCTATGTATATCTATTTATTTCTTTTTTTGTAAAATAATTAAATCTATTAGTGACCAAATGAAGAATAGTAATGGTAAACCAGTGATGAATAAAAACCCTAAAATGAATGAGATCGTCTTGTGTTCTCCGCTATCTGTTGCCATAACACCGATAAAAAACCCTAGTGGAATAGTCGCGAAAAAAATCAGGAAATTAATCACACAGGTAAATTTATAATACTTTAAAGAAGCATCTATAGGTTCTTTTTTTCTGAAAAAGATAACAAAGATAATTTGATAAAGATAAAAAATTGATATACTTATTAATCCAAACGATGATACTACCGTCATTTAATTCACCTCTTTTAAAATAATAATGCACGAAGTCAAGTGTGTATAGGGCATATAAGAAAAACTTAAATATTTATGATTAACTTAGCTTTTATGTATTGATTTGCGTTCTTTTTATTATTTCGAAGACCTTTTGAACTTAAAAATTTAGCTGATTTAGATCTGAAGATACTACATAAAATAATGTACGTCCAGGCTGGGCGCACAAAAAAACGTTGGAGCATCATAGCTCCAACGTTTTTAATTAGTACATTTTTAAATATTGATCGCGTTCCCATTGGTGTACTGTTGTACGGTACATGTCGAACTCGATTTCTTTTGCTTCTTTAAAGTTTGCATATATATGCTCACCTAAAGCTGCTTGAGCTACTTCATCCTTAGCAAGTAATGCTAAAGCATCATCAAGCGCTGGTGGTAAGTTTGCGATACCATTCGCTTTACGCTCTTCATCAGACATCACGTAGATGTTTCGGTTAATAGCAGCTGGTGGTGTTAAGTTTCGACGGATCCCTTCAAGACCAGCTTCTAAAATAACAGCCATCGCTAAATACGGATTAGCAGATGGGTCCACAGAACGTACTTCTACACGAGTCGAAAGACCACGTGCTGATGGGATACGGATCAGTGGTGAACGGTTTTGAGCTGACCATGCTACATAACATGGCGCTTCGTAACCAGGTACAAGACGTTTATAAGAGTTAACTGTTGGATTTGTCACAGCTGTGAAGCCTTGAACGTGAGAAAGGACACCTGCCATGAATTGCATTGCTGTTTCAGAAAGACCCAGTTCAGTTGATTCATCGAAGAATGCATTCTCTTTACCTTTAAATAATGAAACATTAAAGTGCATACCAGAACCCGCTTCACCGAATAATGGTTTCGGCATGAATGTAGCATGTAGACCGTGTTTACGTGCAATTGTTTTAACAACTAATTTGAACGTTTGAATATTGTCACAAGCTGTGATTGCGTCTGCATATTTGAAGTCGATTTCGTGTTGTCCTGGAGCTACCTCATGGTGAGATGCTTCAATTTCGAAGCCCATTTCTTCTAGCTCTAATACGATATCACGACGGCAGTTTTCGCCAAGATCAGTTGGTGCTAAGTCGAAGTAACCACCGTGGTCGTTCACTTCTAATGTCGGTTCACCTTTTGCATCTAATTTAAATAAGAAGAATTCTGGTTCAGGTCCTAAGTTGAAGCTTGAGAATCCCATATCTTCCATTTTCTTAAGGATACGTTTTAAGTTATTTCGTGGGTCACCAGCAAATGGCTCTCCTTTAGCAGTGTATACATCACAGATGAAACGTGCTACTTTCCCTTTTTCAGAAGTCCAAGGGAACACTACGAAAGAATCTAGATCAGGATATAAATACATATCTGATTCTTCGATACGTACGAAGCCTTCAATGGATGAGCCATCAAACATCATTTTGTTTTCTAGTGCTTTGTCTAATTGACTTACTGGAATCTCAACGTTTTTGATTGTGCCAAGAATATCTGTAAATTGTAGACGTATAAAGCTTACATTTTTTTCTTCAATTAGACGTTTAATGTCCTCTTTAGTGTATTTACCCACAGTTTTCCACACTCCTATAAATTGTCTAGCTTTTTATCATTACTCTACTCTATTAATAAAGACATGAATGATGTTGCCTTTTATTAATAGAATCGAGATAAATCCCCACGACGGATAGATGATTTTTGCATACGTTGCGCTTGACGCACTTCTTCACGCATGATGTTACGTAATTCTGAGTCACTTAAATCACGTTCATCTGTTGAAACAGGTTCATTCTTTTTAGCGAACAGCTTTTTAATTTTCGCCATGTTCATACCCTGATCCAAATAATCTTTAATTTCCAGCAGTGTATCGACGTCATTTAATGAAAACATTCGACGGTTGCCTTCTGTTCGGTGCGGCTCAATTAAATGGTGTTCTTCATAATAACGAATCTGACGTGCCGAAAGCTCTGTCAATTGCATTACGATATTCATTGATAATAACGGCATAGTTCGTCTAATTTCACGACTCATTTAAGTTCCCCTCCAATACTCGCTAATCATATAACGAAAAATTTATAGTGTCAACCATCCATGTTAGCTTTCCTAACATGGATTAAAATAATTTTTTTGAAATGATAAAAAATTGTAAAAAACTATACTTAATAACCTAACGTGTGGTTGATTTCCGCTTCGCTTTTGCTACAGACAACATTTGTTGTTGTTGCTGTCGCTATACTTTTGCACAGATAAATCATTTGCTGTCGCTATGCTTTCGCATAGAGCAAAACTTACTGCGGGCTTCGGAGCGACAGAGGTTTTTTCATCCATTAGAAAAAAAACTATTCAAAATGGAAGTTTTGAATAGTTTTTCGTTACTTATTTTTGGATTTTTTGAACTGCACTACAAATAGCAAATTTTACGTGCTCGTATGTTAACCCACCTTGAATAAAGGCGGTAAATGGCGGACGAATAGGACCGTCTGCTGTGAGCTCAATGCTTGAACCTTGAATGAAAGTTCCAGCTGCCATGATGACATCATCTTCATAGCCAGGCATATACGCTGGCTCTGGTGCATAATGCGCATTAATTGGTGAGTTTGCTTGAATTTCACGGCAAAAAGCAATCATTTGTTCCGCCGTTTGGAAAGAAACCGATTGAATTAAATCCGTACGATTCGCATCATACCTTGGCGATGTATTCATGCCTATTTCCCCAAGCATAGCAGCTGTGAAAACGGCACCTTTTAATGCTTGAGATACAACATGTGGTGCAAGGAAAAATCCTTGATAGAAATCACCGAGCGTATTTAATGTTGCCCCTGCTTCAGCGCCAATACCTGGCGATGTCATACGATAAGCACATTTTTCTACTAAATCTGCACGACCCGCAATATAACCACCAATTTTCGCTAAGCCTCCACCAGGATTTTTAATGAGCGAGCCTGCTATTAAGTCCGCCCCAACCTCTGTCGGTTCCTGTGCCTCAACAAATTCTCCGTAGCAATTATCAACAAAAATAACTGCGTTCGGTGCTAATTCACGGATCTTTGCACACATTTCTGCAATTTGCGAAATAGTAAAGGATGGGCGTGTTGCATAGCCCTTCGAACGTTGGATAGCAATCATTTTTGTGTTTGGTGTAATTGCAGCTGCAACACCTTCCCAATCGATCTCTTGATTATTCAATAAATCCACATGGCTATAACCGATTTTATAATCTTTTAACGAACCAGTATCCTTGTCTCCACCATCGACTATTGATTGCAATGTATCATACGGCTGACCCGAAATATAAAGTAATTCATCACCAGGACGTAGTACTCCGAATAAGCTAAGTGTGATTGCATGTGTACCAGAAATAATTTGCGGGCGTACAATGGCAGCCTCCGCTCCAAAAACCTCTGCATAAACACGTTCTAGATTGTCACGCCCCTCATCATCATAGCCATAACCGTTTGATGGGTGCAGATGATAATCACTTACTTGATGCTTTCGGAATGCAGCAAGCACTTTTTGTTGATTGAAGAACGCCATATCTTCTACCTTTGCATGAAAAGGGCGTACCTTTTCTTCTATTTTAGCAGCTAATGCTAGTGTTTCTTCTGATAAATTGGTTGTAAAAGTCATTATGTTCTTCTCCATTTCACATTTGTTCAAATCTTATCTTAACAATTTGTGAGCTTGCCTGCAAAAATTGCTTGTGTTTCTAATTGCATTTAGGCGCTAATTAGGCGCTAAGTTAAATTACAAACTATATCTATTTATTTCTGCTATAATTAGATATTTAATTAGGTATGTTGATTGACCATTTTTATACATCCGAATTAATTCAAAGAGGCTGATTTCCGCTGCGGGCGAGCGTCAAGTCGCTTCCTTCGCTGCGCTCCGTGCAGGGTCTCGTCTGCCTCACTTTTCCCGCGGGAGTCGAGTAACCCTACGCTACAATCAGTTAGAATGGGAGTATACTAGCAAAATAGAAACAAAAAATCCTTTATCGCTCAATAATAAACCTATTTTTTCCTAATCAATACTCTCGATATTTAATATCTGATAATTCTAAATCATAAGTCTATACTTTTCTTTGCAAAAACTTCTAGATACAAAAAGGTAACTTTAAAGTTTTCTACTATGTAATCTACAACAACATGAAATGATTGTTTCACATAAGGGGTGAAAGGGTTGGCTTGGGAGGTTTTTAGTATCATTGGAACAATTGCCTTTGCTATTTCCGGGGCAATAATTGCAATGGAGGAAGAATACGATTTATTCGGTGTCTATATACTCGGTATCGTAACTGCTTTTGGTGGTGGAGCTATACGAAATCTACTCATAGGTTTACCTGTAACAACACTGTGGGGGCAAGATATGATGTTCCAAATTGCCATTGCAGCTATTACGTTATTTTTCATATTTCCGCACCGACTTATTCAGCATTGGCATCGCTGGGGTAATTTCACCGATGCTATTGGATTATCGGCATTCGCGATTCAAGGTGCTCTCTATGCTGTGAAGCTCGACATGCCTATTAGTGCGGTTATTGTAGCTGCTGTCTTAACAGGGTCAGGCGGTGGAATTGTTCGAGATTTATTAGCTAGACGACAACCATTAGTCCTCCGTGATGAAATCTATGGTGTATGGGCAGCACTAGCCGGGCTTATTATCGGACTTCAACTATTTTCAGGTGATATCTTTTTATATGTATTATTTGGTATGATCACCGTACTAAGAATATTTTCATATATGAGGAAATGGCGTTTACCGTTACGGAGGTTGCATCAGGCATAGCTATACCGTTGCATATTAACAAGCCCAAATGTCAGATTTGGGCTTGTTTTGAATTTTTGTTATTTCACAAACGCCTTGCATCCACAGCAGCGACAATAAGCACTTAAAGATTAATAGATCTACTTTTTCAACAGTAGCATAGCTTCCTCTAATGTAGCCATGTTTTTCATCATAGAGCATGCTGCGTCCAAAATAGGAAATGCTAAAGCTGCACCAGAGCCTTCACCCAATCGCATATTCATTTGTAGCATAGGTTCAATTCCGAGCATTTCAGCGGCAATTTTTGCACCTGGTTCTTCAGAGGCATGAGAAGGAATAATATAGTCTTTGACGTTTGGCTCAAGTTCGTATGCAATAAGAGCTGCAATAGTAGAAATAAAGCCATCAATAACAACTGGTTTTCGATGTGCGGCGGCAGCAAGTATTACTCCTGCCATAGCGCCTATTTCTAGCCCTCCAACTTTTGCAAGAATATCAATAGCATCATGACGATTTGGTTTATTTAATGCAATAGCATTGTAAATAACCTCTACTTTATGTGCAATCCCTCCTGGTCCAACTCCTGCACCGAAGCCTGTCACTTCATTCGGGTGACACTCGTGAAGAACCGATAATATAGCAGCACTAGGTGTTGTATTACCGATACCCATTTCACCTGTCCCGAGTACATTTATCCCTTTTTTAATTTCTTCCGTAGCTACTTCAATTCCTACTTCAATGGATTGAATGGCTTCTTCTCTTGACATGGCAGGTCCTTTTGCCATATTGTCCGTACCGTATTTAATCTTTTTAATGATGACTCCAGCATCATGTGGCACATCTTCTTTTACGCCAACGTCTACCGTGACAATTTTAGCATCTGTGATTTTTGCGATAGCACAGACACCAGTTCCGCCTCTAGGAAAATTTAATGTTTGGAAGACCGTCACATTTTGTGGATTCGGTGTCACTCCTTCATCACAGACACCATGATCCGCGGCACAGACAATAATTGCTTTATTATCAATTGCAGGATATAGTTCACCTGTAATACCAGATAGTTGCACAGCTAGAGTTTCCAGCTTTCCCAGACTACTAGGTGGCTTGCAAAGTGCATCTATGCGTTCTCTTGCCTGCCCCATCATTTTGTGGTCGGCACTTTGAATGTTGTGGATCGTTTGTTGTAATAATTGCATGAAAATTTCCCCTTTCTTTTTTGCCCTCGTTACTCGAAGAATGATTTTGAGAAAAAAATAAAAAGCCTGTAGTTTATCCATAACAAATAAACTACAGACTTTTCCATCGTCTATATAATACGAAGCAGATAGGCAGGTCTCCTGGCTCAATTTCAACATTTCATAGAACCTTCCCAGAACGATGCTAGTGGCATTCTCTATGAAACTCCCTTTTTACAGTGGTGGGACCGCTAAAGCTTTTCACTTTATTCCCTATTCTCCCGCAGTGGGCACCTAACGCTTTTATGCAATTACTTTAAATCTACGGCAAAGTGTTTAATGTGTCAACATTTCAAATGGAAAATTCAGAACCTTTTGCGCAACACTAGTGTTAAAAACTAAAAATAAGAAATTTAGCTTTCTTCGTTACCCCTATCCATAACATCTCCACAAAAATATATTAATTTCGATGCCCATTTTTTAATGATTCTCTCTCTACTTCTTTTGCAGCTTCTGTACCAATTGGTAAAATAACAGTTTCCATTAAATGCTCATTTCCCTCTGCAAAGGCATGTATAGTAACATACCAAATCCCTGCTTCAAATTTACCTTTAAATTGATGAACTCCATTTTCGCTTTTTAAATCCTCCGTAAAATGAATATCCCTTTCCAGTAGATCAAATTGTAAACTTACTTTTGAATCTTGAATAATATTGTTTTGATTATCATGAAGTGTAATGTTTAGAATTCCTACTTGATTTGGCTGAATAAACTCGGGATTCGTTGTAATATTAAGGGTCACATCATCTATTTGTTCTTCATCGACTTTACCAAAAACTTCAGTAAAGGAATCAATTTTAGTATTTTCATCTAAAACATAATGATAATCTATATTCCAAATACCTTCCATTGGTAATTCAATTTTAGCAGTATAATAGTTTTGTTCTTTTGATAGGTTTATATCTTCAATATAATGATCCATATTTTGCATCTTTAAATCCATTATAATACTGAAGTTTTCTTCATTTCTTAGGTTTTCTGGAACTGATAATTTAGTTGTTAGTACCCCATTCTTATATATATGATTGGTTTCGATATTGTTAAGCTCTTCAGCAACACTTGATACTTGGTTTGTATCAGTATTACTACAGGCATTTAAAAACAAAAAAACTGTGAATAGAAATATATATATAAATTTCTTCATACTAATCTATCTCCCCAGAACAATAATAATTTCAGTGTCCTGATTTGCCATAGTAGTGATATCTGTTAGAATGGTATAAAGCCCATGAACAGTTTTTGTAGTTATAAGCTGATTGAAGACCACGGCAATTTGTATTACTTGTATAATCATTTTGACAGTCATAAGATAAGAAAGCATAGTCACAATCACTTCCTACAAAGTTTTTCCATGCCCTAGGATCCCAGTGATTATAGTATCTATGATTAGAAGCTGAACCATTGAATCGGTTACAGTGTACACGATCTCCTGGAGAGTGTTTTTGGCCCACCTCAGATCGGGTGCTTTTGTCTCTATTTTCTGTACTAATCATTTCACCATCCATTGACTTTACGAAGTCTTTGAAATCGATAGTCTTTACTAGATCTATAGTTCGGGATTTTTTCATATCATTTTTAACATTTGTTTTAATTTCTTGCCCATTAGCCTTAAATTGAATATCCAAATTAGCATCATCTTCATTTATTACGAATGTACCATCAGCAGTCAAATCAACCACTTGGTCATTAATAGTTAATGAGCCGTTTTGGGCAGGATAAAATTTCTCATAACCATTTTCAGTTTTTTTCCATCCCTCTTTTTCTACTTCCTTAAGAAATTCATCTCCCAATAGCTTTTTATCTTCTCCAGTAAGATCAATCTTCATAACTATTCCTGCTTTCCCCTGAACATTTCCGTCCTGAATAGCAGTTACTGGCTCTGCCGCATTAACTATACTAGCATTTAGTACTCCTGAAAAAATAAATAGTGTCGATAAAGCTGTTACAATACCATTTTTAAACCTTTTTCTAACCTTCATTCTTAATCCCCTCCTTAATTTTAATTGGTGTGATTTTACAAATTATTTCATTTTAATACAAATGGTCAACTACTTCTTTAAAACTCAAAAAAATTGAAAAAGGGAATCTGAAAAACAGGTAGGCCCTCGAAGGTTCGCCCTTGTCGTTAGAACCTTCATCGAAAAAAGTAGTATATATTGGGATGAATCCCTTCTCTGCCCTATATAATAATATTCCCGTTGGAAAATTTATGATTGACCATTTACATTCCTGATAAAAGCATTGCAAATACAAACATTAAAAATATCAAAAGCGATATTCCCAGTACTATGGGAGCTAGCCTCGATGTTTGTCCTTTAATTACAGAAATTATAGCAACAATTAAACCCATTGAAGCAATTAATAAGATAATAACTGATGCGAATGGCTCTGGTATTTTGGCTAGTAAGGTACTAAAAAAAAGAAGAAAAAAAAGTATCTGTAGTGAAAATGAAACTAATAATAATTTATTAATCATCTTTTGTCTCCTATAACTTGATTTTAAACCTTGCTAACTTCTTCATTCATTAACCAAAGAGGATAAAATTCTTTGTGGAACAAAATAAAAATAATGATTTCAAAATAAAACACTAATTTCTTCCTCTCATTTTGAAAAGTCTTTGAACAATTGTTGTACTCTCAAAGTATCTAAATAAGTGCTTTATATTTTACAAATCATCTTGTAGAAGTACAGAAATAACACCATATAACTTCTGTAGTCGAAGGATCATCAAATCAGCGCAAGCCTTTTTTAATTCAATAATTTGCATATCATACAACTTCTTTCTTATTTGGTTTTATATAGTAATCACACCAATTATATTGGGTTAATCAACGTTTTTTTACTAGGTATTAATAGATTTGTGTAAATATTAATTTCTTGCTATTAATTAGGATTCACTTATAAAAACACATCTTGAATATTAAGATACATTTTTTTAATTTTTGTTTTTTTCAGAACACTTATATGTAATATAACAAATAGAACTTTTAAAACATCCGTATTTCCCGCAAATATTCTAACTTCATATATATTTCACATAATAATGCAGAATCACCTCAGTTATTGGAGATTAATAGTTTTGAAAAACATTTAATGGGTATATTATTCAAACTAAATCTTTAGTTTTTCTCTTATCATTTAATGACAATAGCGGACTTTTTTGGAGATGAAGATTGATATATAACCAAGGAGTGAATAGCGTGAATATTAAACTACTACTTGTAGATAATCGTCAATTAGTACTAGAGTGCTTAAAGCACAGATTAAACAAAGAACCAAATATTTGCGTGATAGGGACTCTTTCTAATCCTGAGTATTTACATCATGAAATAATCACAAACTCTCCGGATATTGTACTTATAAATTTGCAAATGGAGTTATCAAACAAAATTGATTTAACTAAACTATTAAAAAATATTCCACACTTACGAGTTATCATACTATCAAAGTGTAAATGTTCAGAATATATAAGATCTTCCTACAATGCAGGAGCTAGCGCTTTTATTTCAGAAGAAAAATCATTCCAAGAATTAATCTTTACTATTAGACAAGTATTTTTAGGTGACAAAAGGTTTCCTAAAGTTGAAAAAGATCAGATAGATAAAATGCTTACACCAAAAGAGTCTGAAGTATTAAAAAGAATAGCAGAGGATAAAACCAATATTGAAATTAGTGAGGAAATGATGATAAGCATAAGAACAGTTGAATATCATATCTCATCAATCATTAGGAAATTAAACGTAGAATCTCGAGTAGGTGCTGTCGTAACAGCTATTAAGCGAGGGTTGCTAAGTATTAAATAGCATACTTGTGTTTATTAATTTTTTCATCTTATGAAAGGCTAATTCACACTGCTAATAATTCACTAGTAATAACGTTAACACTAATATAAACGCAGTATAAAAGCACTCATCACTTACATAATAGTTTGGATTTTAAAAAATGGATATTAGGTGGTGTTTTGTTGAAGAAAGACATGATAAAAGTGATTTCTGTTTTTGGTATAGGTGCTATTTTAGTTTTATTGAATTGTTTTTTATAGTACTTCAGTAAGCAAAAATAAGAAGCCTTTTATTCGAAATGGATTCTTTTTATTTATCTTAAAATGTAGGCTAAAGAAGTGCTTTTAATTAAACTTTATTCCAAGCCTAAGTAGTTATAAATGGTTACTAAAAAACTACATACTGAAATCTTTCGGAGTACCAATGTCTTTAGGACGTTGCTTCAAAATGAAATGAAACTATTCCCTACAATCATTTAGAAGTTATAGTTCTACATATCTCTAACAAAGTATACTTAAAAAAATGTCTGCTTAAGTTGTAAACAGACATTTTTTCCAGGGATTTTCCTTCGCCAGTAAGAGTGAATCAAAAGAATCTTTTAACACTTCGAATAACCAAATAAACTAATGTACGCGAATTCAGGTTCCTGAGGGCTGGGAATTTGAGCCCATGCTGAATCGTCTCCAAAGAAAATTGATTCATATCGCGCCTATCCAACCATAATCCATTTTTTCAGGAAATCCCTAATCGTTCACAAGTAACGGATGCAATTAAGTTTCTTCTTTCCCAAAATTATAGAAAGGTAAGTATTTTTTGGATGTATGTCTATTGAATAGAAATATGCTGATGACTAAAATGAAAAATAACTACATTTCAAACTTAGCCTTCATTTTGCTTTTTCCTAATCTCAACAATGTTCTTCCAGATTGCCCTATCAACTTTGGCAAAACTACGAATGCTAGGCGTTGTATTTACTTCAAATAATATAGGTTTTCCTTCAAGATTTATTCCAAAATCAATGCCATATTCTCTACAAGGACAGTGGGATGCTATTACTTCAGCTGCTAAAATTGAATCTTCTTTTAGAGAATCTATTGTTTGATCTTTCTTTGTATTATCCATCATCAAATAACCTGATAGTAATTCTTCAATCGATATTGCTTTAGAACCCCGATTTGAATTGACAATCCCATGATCCTCAGTTGCAACCCTTCCGTAAATTCCACCAATTACCCATTTTCCCTTTAGATTTTGAACATGAACACGAATGGATATTGAATCCCCATCAGGGGTGAGACTTTTGACCCCTTCCTGTATAATATAATTTCCGCTTAATCTACCGTGTTTCTCATATGGATGTAGAACTTGGTGGAAATCCTCAATCGCTGCTACACATTTACTTATTTCTTCACCTTGCATGGTAAATCCGTTAAAACAATAGTGTCCATCTTTTCTTTTGTAGATTTTATAAATTGCTCTTCCTTGTCCGGCACTATTATGTTTCACATAAATATACTCATATTTATTTAATAAATAGATTAGGTTTTCTAGACTGTAAAGTGTTGATTCTGGAATGCAGTTAGTTGTTAAAGGATTTTGTTTTAAAAGTAAGAATTGTTCCCATTTTCCAAGTCCATTTTTCAATAAACTCACCTCATTTAGTTAGATATTTTTATTTCTTTTTTATTAATAGTTTAGTCCTCTCCACTTATGGAGCTTACTGTATTGTATGCAAATAGATTTATCTCGCATGGGTAGGTGGGACTTGATAACGTGACTAATATCACCCATTTTTCTATTAGAGTCATAATAAATTTACTACACTAGAAAAGTAGCATTATGTTGTTTTCAATACATCCATTTTATTACTTTCAAAATCATTAGTTTCTAATATATTTGCCCCAATAATCTTTACTTTTAGTTATATAGATATGTCGAGTAGTATGGAGTTGGGGTATATTGAAAAAAAGATGAACTTTTTAAAAAAAATGGCTGTTTTCTCAAAGATTGTTGCTGTAAAACATAAAGACAAGTAGCCGGATGAAGAAGAGAAATTTCCTAGGAAAAGGATGCATCCATTTAAAGCAGAAAACGGCAGCAACAAAAAAAGAGTTAATCCCAACGAAGGTAGGAAATTAACTCTTTTTTATACTATAAATCTTGAAGTTCATTAACAGTGATAAATTTATAACCCTTATTTGAAAGTTCCTGTAGTATACCTTCAATTGTTTGGAGCGCTTTGCCCGTTTTATCATACATTGGATGCAGCAAGATAATCGAACCAGGTTCAATATTCTCAGTCACATATTTTACTTTGTCAGAAACCGTAGTGTAAAAAGTATCTGGTTCAAGGTTCCAAGTTATAGTTTTTCTTTTATGTTTATTTAGGTAATACGGCAACCCTATCAGCTTTTTCCCATTAGGTGGCCGAACATCAATTTCACCTTTGTAGCCTGTATTACGAATCAATTGATCTGTCTTTTCTATTTCATCTTTGTAATAAGAGGGTGTTTTGAAAATCATCCGATTATGCGAATAGGTATGATTCCCAATTTGATGTCCTTCTTCTGCGATTCTTCTTGCTTCCTCTGGAAATTTTTCTATTTCTGCACCTATCAGAAAAAAGGTAGCTTTAGCATTGTACTCTTCCAATAGCGGCAATATCTGATTTGTGTTATCCGCCGGACCATCATCAAAAGTTAAAGCAACTACTTTTTGATTCGTCTCTACTTGTTTGGTTAAGCCCCCAAATAACTGATACGTCCTAGAATTCATTAATTTATAAGTGCCTAGTAGTAGAAGGAAAACTAAGAGAATCCCTATCCCAATCAATACCAACTTCTTTTTCATAGCAATCCTCTTTCCATTCAGGAGTTTTAAATACCGTTTACCATTTTATCAAAAAGCGTTAGTCCTTCCAAATCAAAGGCAACAGCAACAGCCAAAAATATTCTGTATTCTTTTCTTCGTCAAAAATCCAATTTAGAAAGTTCTACCGAATACTGTTCTCCCTACCTACTTTTTTTTAAGCAGTATTAAATAAAATCGTTTTGAAATTAAGGCTATTTTAGCATTCCTTATTAAACTATCCTACCCTGTTAGTGTAACAAGAAAGGTTAGTTGAAGAGCAACAATCTTTGCGAAAACAGCCTAAAAAAATATATTCAAATAAACTTGAATTTTTAACGGAAGCCCATAACGGTCTTTCCGCAAAAGTTGTAGAGGAAGTCGGTTTTAAAGGGATTTGGAAGAGATTATTTAATCTGTTATAGATGGGGTGAGAGACGCTGAAAGCTGTTACGAAATAAAGAGAAATATAATCCTGGCTTGCGTGAGGACGATGTCTGTAGAAAGTGCATTCGAGGTGGTTGAAAAGAGGAAAAAGTTCCTTGGAAAAGGGGTAGTAGCAATTGACCTATATGCATCCGAAGAAGAAGGATTTTGTGAAAAATTCGTAGATCCAATCGCTTTAGCCAATATGGCTACAGCGTCACTATTCATGCCGGTGAAACAGGAATTGGTAAAAACGTTCTAGAGGCTGTTGAACTGTTGGTGCTGAAAGATTAGGACACGGAGTATTTATTAAAGATTGTGCCGGGCATATAAGATTGTGAAAGAAAGAAAGAAAGGTAGTGCTTGAAATGTGTCCAACACGTAATGTCCAAACGAAAGCTGTTCATCATTATTCGAAATATCCGATTTATAAGTTTCATAAAGATGGAATAAAAGTGACATTTAATACGGATAACAGAACAGTATCAGATACGATAAACTGAATGCTTTCTTCAAAAATATTAAAACGTTCTTTAGGGGATAAAACTAAAACTAATACTATTCCCCTTTACTAAAAGCTCCCTAATACCCAAAAGGCTTTCGGGAGCTTTCTGTCCGTTTATTGCTGTGATATCAACTTTGTTTTATCTATTTCACTCAGGAATGTTGCGCCGAGTAAAAGGATAGCGCCTAGTACTTGTAGTGTCGTCATTTTCTCTCCTATAATCATCGTCGAAATCAGTAATGATGTTAGCGGATCAATATAGCTTAAAATAGCTATACTTTGCCCTTTTAGATGACGCATTCCGAAAAAGAACAAATAGAAGCCGATCCCAGCATGAACAATACCCAATGCTATAAGTAAACTAATTGATTTCATATCAATTTGCATTATTTGGAACCCATTGGTCCCAAAAAGGTAAAGCGCTAGGAATAACGCTGCTAAAGCAAGCTGAATAATCGTATTATCAGGTTCTTTTAATCCACGGATATACTTATTGGTGAATGTAACTATTGTATAGAAACAAGCTGCAATAAGCCCATAGACAATTCCGATATAATGTTCGCTCGTTTCGGTAGTTTGACTTTGGACGATAAAATACAGGCCTACTAGCGCAACACAAACATAAAAGATTTTCCGTGCATATATTTTCTCTTTCAAAACGATTGGTGATAAACAAATTACTAGTACTGGAGCAAAATAGTAACTTAGCGCTGCATTTGCGATGGTTGTTTCCTTGTACGCTTGGAAAAGAAAAATCCAATTGCCGCATAAAGCAAAGCTCGAAAGTATCAATGGCCATTTATTTTGCAAAATAGTTGTTTTCGTAAATTTTTCTTTTTTAGAAAGGAACACCAAAAGTAAAAAACAAGAGCCAATAAGACTCATCCAAAAGGCTATTTCACTTGAAGGCAATTTAATGTATTTTGCAAAAACACCGACAGCGCCAAAAATAATCATTGATACAATAAAAGATAGTTTTCCGCTCATTTCTAATTCCTTCTTTCTACATGTATATAGTCTCCGATATACAGTAGAATCTATTGAGAATTAGCAAGCTTTTATCGAATGCCTAAACAGTAGATTCTACTGTAAAGACATTGTTGGGGGTGCTATTGTTCGATACATACTTATCCCTCCTTAACGAAATTAATTGTAACATATTTCTGAATATTCAATCTAGATGCTATTTTTTGATAAGTACTAAAACGATAAAAATTAATTGAAAACTAGCATGCTAGATAAGTATAGGAGTTAATACAATGTACGGGAGAACAAAATTAAAAAGATTGGAGAAGAGACGATGGATACAAAAGAGCTAAGAAACGCCATTGCTGAAACATGTGAAAATTATGATAGCCTATATGCTCAGCTAGTAAAACCGATAAACCAATTATTAATCAATGTAGACGCTTCAATAAGTGAAGATACAGCGAATAAAATCATTGAAAACCTGAAGTTATTTTACAATGGAAATAAAAACATTACTGAATGTCACTTCGATGAGAGCGAAACCTTCTTAAAGGAAGGTATTGAACTTCTTCAGAACGGCGATCTTGCGAATGGCGCATTACAAGTTTACGGTGCCGGTTTAAACTTTGCCTGTTACAACCTAAAAATCCGTGAGCTAAAAAATGAAAATCCATACAATCATTTCGAAAAAAATTTTAGCCTTATTATAGACTCACTAAAAAAATAAGCGCAAGAAAAAAAGAAAGAGCAAATATAAAATGTACCCTATAAGATAGACACTTTCAAAAAGGTCATCTTATAGGGTATTTTTGTTTATAATGAAGAAAAAAAACGAGCGGTGGTTAAATAGGATGACTAAAAATTTATTTTCGAAACAACAACAGGCGCAATTAAAATTAAATCCATACGTCAAAACGGTAAGTGCGAAAGCCATTACTTATACGGATGAATTTAAGGAATTTTTTATTGATGAATACGATAAAGGAAAATATCCAAGTGAAATTTTTCTTGAGGCGGGTTTTGACATTGAAGCCCTTGGTCCAATGCGTATTCGTAGAGCTTCGAATCGTTGGCGTACGGCTTATAAAGAACATGGGCTAACAGGTTTAGAAGATGCCAGAAAACATACTTCAGGTCGCCCTTTAGAGCGTGAATTAAGTTTAGAAGAAAAATACGCCCGCTTAGAGGCGAAGATGAAATTGTTAGAAGCAGAAAACGAACTTTTAAAAAAACTAGATCAACTCGAAAGGCAGCTGATGAGGAAGAAATCAAAATAAGTACTGTACAAAAATTTGAATTAATCCATCAGATTATTGAAAAATATCAATTAAAACGAATGGTGCGTTATCTTTGTGAAATTGCAAATGTTTCACGCTCAGGTTACTATCGCTATTTTAAGGAAGAAGCTGTCTTGACTCGTCAAAAACAGAATGAAGAAGATGAAGTGGTGAAGGAAGTTATTTTAAAGGCCTTTCATTTCCGAGGACGAAAGAAAGGTGCACGTCAAATAAAAATGACACTCGAAAACCAATATGGAACTACATACAACCTCAAGCGAATCCGTCGCATTATGAAGAAATTTAATATCATCTGCCCCATTCGAAAAGCGAATCCAGCACGTCGTATGGCAAAAGCAACGAAGGAACATCGCACATGCCCTAATAATTTACACCGTAACTTTAAGCAAGGTGTGGCAGGAAAAGTATTACTAACCGATATCACATATTTAACATATGGAGGCGGTAAACGTGCTTATTTATCAACGATAAAAGACGCCGAAACAAATGAAATTCTAGCCTATGAAGTATCTTCTACATTGAGTATAGAAATTGCGCTCAACACGTTACATAAATTGAAGAAGCATCGCCATTTAAGAGAAGATGCCTTTATCCATTCGGATCAAGGTTTCCACTATACGAATCCAAAATTCCGAGCCTTAGTAAAGAAAATGGGCTTAGGACAGTCCATGTCACGCCGAGGAAACTGTTGGGATAATGCGCCACAAGAATCATTCTTTGGGCATTTTAAAGATGAAACAACTATTAGAGCATGTGAAACATTAGAAGAAGTAAAAAAAGAAATAAATAGTTATATGATTTATTACAATCATTATCGAGGGCAATGGAATTTAAAAAAGCTGCCGCCTGCAAAATACAGACAGCAGCTACAAAAAGTTGCCTAACCTTTTTATTAATGTCCTTTACAAAGGGTACATTTTAATATTAAAAGGCTCTTTCTTTTTTAGTATGTCATTATTTAAACTCTAACTCTCCATCATAAGCAAGCATGCCGCCTTCAAGGTTTGTTACGTCAAAGCCTTGAGCTTCTAGGTATGCACAAGCATTTGCTGAACGTCCGCCTGCCTTACAAACGATAATGTATGGCTTAGAAGCATCTAATTCTTCTAAGCGCTCAGGGATTGTCCCAAGAGCAATGTGTTGAGCACCTGGGATCATGCCTTGTGCTACCTCATCCTCTTCACGAACATCAATAATGTATAGGTCTTCGTTCGCATCTAATAGTTCTAATACTTCTGTTGTATCCATAGATTTCATCTGTGTAGTCCTCCAATATGTCAATTTCCTCTTACATTATAGCCTGAAGGCAAAAAAACAGCTAGTGTCAAGAACACTAACTGTTTTACTCTAGTTATCTGTCTCTAAAAAATCCACTTGCTTCGCTGGAACAAATGTAGAAATAGCGTGTTTGTAAATAAGGTGTTGTTTGTTATCAGCATCTAGTAACATTACTGTAAAATTATCATAGGATTTCACAGTTCCTTTTAACTGAAATCCATTTAACAAAAACACAGTTACAAAAACATTATTTTTACGTAAATGGTTTAAGAATGTATCTTGCAAGTTAATTGATTTCATCAAATATGCCTCCCTATACTCTCTTTCTACCTATTCATTCCTATAGTAGCATGTTCTACCAATTTATCAATTAGTAATTTTTAGAAATTAATTAAAGTCTTTCGTTATTTTTAACAAAATAGACATCCATTTTGTTTCGGAAGTATGTTAGCTGTCTTTTCGCATAGCGGCGAGAATTTTGCTTTAAGCTGTCAATCGCCTCTTCTAAAGAGCATTTACCATCTAAGTAATCGTATAATTCTTTGTAGCCGATTGCTTGGATTGATTGCACACCACGAATATCTTTCTGCCATAAGCCCTTTACTTCTTCTAAAAGCCCTTTTTCCATCATTATATCAACACGACGGTTAATACGATCATAGAGCACTTCACGTGACATATTTTGCCCGAGCCCTAAAATCACATGATTGTACAGCGGAACCTCCCCACGATTGTGTTCTTCGGATGCCTTTGAGACGCCACTAAGCTCAATCATCTCTAACGCACGTATGACACGGCGAGTATTATTTGGATGAATTGTCTCCGCTGTTTGTGGATCAAGTTTTTTCAGCCTAGCATGCATCACCTCTGGACCTAATTTCTCCAGCTCTTCATAATAGGCTTTTCGTGCCACCTCATCTACCTGCTCCTCTGTAAATTGAAAATCAAAGAGTACTGCCTGCACATATAAACCTGAGCCCCCTACAATAATCGGTAGCTTGCCACACATTTGAATTTCTGCAATTTTAGCTCGTACTAATTTTTGATAGTCAGCTACTGAAAAGGATTCTGTTGGCTCTTTGAAACTTAGTAAATGATGGGGTACACCCTCCATCTCTTCTTCCGTAATTTTAGCTGTACCAATATCTAAATCTCGATAGATTTGCATGGAGTCACCGTTGATGATTTCTCCATTATATTTTTTCGCTAACTCAATGCTTAGTGCTGTTTTCCCAGATGCTGTAGGTCCTACGATTGCTACGACCTCTGCCTGTTGTATTTTATTTTGTATCATATTTTTCTAACCACCGTAATAAAACTTGATAGACTGCCTCTCGATTATCCTCATTTAGGATTTCATGGCGCTTATCCTCAAATAAGTAGACCGTCACGTCCTGTATGCCTGCTTCTGTAAATTGTTCTGCAACAGCGTACACACCTTGACCTTGTTCTCCTACTGGATCTTTGCTACCACTTATCAATAATATCGGTAAGTCCTTCTTTACCTTTGCTATTTCACTTTTTCGATTTAACGACCTGAAACCTGTTGTTAAATCGACAAAAAATTGATTTGTTGGGATAAAGCCGCAATACGGATCATCTATATATTTTTCCACTTCGTCCTCTACTGAACATATCCAATCATAAGCAGTCTTCGAATTCGGGAACTGTTTATTAAAGCTACCAAAGCTCAGCTTATTTAATAACTTGCTCTCTGTCTCTTTACCAAGCTGTTTGGCTAATACTTTCGCTACTAAATTCCCCATCGTATGCAATGCTGTAACATTCCCTGTTCCACATAGAATCACATGATCCACTTGATCGCTGTACAATTGTATATATCTTCTAGTAATGAACGATCCCATACTATGACCAAATATAATTAATGGTACATCTGCAAATTGTTCATGCAAAGATGTTACTACTTCATGCGCATCCTCTACGACACGATCAAACCCATTTTGTTCAGCAAAAAAACCTAATGTGCCATTATAAGCAGCTGTTTCTCCATGCCCTCGATGATCATGCATTGTCACTGCGTAGCCCGCTTCGTTTAGGCTATTGGCAAATGTCACATAACGTCCACTATGCTCCGCCATCCCATGCAATATATGAATATGACCAATACATGGATTTGATGGCTTTAATGTTCGTGTAAACAGAAAATGACCATCTGACATTTCAATATAACGCTCCATTGCTTACACTCCTTCCTCTGCAAAATTTGTTGCATCTAAAATAGCTTGCTCTAGTTGAGCTACATAAGTATTTCTTTGTGACTCTGTATAGTGAAAATGTTGTTGCATAACTTGAATGACCTGCTGTTTATAACGTTTTACTGCATCAATATCGAAGTATAATAAGCCTGTTCGACGAATAAAGAAATCACTTGGCGTATACACCATTTCCGCTTCTATGCCATAAAGTAACATGGCATGTAAAACTAAAGGCATCGTACTTCCATGCTCATGTAAATATTTCACCTGGTTATATAATGCGTCAACATTTGTCCCATATTTTTGTACAAGCTGTTTTGCTTCATCATAATTAAGGCCATACTGAACGCCCTCTTTAGCTTTATAAGAACTATAATCAGGGAAATTAATGGCATTAATGCCCTTTGCACCGGAAAGTGATAACTCACGTGTCACACATAGACTTGCGTGCTTATATTTATGGATTTTCACAATTTTATCAACGATTGTTTCTGCCATTTGACGGTAACCCGTTAATTTTCCACCAGCAATTGTTATTAGCCCACTTGGAGCCGTCCATATCTCATCTTTGCGTGAAATTTCGGATGGATTCTTGCCTTTTTCATAAATAAGTGGACGCACACCTGCCCACGACGATTCAACCGTATCTCTTGAAATATTTGCAGTTGGAAACACTGTTTTTGCAGCTACAATTAAATAATCAACGTCCTCCTGGGTAGCGACCGGATGTGTAGGGTCTCCCTCGTAAACTGTATCTGTTGTTCCTACATACGTTTTACCATCACGTGGAATTGCAAAGGCCATACGCCCATCCACTATATCAAAGTACACGGCTTGCTGTAATGGAAAATCCTTTTGATCAAGGACAATATGAACTCCTTTTGTGAGACGTAATTGTTTTTTGTCTGCTACTTTATCCTTTTGGCGAACCTCGTCCACCCAAGGTCCAGTTGCATTGACGATTTGCGCAGCATGCACTTCCATTGTTTTCCCTGTAACATGATCCGTCACTTGTACTCCAACAAGCTTTTTCTTCTCATATAAAAACCCTGTCATTTCCGCATAATTTAAACAAAGTGCCCCGTATTCCACAGCTTTTTTCAACACTTCAATTGTTAGACGGGCATCATCTGTACGATATTCAACGTAATAGCCTCCACCAATAAGCTCATCTTGATTGAGTAAAGGCTCTAGCTCTGCCGTTTCTTGAGCGTTTAACATTGTTCTGCGTTCATGCTTTTTAACACCTGCTAATCGATCATATACCTTCAGTGCCATTGATGTTGTAAAAGGTCCAAGTGAGCCTTTCTTATATAATGGTAGTAACATCTTTTCAGGCGTTGTCACGTGAACAGCATTGTCATAAACAATTTCACGCTCACGCCCAACCTCGGCTACTACACCTACTTCAAGTTGCTTTAAATAACGAAGTCCACCATGAATAAGCTTTGTTGAACGGCTTGATGTGCCAGCAGAAAAATCCTGCTTCTCAATCAAAGCGACTGATAACCCCCTCGAGGCTGCATCAAGTGCTATGCCAGCACCAGTAATGCCTCCACCAATGACTAAAACGTCAAAGCTATATTGCTCTAAAAAATGCATAATTTTAGGACGATGCTCAAATGAAAACATACCTTTCTCCCCCATTTGCTATAAATTGAAAATACGTGTAACTTCTACTAAATATGCCATCCTATATAACTAACAATAATGTTAAGCATAGAAATTCTAATTCCACTTCAATTACATTACCCGTTTAAACATTTTTTCCACTTCATAAGATGTAAAATGAATAAGTACTGGACGTCCGTGCGGACATGTAAATGGATTGTCGGCATTGCGTAAATCTCGCAATAACACTTCCATTTGCTCTTTCGTTAAATAATAATTGGCCTTTATCGACTTTTTACAGCTCATCATAATCGCTGCCGCTTCACGTAGTTTTTTGACGTCCGCTTTTTTAGTTGTCAACACTTGTTCAATTAAGTCCTCAATAATTTCCTGTTCTTCCCCTTTAGGGAACCAGCTCGGATGCTCTCTCACGACAAATGATGCCTGCCCAAATTCCTCTAAAAATACGCCTACAGCTTCTAACTCCTGTCGATTTTCTCTTAAAATAAGAGCCTCGTCAGCAGCATAATGGAAAGTCAATGGCAGCAATAAAGCCTGACGCTCATTTGGGTTCACCTGACCGACCTTTTCACGGAAAAATTCATATTTAATACGTTCCTGAGCTGCGTGCTGATCAATTAAATAAAAGCCATCCTCCATTTGCGCAACAATATATGTGCCGTGAATTTGCCCTACCACTTCAAGTGCAGGGAATGGTTCCTTCGTAGGCTCATCCTCCAAAACTTCCATTGGTCCTTCTAACGTCACTTCTTCTTCAGGACGATTCACTTCCATCACTGGTGTCGGTTGCCAGCTATCTTCAATAGCAGTAGGGACGGATTCAGATTGTGGCACTATCGGATCTAATGTGTTGGATTCCTGAACAGTTTGTACATCATAAAGTTTCTCTACAATAGCATTCATTTTCTCCACATTAAGCTTCGGTGCAGGTTTCCAAATATTTAACTGCTCCGTCTCAGACTTTGCCACTTTCTCCTTCTTCTCCATTTGCGGTACTCGAATAACATGGCGGATTTCCTCTCGTATCGTTTCCTCAATTAGCTTAAGAAGCTCAGGCTCCTTACTTAAACGTATTTGATGCTTGGCAGGATGAACATTGACATCTGTTAAATAAGGATCTCCCTCTATAAAGAGCGCTACAATCGGAAAACGTTCAATGGGCAAATACGTATGATAAGCATCTACAATCGCTTTTTGTATTAAATAATGCTTCACCCAGCGACCATTCACAAATAACGACATATAGTTTTTCGAGGCACGAGTCACCTCAGGTAGTGATACAAAGCCAGAAATTTTATAATCCTGTGATTCTCCACTGAATGCCACCATTTTCTTAGCATTATGCACACCGTAAATGGCTGCTAATACTTGCTGAACATCCCCTCGTCCATTTGTTTGTAACAATTGCTGGCCGTTATGCAGCAATCTAAACGCAATTTGTGGATTTCCGAGCGCAAGGCGGTTCATTAGATCAATTGTATGTCCAAGCTCGGTTTGTATTGTTTTCATATATTTTAATCGAGCGGGTGTATTGAAAAATAGCTGGGCTATTGTAAGATCTGTTCCCTTACGCAAAGGGCCAGGTTTATGTGTGGCGATATGCCCACCCACAAGCTCTAAATACGTTCCTGATTCACCATTTGATGTAATCAGTGTCATTTTTGACACTGATGCAATGGAAGCTAATGCCTCACCCCGGAAGCCAAGTGTACGAATTCGAAATAAATCATGCTCCTGATGAATTTTACTTGTCGCATGACGAGAGAATGATATTAATGCATCCTCTTCGTCCATACCACTACCATTATCAATGACCTGAATTGAAGTGAGGCCCGCTTCTAGTAAAAAAACATCAATGGACGTACTTCCTGCATCAATGGCATTTTCAACAAGCTCTTTAACTACAGAGGCCGGTCTTTCTACTACTTCCCCTGCCGCGATTTTATTGGACAGCCACTCGTCCATAATTTGTATTTTTCCCATAGCGCATCACTCCTTTACTTTTTTGCATTTACTAGTTGTTGCTGTAATTCATATAAAATATTCATCGCTTGCATTGGTGAAGTGCCTAGAATATTTACTTTTTCTAGGTTTTTAAGCACCTCAGATTCTGCAGGAGAAATTGGTTCTTCCTCTGTAAATAGGGACATTTGCATTGGCTTTTCATCAACTTCCTGTACTACTGCTGCTTCGTTTTCGGCTTCGTGCCCTGCCTCGCGTCCCGCCTCGAAGTTTTCAAGCAGTACTTGTGCTCTTGTTAAAATTTCCTCTGGTAATTGGGCAAGCTGTGCTACATGAATCCCGTAAGATTTATCAGCAGCCCCCTTTTTCACCTTATGCAAAAAGACAACCGTGCCATTTTTTTCAGTAGCAGATACATGTACATTTTGCAGTCGAGGAAGCTCCTTTTCAAGTGCCGTTAATTCATGATAGTGAGTTGAGAACAGTGTGTTTGCTCCAATTTTATCATGGATGTATTCCATCATAGATTGAGCAAGACTCATCCCATCATAAGTAGATGTCCCGCGACCAATTTCATCAAATAGCATTAAACTATTTTTTGTAGCATGCGTAATAGCATGCTGAGATTCTAACATCTCCACCATAAAGGTTGATTGTCCCGCTGCTAAATCATCTGCGGCACCAATGCGTGTAAAAATCTGATCTGTAATTGGTAATCTAGCTTTTTCAGCAGGCACATAACAGCCCATTTGTGCCATCACAACAATTAGTGCAACTTGACGCATATACGTACTTTTACCGGACATATTCGGACCTGTAATCAGCATCATATTGTTATTATCCTCAAGAACACAATCGTTTGGTACATACATTTGCTTATTGAGCATTTTCTCAACAACTGGATGGCGCCCTTCAATAATTTCTAGCGCACGCCCTTCATGAAACTCAGGCTTCGTAAAACGATACTTCTCTGAAACACTCGCAAAACTTACTAGTACATCCAGCTCACTAATGCTTGCCGCTAATGCTTGTACACGTGGAATAAACGCCTTTAATTCATCACGTATTTCCACAAACAAATTATATTCTAACGTTAAACTTTCTTCCTCCGCATTTAAAATTAATGCTTCTTTTTCCTTAAGCTCTTGCGTAATATAACGTTCAGCATTTGCCAAAGTTTGCTTACGTTCATAGCGAGTTAAATCAGCTAAATGGATATTAGATTTCGTAATTTCAATATAATAACCGAAAATTCGATTGTAGCCGATTTTTAAGTTTTTAATACCTGTTTTCGCCCGTTCCTCTTGCTCCAGCTGTGCAATCCAATCTTTCCCATTCCGTGAGGCATAGCGTAGCTCATCTAAACGCTCATTATAGCCATCGCGAATGACGTCACCCTCTTTAATCGTAATTGGTGGGTTGTCCGTAATTGCACGAGCTAAAAGTGCCTCTACATCCTCACACGTATCAAGTGCTACACCTAGCTTTTGCAATGTTTCCTTATTAGCACCACGTAATTGCTGCTGAATTACAGGTACTTGACGCAATGAATCACGTAGCTGTGCTAAATCACGTCCACCTACATTACCAAAAGCTACACGTCCAGCTAAACGCTCTAAATCGTATACTTGTTTTAAAGAGGCTTGAAGCTCTGTTCTTACAAAATACTCCTCTAACAAATCCGTGACATTCGCTAGTCTCGCTTCAATGGCAGAACGTGAAGCAAGAGGTTGGTGTAACCATTGCTTTAATTTTCGCCCGCCCATTGCAGTCACGGTGTCATCTAACAACCATAAAAGCGTGCCCTTTTGATCGCCGCCGCGAATAGATTGAATTAGCTCTAAATTACGCTTAGAGCTAGAGTCAATACGTAAATAATTTTTCATTTCATTATACGTAAATGTTTGAATATGTGATAATGAACGCATTTGTGTTTTATCGATATAATGAAGTAAACGAAGGCAAGCAATTTGTAAATCATTCGGCACCGCTTCTACATAATGTGCAGCTTTAGCCAACGTCATTTCATCTGTTTCAATAGAAAGGACGATACCGACATTGACTGCATGCTCTGCTAATAGCAGTTGCAAATTTTCTGTGACAATTAATTCGCGAATTCCGTATGCCTGCATTTGCATTAAAAGTGCTTTACCGTCGCCCTCAATAGAGGAGGCTACTGCTTCACCTGTAGATAAGTCTAAATAAGCGTAGCCAAATGTCGTATCATCAAATTGCTCCGCAGCGCCAATAAAATGATTGGATTTACCATCGAGCGACTTACCTTCCATAATCGTACCCGGTGTAATAAGTTGTACGACTTCACGCTTCACTACACCTTTTGCTTGCTTCGGATCTTCTGTTTGCTCACAAACTGCAACCTTATAGCCCTTTTGCACAAGTGTTTCAATATAATTTTTTGCCGAATGATGTGGAACACCACACATTGGAATTCGCTCTTTTGCACCAGCATCTCGGCTCGTTAATGTAATTTCTAACAGTTGTGAGGCATTAATAGCATCCTCAAAAAACATCTCGTAAAAGTCGCCTAATCTAAAAAATAAAAAGGCATCCTTGTAATCTTCCTTTACCTGCAAATACTGTTGCATCATTGGTGTATATGTTGTCATTTTAATAATTCCCTCGCTCTAACCATATAGATATTTTTATTATAACAAAAGATACATGCGAAACGCTTAATTCACCTTTTTTAAGATGCTAGCGCTTCGCATGTATTAAATCTTCAATATTATCTTGGTCGTTCATCAGGAAACGATGAGGACTCTAAAACAAACCTACCTTCTTCACTAGAGCTAGACGATGAGCTGGAACTGGAGCTAGATGAAGACGAAGATGAGCTCTCTTCAAAGTTCCATTCTTCTTCGAAATCTAGTGGATGTACACTAATACAAATCGTCGTTTCTCCCATTACCTCTACAACGACTTCACGTTCTACTAAGATTTCAAATTTCGTACCGCATGGAGAAATGATTGCCTCTATGCAGTTTGGCTCTTGAATGACACGTACACGTACATCATCACCAACACTTACTTCGCCTTCTCTAAATGAAAGCTTCACTTTGTCTTTATAGTGCACCGTTTCAGAAAACACTGCTGTTTTCGAATGATTACTATAGGCATACCATACATTGACATCAAACTTCCCTGATACTTCTACAAATTTACCGACTTTTTTCGCGGAGCAAGTATGATTAATAACCCAGCAACCGAGAATGCTTGTCGGCTTATTTGATGGACATAATGTTACACGTTCTTCTGTTCTCTTCTTCCCCTTGGCAACTACTGCTCTCGTCACGATTTGTCGTAAACGTTTCAGCGCAATTCCTCCTTCGACTCTTTTCACTCCATCATATGCAGGTAGCGCCTATTGGGTGAACATATATTTTTATAGAATCGAATTAAGGATTAAATTCATTTTACATAGTATGTTGTCAGAAACACGCTAATATCTATGAATATTGAAGCTTCGCCCTGTGCGAAAGCGTAGCGACAGCAACAACAAAGCGCCCAGTCGGAACGGAAATCAACCCCTCGTTTTGCCGAAGAGACATACTATTGAACAGGCATCTTCATTTCATTGACACAATAACTTTTTAACAATCGAGTAGGAGGGAGTGATTAACTCCCGACCTCTCACACCACCGTACGTACGGATCCGTATACGGCGGTTCAATTAAGATGAATAACGCAAAGTTTCGTAACGAACTTGCAGACTTTTCAGG
>NZ_JBWHYQ010000027.1:0-64081 GCF_056322905.1 Lysinibacillus sp. G1-3
TTAATGCGGGATAAAGTGAAACTTAAATCAGTGGGGAGGTTTACCCCGCTGATTATTAGTCTTCACCAATCGGGCATTTAGGGGCAGTTAATTATTTAAAGTTTACAGCCCCTTAATGCGGGATAAAAAGCAAATTACCTCAAGCAAGCTTAAATATGATATGATGTGAAAAATATAATAGTAGCATATAGTTTTGAGGTGAAGTAATAAATGAAAAAATGGGCTTATCCTTTAGCGGTATTAACGCTCATTATCTTTTTTGTGTTACGAGGTACTTTTCAAAGTAAATTAATCAGTACTTTTGATACAAAAATGGCTGATTTATTTTTCGGTAACCGTTTTGTAGATTTTTTTCACTATATAGGAGAACCGGTATTTGTAGTATCTGTCGCTATCGTCTTAATAGTGTATTTAGCGTGGAAAGTGAAAAATAACCGAGGCATACTATTTGTTTTGTTAACAATCGCAGGTGGGAATGTACTTAACCAATTATTAAAAAAATGGACTCAACGACCAAGACCGGAGATTGAAGAACAATTAACATCCTTTAGCTTTCCATCCGGACATTCTATGACCGGTATCTTGTATTTATTTACAATTGCTTATGTGTTTTCGGAGAACAATAGCAGAGGACGTAAGACATTACTTTGGCTTGGGGCAGTTGTTTTAACTGTGCTTATTGGTTTGTCTCGAGTTGCTGGAGCCCGTCATTTTGCTTCTGATGTATTGGCCGGCTGGAGTATGGGGTATACGTGGTTTGTTATTTGTGTTTTTTGGTACGAACGTCGAAAGAGACTTTTTAAAACGAAAAATAAATTATAAACCTGAAATGGGAGCCATCTAATTAAAGTTGGTTCCCTTTTTTATGTAGAAATAAGGGTGTCACTTATGAACGTACAGCCCTTATCTCTGGCTCACCACCAAAAGAGAAAGCGCCCAGTCGGAACGGAAATCAACCACACGTTATGGTGATGAGCTTTATTTTTTTAATTAAATGGAAACAGCCTTGTCTGCTTCCATAAACTTTTTTACAACTTCTAAGCAATCATAGAATGTTTCAAAAGACTCATAAGGAAGATGAAGGTCTTTACAACGTTTAATAAGATGATCTCTAGCAAGTACTAAATCTGCCTGTTTTGCAGCCTCAAAATCAGAGAGTGAATCTCCAATCACGATTTTAAAATGATTGCTCTGTGCAACCTGTCGCATAACGCTTGGCTTGCAACAACCGCAGCCCTGTGTCTCAAATTTCGTACATTCTTCATCACAGCCGTTTGGAAAGACGAGTTTAATTTGCTGTCCGGAAAAATCGGCACTATTACAATATATACCGGAAAATGGACCGTACTTTTCTAACAGTGGCTCAATGAAAAAGTCTACACCTCCACTAACAATATAAAACGGAATATGCTTTTCTTGTGCAAAACGAACGAAATCACCAAAGCCCTTACGTATAATGGCTGTATTTAATAAATAGTGGATAACATCATCCTTTTGTTTAGTCGATAATAGCTCGAACATTGCTGAAATGCCATCTTTAAAGGTAATGGTTTGTTCCATCATTGCCGTAGCAATTTTCTCAGATTCCTCTGGAACGAATTGAGTCATTAGTGAGACGATATTATCTGTTTCTGTAATAGTACCATCAAAATCACAAAAAATAATTGGTTTCAAGCTACTTCCCCCTTCCAAGAAAAAACGTCTACTTTTGCAGTAGACGTTTAAATTTCACCTGTACACCATGTTCATCGGCTTTTGTTAAGATAATTTGATGCTCTGGAAATTGATTTTTCATCGCATTTACAAAATTTTGCTCAATAGCAGTAGGGATGATAGAAATCATTGTTGGTCCCGCCCCACTTAAAGCTGTTCCAAATGCCCCATTAGCTTTAGCGGATGCACGGATTTCTTTATATTGTGGGATTAATTGGGCACGGAAAGGTTCATGAAATAAATCAGCTTCCATATAACGACCTGCATGCTCATAATCACGAACCATTAATGAAGCTGCTAGCATATTTGCATTTGCAGAGGCTCTCACTGCGTATGCACGGTCAAATTGCTCTGGTAAAACAGAACGAGCTTCACTTGTTTTTAGTTCAACATCTGGTACATACACAACAAAGGAAGGTTCTATATCATTAACATGAAATGTATCAACAACGCCATTTTCATCCATTGAGGAAATTGTTAATCCTCCTAATACCGAGGCTGTTGCATTGTCTGGATGCCCTTCGATTTGTGAGGATAAATCGAGTTTATCCTGTACAGTTAAGCCTAGATCACATACTTGGTTAGCTAGTTCAATTCCTGCAACGATGACAGCTGCACTACTCCCCAAACCGCGGGCTAATGGAAGTTCACTTGCCATTTCAACACGGCAGGCAGGTAGCTGCTTACCGTATTGATCTGCAATTTTTTTAGCAATCACGTATAGTAAGTGCTCTTCTAGCTCAAACTCTTTAGGACCATTATCATCGAGGTGGATAATTTCCCATCTATCCTGTAAAGACACGGTTAACTTTAAGTAAAGAGACAAGCCAAGCCCTATTGAATCAAAGCCGGAGCCTAGATTGGCAGTGCTCCCAGGAACTGAGATTTGCCACATGTTACTCATAGTACGCCCTCGATGTATTTTCGAATTTCTCCCTCATCATTTTTAAGTGAGACAACATCTACAGTCGAGATATTCATAGCAGTATCAGGATCTTTTAAGCCATTACCAGTGAAAATCGTAACAACTTTAGAGCCCTTTGCAATTTTGCCATTTTCAACTGATTTAATAACGCCCGCTAATGATGCAGCTGAACCTGGCTCAACGAAAATTCCTTCAGTGCCTGCAATTAATTTGTAAGCAGCTAAAATTTCTTCGTCTGTAACCGAGTCAATAATTCCACCTGACTCATCGCGAGCTGCTTCTGCAAATTTCCAGCTTGCGGGATTACCTATACGAATAGCTGTTGCCACTGTCTCAGGATTAGCAATAGGTTCACCGTTTACAATTGCTGCTGCACCTTCAGCTTCAAAGCCGAACATCTTAGGTAAGCCAGAGCCTTTTGCTGCATCATATTCTTTAAAGCCCTTCCAGTACGCAGTAATGTTACCTGCGTTACCAACAGGGATGCAAAGATAATCTGGAGCGGCTCCTAAAGCATCTACAATTTCAAATGATGCTGTTTTTTGCCCCTCGATGCGGTATGGATTTACAGAGTTTACAAGTGCCACTGGAGTTGTTTCACTTACTTGACGAACGATATTTAAAGCATCATCAAAATTACCGTCGATTTCGATAATTTGTGCACCATACATTGTCGCTTGGGCTAGCTTACCTAGGGCAACTTTCCCTTTAGGAATCACGACTATGGATTGGATTCCAGCACGTGTTGCATAAGCTGCAGCTGCAGCTGAAGTGTTACCTGTTGAAGCACAAATAACGCATTTGCTACCTTCTTCAATTGCTTTTGCAACGGCAAATACCATGCCTCGGTCTTTAAATGAACCTGTTGGATTTGCACCTTCGATTTTTCCGTAAAGTTCAATGCCAAGTTTCTTAGATAAATTTACTAAATGTATAAGAGGCGTATTGCCTTCGTTTAAAGTTAGAGCAGGTGTACTTTCTGTTACGGGTAAAAATTGTTTATATTCCTCGATTAGGCCTTTCCACATAACGTTACGATCTCCTTTTGTTCTTATAGGAAGAACAGTTGTTTTTGTATAAAAGACATTTTAACGCAAATGGCCCTATGTTTTCAATAGAATTTGAGAAATTGTCGAAACAATTCGGTAATTTGAATTTTTACTTGTCACTTTCTTGAAATAACTGTATAGTAAACTTGAAATGTAAAGTCAAGTGTAAAGACAGGTGGTTAGAATGACGACAAATACTGTAACAACAAATAAGGTTCAACAATCTATTTCTCGTAATAAGCTTTTAGGGGTAGCAGGCGTTGGCTGGCTTTTCGATGCTATGGATGTAGGGATATTATCATTCGTTATTGCGGCGTTAGCAGTTGAATGGGGATTAACACCAAGTCAAGCAGGTTGGATAGGTAGCATCAATTCAATCGGGATGGCTGTAGGAGCTCTTATTTTCGGCGTGCTTGCCGATAAAGTAGGACGTAAGCAAATTTTTATGTGGACGCTCGTTTTATTTTCGATTGCAAGTGGCTTATCAGCATTTACAACTACATTATTTGCTTTTATGACACTACGCTTTTTAGTAGGCATGGGACTAGGGGGCGAATTGCCAGTCGCATCGACGCTAGTTTCTGAGAGTGTAGAAGCAAAAGAACGTGGGCGAGTGGTTGTTTTATTGGAAAGCTTCTGGGCAGCGGGGTGGTTAATCGCTGCACTGATTTCGTATTTTGTTATTCCAACATGGGGATGGCGTATAGCTTTATTGTTAACGGCAATTCCAGCAGTATATGCAATTTATCTTCGTTGGCACTTACCAGATTCACCTCAATTTGTAGTAAAAGCAGAGTCTAAAAAACGTAGTGTTGTGCAAAATATTCAAGAAGTATGGTCGAAAAAATACGTACGCTCGACACTTATGTTATGGGTATTATGGTTTACGGTTGTTTTCTCGTATTACGGTATGTTTTTATGGCTACCAAGTGTCATGGTTAGTAAAGGGTTCGATATGATTACGAGCTTTAAATATGTTCTCATTATGACGCTTGCACAGTTACCAGGTTATTTTACAGCTGCATGGTTTATAGAAAAATTTGGACGGAAGTTTGTACTTGTTTCCTATTTAATTGGTACAGCTGTAAGTGCTTTCATTTTTGGTAATGCCGAAACGATGGTAGTACTATTAACATCAGGAATGTTTTTATCGTTCTTTAACTTAGGAGCATGGGGTGCCCTCTATGCTTATACACCAGAGCAGTATCCAGCAATTATTCGTGGAACAGGTGCAGGAATGGCAGCAGCCGTTGGGCGTATCGGTGGCATCTTTGGCCCTTTGTTAGTAGGATATTTATTAACGGCAGGCTATGATATCGGCTTCATCTTCGCGATTTTCTGCGGAGCGATTGTTATCGGAGTTGTTGGGGTAATTTTCTTAGGACAAGAAACAAAACAAATGGAATTAGATTAAAAAAAATCATGTCTTGGATGGGCGATTGTCTAGTCCAAGACATTTTTTATAATTTTATTACATAAAAATTAAGGAATATTAATTTTTATTCAAATATTTTAAAAAATCTGTTAGAATCAATTCATCGAAAAACTTAAGGATAGAACAATTTTATGAAACTGTCACATTAGCAAGTTAAAGTGTTAAAGATTTTTCAGAAAAGTCATTGTATTCAGATTGTAATCGTGATACTGTATTTTTAACCGAATTTAGAGTCAGTAAGAAACAATCTCCATTCGTGATAATTTCATTGAAAGAAAGGTTGTTAGAAATGAGTATTAATGAAGAAATAAAAAGTAGATTTGTTAGGCTGTCGAAGGGACAGCGTAAAGTTGCACAATTTGTTATGAACAACCCTACAGTTGTAATTAGTAATGGAGCAGCAGAAGTAGGGAGACAGGCTAATGTTAGTGAATCGACAGTGATTCGTTTTTGTTATGCGATGGATTTATCGGGTTATGTAGAGCTTCAAGACAAAATTAGAAGCTATTTAATGAATCAAAATGGTCATGAGAGTCTTCAACTTACATATCCATCAACTAAGATTAATATTTCGAGTTTTGGTAAGGTCATGCAACGTGATATACAAAATATTCAAGATACGATTCATTTGATAAATGATCATACGCTCCAAAAAAGTTCTAAATGGATGCACGAAGCAGAGAACGTTTATATTTTAGGTACTCGTCAAGCTGCGTCCATTGCAAACTGGTTAGCGTATACAATGAAAACGTTACGTCCAAACGTGAAACAGCTTCGCTCAGAATCTGATGATCTTGTACAGCAAATTAACAGTATGAGTGATCAAACGACATTAATTGTTTTTTCATGGGACAAGCATTCAAACGACATTCAAACGATTGTAGAAATTGCTAAGAAGAAAAAGGCAAGAATTATCGCCATTACTGGGTCTGCGTTTTCTTCTATTCGGGAATATGCAAGTGCATTATTTACACTTGGTCTGAAAAAGCAATCTTCATTGGACGTTATTCCAGTATTGTTCTCTTTTTTACATGCGCTAATTGAGGAAATGGTCAGTCAGGACAAGGTACAATATGAAAAATATCAGCAATCCTATGAACAAGTAGAAAATAATTTATTATTTTTAGATGCAGTAAGAGAAAAGCAAGTTTTCTAATCATTTTATAACGCTACACATAAAAAAAGATGTCCAAATAAGTTTTAGACATCCTTGAAAAAGAAGCTTATAAAATTTTGCTTAAACTGTATTCGTTAATAAAGGTATCATTTAATTTAATGGCATTTTGTCGGATGCCTTCTTGCTGAAAACCTAATTTTTTGAACAAATTTAAAGCACATTCATTATGCTCCATGACAGATACTTCTAGGCGTGAAATATCTCGCTGTATAGACCAACGTTCTACTGCTTCCATCAGCGCAGAGCCGATACCTTGTCGCTGATGCTCCTCCTTAACAGCTAGATGAACTGTTGCAACATGTTTAGCTTTAGAATGTTTATATCCATGAATAACGGCATAGCCAGCAAAAATGCCATTTACTATACAACATAAAATCGTACGGTTCTTCAATTGTTTCCAATAGACCAAATCTTTTCGAAGTTGTTGAACTGTAAGGTCTAATTCGTTTTCCATATTATACATGAAGTCAGTTTGTTGGAAAATTTCTTCTTGCAAATGAATAAATGATCGGGCGTCAGATGCTTCAATTGCTCGAATTATGTATGCAGGTGGGTTATCGTCATTTGTAGAAACATTACTCGTAGTCTTCATTTGTGTACGCGAGAAAGTTACACTAGTACCGAGCTTAACATCCATGACATAATAGCCTGCATTTGTCCATGACAAATAGTGAGAGAGAGGGGGCTTTGTTTTTTTCCACCAGCTCCTATTTAAGTAAGCTGCATTTGGCAAGGCTTGTCCCATAATATTTTCGAGTTCGCTAAATGATAAAGTAATTTCTTGTTGTAAAGCTACTTCAAAATAATTTGCTAAAGGAATATACTTTTTTTCCATCTTCTTTGTCATTGTGATCCCCATTTCCTGTATATCCTAAAAAATATAGACTACCTGATAATAGCATAAAATTACGTTTTCATAAATATAAAAACACAACTATATATCTATTTATAGTAAGTATTTTTTATAAACTGTGTATTTTTATTATTAAATGTTATAAATAGGGTGTTATTAACAGATAAATATATTATATTTAATAATAATCTATAAATGTTATAAAAAGGGATTCTTTTATCTCCCGATGCTTTCCAGGTAGTCATACTTTTAGTCTTCTTTCCTGAGCTAATAAAGCCTGCCTCTAGCGTGTATAAGAAAAGTAAGTAATACATGATAATATGGTTATCCTAAAACGGGGGATTTCGGATGTATATTGGCAGTAGTTCCTTTATAGATAAACTTTCACTTTATAACATGTTCGTTCATAAGGTATGATAAAATAAACTATAAATGTTATTGCCATTTAGGAGGAATTAATTTAATGAGTAAAGTTTTAGTTTTTGGTCATAAAAATCCAGATACAGACACAATTACATCTGCTATTGTATATGCATATTTAAAACAGCAAATTGGTGTTGATGCTGAAGCGGTACGCCTTGGTGAAGTAAATAATGAAACACAATTTGCTTTAGATAAATTTGGCTTTGAGGCACCTCGATTAATTTCATCAGTAGCTGGAGAAGCGAAGAAAGTAATCCTTGTAGACCACAATGAATTCCAACAATCTGCAGACGGAATCGAAGAAGTACAAATTACAGAAGTGATTGATCATCACCGTATTGCAAACTTCCAAACAGCAGACCCACTATACTACCGAGCTGAACCTGTAGGTTGTACTGCTACGATTTTAAATAAAATCTTCAAAGAACATGGCGTAGCAGTTCCTGCAAACATTGCTGGTTTAATGCTTTCGGCCATCGTTTCTGATACATTATTATTCAAATCTCCAACTTGCACTGAGCAAGATGTACAAGCTGGTGAAGAGCTAGCGAAAATTGCAGGTGTTGATGCCGCTGAATATGGATTAGCAATGCTTAAAGCAGGTGCTGATCTTTCAGATAAATCATTAGAAGATCTTTTATCATTAGATGCGAAAGAATTCCAATTCGGTGAATATAAATCTGTAGTGGCCCAAGTAAATGCTGTCGACATTAACGATGTACTTGGCCGCCAAGAGGAATTAGAAAATTTATTAAATAAAAATGTAGCAGAAAATGGTTTAGATTTATTCTTCTTTGTTGTAACGGATATTTTAAACAATGATTCAACTGCTGTTGCAATTGGACAAGTAGCAGAGGCTGCAGCAAAAGGATTTGGCGCAGAGCTTGTGAATAATCGCGTACTTTTACCGGGTGTTGTATCTCGTAAAAAACAAATCGTTCCAGTTTTAACTGATGCATTGAAATAACGGAAAAGAGGTTGCCGCGAAATAGGCAACCTCTTTTTTTATTGTTAAGGAATTTATAGGAATACTTTTACTGTGGGCACTCCAACGCTTGTAGATGTAAACGAGCGGTTTAGCGCATTTGTTAATCTAGTTTTAAAGGGTGCACAGCAGGACCTTCAAGAACTTCCCCTTTGGCATTGAAGCGAGAGCCGTGACAAGGGCAATCCCAAGTTTCATCGGCTTCATTCCATTTTGTTTTACAACCTAAATGCGTGCAAGTTGGTGTATTCGCACGTTTCACATAACCTGTTACGAATTCTTTAGCTACAAAACCTCCTACCTTTAGCATCTGCATAAATTGAGCACCAAATTTCGTACGTGTTGGTGAATAAAGGGGAATGGCGCCATCTTCATTCCCAGCACCTGTTATTAAGGAGGACAGTAGATCTCCGGCTACAAAAGAATTGGAAATTCCCCATTTTCGATAGCCAGTTGCAATGAAAACATTAGGCAAAGACGGTGTAATCCTGCCAACATACGGGACCATATCAGGTGTTTCGATGTCCTGCGCAGACCAGCGATAGATAGGATCCTGATCGAAGTGAGCCTTCATTTCATTTTGAATAGCTTCATAATAGGGTTGGGTATTGGTTGTTTCACCTGCAATATGATTAGCGCCACCCAATACTAAATAATGCTCACCGTTAATGGTAGCTGTTCGAATAGAGCGTGTAGGATTATCTACGCATAAGTATTGACCTTGTAGCGTATCAGTGAATTTACCAGCAACCATATAGGAGCGACTGTTAGAAAGTTTGAAAAGATGTAGTCCTCTAAAGGCTTCAATTGGATAGTGTGAGCATAAAATAAGCTTGTTGTATTGAACCGACATGTCATTTGCGGTATGTAAGCTATTTTGTGGTATGTTTAATTGCTGAACACGGGTATTTGTATAGATTTTTGCGCCCATTGATAAAGCTTCTTTAACAAGGAAATTACATACTTCTACAGGATGAATTTGTGCCTGCTGGGACATGCTGAGTGCTTTTGTAATTGGAAAGGGAAGCTCTGTGTCAGTAGTGATTTTCGCCTTAATATTTAATACTTTATAGGCATTCCATTCTTTTAATAATTGGGCGTAGCCTTCTTTTGTTTGGCAATAAAGCAATGAATCTACTTGTTGGATACTTTCTTTAGGGAGTAACTGTAATGCTTTTTCTACAGCTATTTGATTGAGCTGATAATAAAGCCGCGCCTCATCTACAGAAAGTTTTTCAATAAGGTTGGCATAAACTAAGCTATGCTGTGCAGTTAATTTTCCTGTTGAATGACCAGTCGTACCATGACCGATATGGGAATTTGCCTCAAGTAAGACTACATCTACACCTGATTTTGCTAAGACATATGCTGTATATAGTCCCGTCAAGCCTCCGCCAATAATACATACATCACAAGTTGTTGACGCAGGAAGAGTTGGTAGGGAGACGGGATCAATTGTTCCGAGCCAAAGAGATTGTGTCATACATAACCCTCACATTGTTTTTACGTTCAGTATGTAGATTGATTTGAGAAATTATGCAATGAAGCATAAAAATTGCCTTGTAATCATTACTATCGCTACAATGTAGCAAAAGGAGCGTGACTAACTATGAAAATTGAAATCTGGTCAGATTATGTATGTCCGTTTTGTTATATTGGCAAAAAGCAACTAGAGCAAGCGATTGAGGAAACTGGTTTTGCAGGGCAAGTAGAGCTCGTTTATAAAAGCTATCAACTTGACCCAACAACACCTGTGGATACAAATGTGTCTACGTATGAAGCATTGGCGAAAAAGTATGGGATGTCGCTAGAAAAAGCGAAAGAAATGACGCAAGGTGTTGCTGCTCGTGCAAAAGAAGTTGGCCTAGATTATAACTTTGATCATTCAATGGAAGAAAATACTTTAAAAGCACATCGGCTAGTAAAATGGGCAGAACAACAAGGGGATGTTTCAGCGCTTGTCGAAGCACTATTATACAATTATTTTATTGAAGCAAAGCGAATTGGTCAGGATGATGTATTAATCGATATTGCCGAGCAAGTAGGTTTAAATCGTGAAGAAGTTGCAAAGGTTCTTGCTAACGACGATTTTAAAACAGAGGTAGAGGCTGATATACAAGAAGGGCTACAACTGGGCGTACGAGGGGTACCGTTCTTTGTATTAAATCGTAAGTATGGTATTTCAGGAGCACAACCTCAAGAAGTATTTGAAGAAACTTTACGTAAAGTTGCCGAGGAAGAAGGCTTACAACCAGAATTAAAGATGGCAGGCTCTGGAGACAGTGGAGTTTGTACGGACGATAGTTGTAAATTTTAAGTTTGTTTTTGAAAGGTTAAGAAATAACAGGACCTGATCACTTTGGACAGGAAGCCGATCTGACACGAACCTCGAAAAAGTTTGGTTCCCTTACAGAATACTCTCGAAACACGAAAAAGCTCTGGTAAGTTCATTTTACATTCCAAGTAAAAGGAGATAGATCTTTGTTAAACGCATATCATGTGGCAAAGTTGATTGGAATGGAGACTGGACGCCCTTAGGAAAGCGCCCAGTCGGAATGGAAATCAACCTTATTTTATGATGTGAATTTTTTGAAATATCCGCATTTCGGTCAAAAGTCTTAGTATACTAACGTTGACTTTTTACACAAAGTTTTTTAATATATTCATATATCTTGAATTCGAGATATTAAATTTTGAAATTTAAGGGAGAATTTATATAATGAATGTATTAGTAGTAAAAGCAAACAACCGTCCTGACGGTATTTCAACAAAAATGTACGACACATTTATGGAAAATGTACAAGGTGTAAACGTAACGACTTTTGACGTATTCGCAGAAGATATGCCTTATTTCGGTCAAGATCTTTTCAATGCTTTTGGTAAAGTTCAAAACGGTGAAACGTTAACTGATATTGAATCACGTCTTTTAGCTGCAAAACAAAAAGCTATGGATGCTTTAACTGCAGCCGATGTTGTCGTATTTGCTTTCCCACTTTGGAACTTAACAATCCCAGCGAAATTACAAACTTTCATTGACTATGTATTCCAAGCTGGTTATACATTTAAATATAATGAAAACGGTCAATTAGAAGGCTTAATGGGTGACAAAAAAGTAGTTATTCTAAATGCACGTGGTGGTTTCTACTCTACACCTGAAGCACAATCAATAGAAATGTCAGTTAACTATATCAAAAACGTTGTTGGCATGTTCGGTATGGAAATTATCGAAGAGGTTATCATTGAAGGTCATAACGCTTCACAAGATAAAGCGCAAGAAATTATTGCAAATGGCCTAGAAGCGGTTAAAAAAGTAGCTCAATCTTTACAAACTGTAACTGCATAATAAATACTATTCTCTGGCGTGTTGACTAGGGAAATATAGTAATTCTTTTAATAAAGGTTCTCTCTAATTTGAGAGAACTTTTTTTTATTCATAGAGGTATGGTAGTGGTAAGTAGGTCTAACCTATTGGTACTATTCATGTACTTCGAATTTACATTTACTAACATCCGGTTGTGTAAATGATATTATTCTATTATTTTCAGAAGTAGAGTTTTGCTATTCGTTTAAAAATACATACAATTAGGACTATTTATTCAATTAAATTATTAATTAGTATAATATAATGAAAAACGTAGGAAAATATTAGATTTATAAGGAGGTTGTTACCATGGGTAAGAAGTTTATTACTAAATTCTTAGCGATGTTACTTGTTCTATTCGCGGTGTTACCATTTGGACTATCTGCGAATGCTGCATCAAACGATGTGACACGCGGGGATTACGTGAAAGAATTAGTAGAAAGCTTAAATGTAGGGCTAGGGGATGGTTCCAAAACTGCCTTCACTGACATCTCTAAGGAGTTAGCTCCGTATGTAGAAAAGGCAGTAGAACTGAATCTTATTAAAGGTAAAACGGCGACGTTGTTTGGGCCAAATGATAAATTGACACGACAACAAGCATTCGTTATTTCTGCTCGTGGATTAGCCAAAGATAATGCACCGCTTTCTGTATTAGATAAGTTTAAAGATGCGGATCAAATTGCTAAAGCACATAAGCAAGATTTAGCAAATGCTGTTGCAGCAAACTTATTACAAGGCTTTGAGGATAACACAATTCGTCCGCGTGCCTATGTAACAACTGAGCAAATGCAAAGTATTATTAAACGCTTTGTAGCTGAATACAAATTATCAACATCTACAGTAAATCTTCAAATTTTAGGAACAACAGATATTCATACAAATCTTGCTAATTACAATTATTTCTTAGATGCTGAATCAGCTGATGTAGGTTTAGCAAACACGGCTACATTAATTGAACAAGCCCGTAAGGAGAACCCAAATACATTATTATTTGATAATGGTGATTTAATTCAAGGAACGCCACTAGGCTCTTATAAAGCGATAGAGAATCCTTTGAAACCAGGTGAGGTTCATCCAGCAATAGCAGCACTAAATGCGCTGAAATATGATGGAGGAACTTTAGGAAATCACGAGTTCAACTATGGTTTAAAGTTTTTAGATGAAGTATTAAATGATGCAAAATATCCAGTCGTAAATGCAAACACATACGACGCTAAAACAAAAAAGCGTATGTACACACCGTATGTAATTCTTAATAAAGAGGTAGTAGACAATACAGGTAAAAAGCACACGCTTAAAGTGGGTGTAACAGGGATTGTACCTACGAAAATTGTTGAATGGGATGCTATTCATTTAGCAGGCAAAGTAGAAATGCAAGAACCAGTTGAAGCGGTGAAAGAAGTTGTACCAGAAATGCAAAAAGCAGGTGCAGATGTAATTGTAGTACTTTCACATTCAGGTATTGGTGAAGATACTTACGAAAAAGGTACCGAAAACGTTGGGTACCAAATCTCTGAGATTAAAGGTGTCGATGCTTTAATTACAGGTCACTCTCATTTAACATTCCCAGGTGACTATAAAAATCTGAAAAATGTCGATCAAGAAAAAGGGACAATTAACGGTGTTCCAACTGTAATGGCAGGAAGCTATGGTAGCTATCTTGGAGTTATTGATTTACAACTAGAACAAAAAGGTGCTAAATGGGTTGTGAAGGATGGACAAGGTTCTATCCGCTCTATCAAACAAGAAGGTCTAAAACCATCTAAAACAGTTTTAAATGTAATTAAAGAAGCGCATGAAGGTACGTTAAAGTATATTCGTCAGCCTGTTGGTGAGACAACTGCACCAATCCATAGCTACTTCTCAATGGTTCAAGACGATCCTTCTATTCAAATTGTGACACAAGCTCAAAAATGGTTTATTGAAAAAGAATTAAAAGGTACTGCTGATGAAAACATACCACTTCTTTCAGCTGGTGCACCTTTCAAAGCGGGATCTCGAAATAACCCTGCAGATTACACAAACATTCCTGTAGGTCCGCTAGCAATTAAAAATATGGCAGACATCTATTATTACGATAATACGCTTGCAACGATTAAAGTAACAGGTGCGCAAGCTATTGAATGGTTAGAAATGGCTGCTGGTGTTTTTGCAACAATTGATCCAAAACAAACTAAAGAACAAAATATTATTGACCCAGAGGCACGCTCTTACAATTTTGATGTATTAGATGGCTTAACTTATCAAATTGATGTAACATCACCTGCAAAGTATGATAGTCGAGGTGTTTTACTAGACGAAAAAGCAAATCGTATTAAAAACGTGCAATACAACGGTAAACCAATCGATCTAAAACAAGAATTTATTATCATTTCGAACAATTACCGTGTTGGTGGTTCTTATGGTGCTACATTTAAAAAGGCGGATGGCTCTAACTTAACAAACTATGCTTATGAAAATCGCCAAGCTGTCATTGACTACATTATGACAAACAAAACAATTAATCCTGCTGCGGATAACAATTGGTCATTTGTACCGTTCCCAGCAAATACAAAAGTTATTTACAATTCTGCAAAGGATGCACAAAAAGTTATTCCTGCAGGTAGCAGTATCGAATATTTAGGCGATACTGAAGGCGGCTTTGGTAAATATTTAATTAAATAATAATGAAATGTTAAAAAGGAGAGGGCGTTGTTAAACGCTGCTCTCCTTTTTTTGTCGTTCAAATGTATGATAACGTGTTCCTTGAAATGATAGTAAGCCAAAGTCACCATCTGCAAGCTGTCCATAATCACGGCCATTCATCTTTAATTCTAAACGATCACCACTTTGTACTTCAAACGTGACGTAGTACGATGTATGAGCACTAGAGTTACCAGAACCTCCTCTAGTATTAGACCGTTTTGTTACGACTTTAGCGGGTACTGTTAGTAATGGTTCATTGTTGTTTTTTGACCATTGTACAGTACTTTTAATAATAGAAAATGCGATAATACCGAATACGATAAAAAACATCATTGAAATAAAAGTATGTCCTGAAGAGAATTCATCAAACCCTACCATAAAAGTCCTCCGTTCTACGAAATATTGTGCTTGAAGTTGTTTATAAAGGATATACTTCAAGATCCACTACAATATCAACTACGACAATACACCACCTGTTTCTAGGGGAGTGTTATAAAATTCAATCTGTACCTGCATCAGGAATCCATTCTTCTTGCGCCCATGGATTTACACTGTTTCCTGTATATACTGTTGTAAAAACAATCGATAGGCTTTGTTAGATCCTTAATAGTTAAATTTCATGTAAAGCAAACTTCTTATCTTCTAATTGTTCAATATATGTAGACGTAAATGAAATTTTTGGATAAATGTCCGCGTCAAAAAATCAGGAGATATAAGATGCACATCACAATAAAGTTTTTCGTGGAAAAACCTCTAAAAACAGTATCTTACACGAATAATAAATTAAACAATGTAAGTTTTCAATGAGTATTTAGAAAATGTGGTAAAATATTACTTTTACAAAAGTTTGTTTTATGAAAGTAAATATAAAAAAGGCTCATTGAAAGTCATTAGTACGGTAACTTTTCTTCTAACAGAGGGGGAGTAGTCATAATAATAAAATCATGTGCATCTATATGAAATAAGTGGCCATTTTTTAAAATAATAGCTACCATGACTACGCTCTGATCAAACAGCCATGGCTAATTTTTTATGCCATCAGTAGCTTTGATACGATGTTAAAGCAAAAGATAATGCCAAAAATGAAAGAACACTTTAAGTTACATTTAGTAATCAAATAAGAAAAGGTAAATAGATTACTTGTAGTAAATAAGTTACTTCAAATTTACTTTTTTAAAAATTATCGTTACAATAGAGTACATAAGAGGTGAAAAAAATGAGTGAGTCAAATTTATGTCCTCGTTTAGCTAAAGCAATGGATTTAATCGGAAAACGCTGGACAGGGCTGATTTTATATCAATTACTAGATGGACCACAGCGTTTTAATGAGATTGAAACTGCATTACCTGTAAGTGGCCGTTTATTATCCGAACGTTTAAAAGAGCTAGAAAAAGAAGGGCTTGTTGCAAGAAAAGTATATTCAGAGGTACCAGTGCGTGTTGAATATTCTTTGACGGATAAAGGTTGGGCACTAGAAGGAGCAATCCGCAATATCGAATCGTGGGCAACGAGTTGGCTATAAAAGTGTGAAGTCTATCTCGAAATTTCTGATGGATAGATAAACATTGGACATATGTAATATAATGACCATGAATTTTCTTTATCCTATTCATCGGCTCTGCATGGAGAGTCTCGCTACCTATTCAGGCGAGATAAAAATTACCCTTCATTTTTACTTGTCAAATTAGGGTTCTAAATCCATACTAGTGTAGAGTAAGAAAGGACGTTAGAAAGGAATTAGCTCTCATGACAAAAGAACAATGGGCAGCGGATTTAGCACAGAGCGTTAATCCGGCCAATATTAAGTTAAATGAATCATTACAGCAATATACTATGACAAAATTAGGTGGTAAAGCGGATATTTTCGTTCTCGCTGAAACAGAGGAAGAGGCAGCAACGGTTATTCGCTATGCTCACAAAAATAATATACCTTTATTAATGTTAGGTAATGGATCTAATATGGTCGTTCGTGATGGCGGTCATCGAGGGATCGTTGTTACATTTTCGTTTTTAGATGAAATTCGCATTAATGGTGACCATGTTTATGCGCAAAGTGGTGCACTTATAAAAGATGTATCGAAACTGGCAGCAGCAGCATCTTTAACAGGTTTTGAATTTGCTTGTGGTATCCCTGGCTCAGTTGGTGGGGCTATGGCAATGAATGCCGGTGCATATGGCGGTGAAATTAAGGATATTATTATTTCATCGAAAGTGCTAACGAAAGAAGGCGAAATTTTAATACTATCGAAAGAAGATCTTGAACTTGGTTATCGTCAAAGTATCATTGCCAAGAAAGGATACTATGTATTATCATCCGAATTTCAATTAGCAAAAGGTGTGCAGGAAGAAATTGATGCAAAAATTGCTGATTTAACGTTTCAGCGAGAATCTAAGCAGCCGTTAGAATACCCATCTGCAGGGAGCGTTTTTAAGCGCCCGCCTGGTCACTTTGCTGGTAAGCTTATTCAAGATAGTGGCTTACAAGGAAAAGGTGTTGGTGATGCTGAGGTATCAACGAAGCATGCAGGCTTTATTGTTAATAAAGGTAATGCAACGGCTACTGAATATATTGCAACAATTCAAATGGTACAACGAGAAGTTAAAGAAAAGTTTGGCATCGATTTAGAAACAGAAGTAAAAATCGTTGGTGACGACTTATAGAATACTACGCCCTTCGCTAATGGTGGAGGGCGTTTTTCGAGGAGTGACAACAGAAAATGAAGTTTATATCTTGGAATGTTAATGGAATTCGAGCCTGCTTAGGTAAAGGGTTTTTAGATTTTTTCAATCATGTAGATGCAGATTTTTTCTGTATTCAAGAAACAAAGTGTCAGGCTGAACAAGTGGAAATCTCACTTGAGGGATATGAGCAGTATTGGAATTATGCACAAAAGAAAGGTTATTCAGGAACAGCTATTTTTACAAAGCATACACCACTTTCAGTACGTTATGGCGTTGGTGAGGATGAATCACAAGAAGAGGGGAGAATTATTACACTTGAGTATGAAGATTTTTACTTAGTGAATGTTTATACCCCAAATTCACAACGTGATTTAGCTAGATTACCTCTTCGTTTAGAATGGGAGGATCGATTAGCGCTTTATTTAAAAGAGCTAGATTCCAAGAAACCTATAGTTTACTGTGGTGATTTAAATGTCGCACATATGGAAATTGACTTAAAAAATGCAAAATCGAATAATGGTAATTCAGGTTTTACATTTGAAGAACGTACAAAAATGACGGAGCTATTGGCAAGTGGTTTCGTAGATTCATTCCGCTACATGTATCCAGATAAAACAGACCACTATACATGGTGGTCTTATATGAATAAAGTACGCGAGCGTAATATCGGATGGCGTATTGACTACTTTATTGTTTCGGAGAGACTAAAGAACAACATTAACGTAGCGAGTATTCATTCACAAATTATGGGCAGTGATCATTGTCCGATTGAATTACAGCTTAATAACTAAGATTTCTGAACAATAAAACGGTCAATTAATGGATGGCTCTTCGGCAAAACAAGGGGTTGATTTCCATTCCGACTGGACGCTTTGGGGCTGACGCTTCGCTGCAGGGTCTCGGGCCAACAGGATGTTGGTCACGAAGGCGTTATCACAGGACGTGATGCTTTTAGCCTTCGTTCCCTAAATCGCTATTCCCCAAGGAGTCGCCCAGTCTCCACTCCAATCAACCACTTCACATAGCGTGTATTTTCTGTCACGACAGTCTAATTTTTAGTGATAGAACGAAACTTTTGCAACATAAATATTTTGTATGAAAAAGGAACGTAATGTGAAAATAGGTAGAGGAAGTGCGTTCGCAGGGAAGTCTATTAGCCTGGAATGGAAACCATCCTCATCTATAACATTCACAGGGGGGCCCCTTTAAGATGACAATAGTTTTTCAACATCATAAAAAATCGTATTTTCTAAAAGGAAATACGATTTTTTTTATACTGCAAAGCAATAAACAATTAACTTCGAATCTTTAAAAGGTAAAAGAATATATTGCAAAAAGGGGGTTGAGATGTGAGAAAGATTACGTGGAAAAAATGGCTTCTAGCTATAGCAGGATGTTTAGCTATAGTGGCTATTGCCGCATTTATCGGATTTACCTGGTTTATGAATAAATCTAAACCAATAATTGATGGAGAGCTTTCATTGAGTGTACTAGATGAAGATGTTACTGTCACAAGGGATGACAAGGGGATCCCTCATGTTTTTGCTAAGACAGATGCAGACTTGTATCGTGCGCAAGGTTTTGTGCAAGCGCAAGATCGACTGTTTCAAATGGATTTAGCGCGAAGACAAGCTAGCGGTCGCTTGTCGGAAATAATCGGTGAGGCAACTGTTGATACTGATAAATTTTTCCGAACATTTAGCTTGCGGGATGCAGCTGAAAAATCATTAGGTACTTATGATGCAGAAAGCAGACAGGTACTTGAGTGGTTTGCAGATGGCGTCAATGCTTTTATTGCACAGGCAAAGAAAAATAAAACATTAAGCTATGAATTCGCATTACTAGGTTATGAACCTGAGGAGTGGTCTGTTATAGACTCTCTTACTATTGGTAAATATATGGCCTATGACTTAGGTGGTAATTGGAATACGCTTGCGTTCCGGCATTGGGCTTTACAAAATTTTGATGAAGAAAAAGCTAAAGAATTATTTATAAAGTATCCTAAAAACGCTTCATCCATTATCGAGGCAAATAAAGAAAACCCAGTTGCCGTGGCAGGGCGTTTTAATGCAGCTCTGTTGCCAAATGAATTTAACGGTAGTAATAACTGGGTTGTATCTGGGCAGAAAACAAAAAACGGTACGCCGATTTTAGCGGATGATCCACATTTAGGATTAAGTACACCATCTATTTGGTATCAAATGCATTTACAATCTCCTGAGCAAAATGTTAGTGGCGTAATCTTTGCGGGTATTCCAGGTATTATTTTAGGACACAACGATAACATTGCGTGGGGTGTAACGAATGTTGGACCTGATGTACAGGATTTATATATAGAAATGCCTAATCCGAATAATCCAACACAGTTCCGCTATGATGGCAAGTGGGAACAAGCGGAGGTACGGGATGAACCGATTAAGGTAAAGGACGGGGCAACGGTAGATTTTGAAGTTATTGTTACACGTCACGGCCCAATCATGACAGATTTAGCCTTTAAAGATACTGAGCCTACAGCACAATTTTCGATGCAGTGGACGGCACTGCAACCTACGACAGAGCTACGTGCAATACTAGGCTTTAATAAAGCGAAATCCTGGAATGGATTTGAAAAAGCTTTAGAGGATTTTAAAGCACCGGCTCAAAACTTTGTCTTTGCATCAAAAGACGGCACGATTGCTTATAAAGCGAATGGTCAAATTCCAATACGGAAACAAGGAGACGGACAATTACCAGTACCAGGTGATTCTAGTGACTATGGGTGGGAAGGTTTTATCCCGTGGGATGAGCTCCCGACTGTAGTAAACCCTGATGAAGGATTTATTGCGACAGCAAATAATGAAGTTATTGGGGAAGAATATCCTTATCATATAACAGATTTCTGGGCTCAGCCTTATCGTTATGAACGGATTAAGGAAGTTTTAGAGGCGAATGATTCATTAACAGTGGAAGATATGATGAATTTACAAATGGATCAGCAAAACCTATATGCTCGTGAGTTTCTACCATATTTATTACCATCGATAAAAGCACAAGATCAAGATGGGAAATATAAAGATGTTATAAAATTATTAGAGAATTGGGATATGGTAGATGCAAAGGATTCTGGGGCACCATTAGTGTTCCATACGTTAATGGAGAAGTTACAAGAAGTGTTATTTAAAGATCAGATGCCAGAAGATATGTATGAATTAATGTATGGAAAATTTAATATTACAGACCAGCTTTTACGTACAGCTTATGCAGGTAAGAAGAGTATATGGATTGAGGAACAGGGCGGAGTAGATGCAACTGTTTACAAGGCATTAGAGCTCACTGTCAAACAAATAGAAGATCAATTCGGAAAAAATGCATTGAAATGGAAGTGGGGCGATTTCCATCAACTTACCTTTGACCATACATTAGGAAAAGCTTCGCCAATTCTTGCAGCATATTTTAATGCTAAAAAGGTTCCTATTGGGGGTTCAAAAGTTACTGTTCAGGCTGCTGATAATGATTTAGCTGGACATGTTACTCACGGAGCATCATGGCGCTTTGTAGTTGATGTCGGTGATTTAAGCACAGCCTATCATATCGTTGGTCCAGGACAGAGTGGACATGTAAAATCTGCTTGGTATCAAGATCAAGTAATGGATTGGGCTAATGGAGATTATCATCAAACGTATGTGTGGAAAGATGATATTAAAGGTAAAACGTTACGATTAAAAGCAAAATAGGATGAGAGGTTATAAGTATCTACAGGGTTTGATATTAAGACAACAAAAATTCCTTTCTATTTTGAGTAGAAAGGAGTTTTTATAAATAGATTAGGAGATGTCAGATGATAAACTGATTAAGGAGATTCAATGACATTTTAGGACATGCTAAGTAAAGTGGTTGATTGGATTGGAGACTGGGCGACTCCTCGGGGATCAACGGTAGAGGAACGAAGGCTAAAACCATCACATCCGGTGATAACGCCTTCGTGACCAACATCCTGCTGTTGCTGCGCTTTCGCACAATCAAAACCCTCTGCTGTCGCTACGTTAGCACTACGCTTTCACGCAAAAAACATCTGTTGCCCGCTCATCGGACGCCCCAAGAAGCTCTGCTCTGTGCGAAAGCGTAGCGACATTAAAAACAAAGCGCTCAGTCGGAACGGAAATCAACCCCTCGCTTTACCAAAGACCCATAATTTAATACAACAACATACGAAGCTATCACGATGAAGTGATAGCTTTTTAACTTTTAGTTAGCAACTATAAAGACATTTTTTGAATTTGTGATATAAATCATTTACATTCAAATATTCGTTTGAATATGATGGAATATTATGTTATGGTGAAAACAATCAAACAAACATTTGAATGAGGTGAGGAAATGCCAAAAGAAGTATGTGAGATAACACAAGTTCATGAAGAAGCGGTCAGTAAGGTTCAACAACAAATGCCAGATTTATCGAGAGTAGCAAAGTTTTTAAAGGCATTATCTGATGAAACAAGACTTAAAATTGCGTATGCTTTAACGGTCGAAGATGAATTATGTGTTTGCGATGTTGCCTCCATTATAGGATCGTCAGTAGCAACAGCATCGCATCATTTACGATATTTAAAAGATAATAACTTAGCGAAGTCATATCGAAAAGGAAAGCAAATGTACTACTCTTTAGCTGATAAGCATGTGTATCAAATTGTAACGATTGCCTACGAACATGTGAAAGAGGGGATTGTAGATGACAGCAACACCAACTAAACAAGAATATAGGTTGCAAAATTTATCCTGTGCCAGCTGTGCAGCAAAGTTCGAAAAAAACGTGAAGGCTATTCCAGAGGTTCAGGATGCACAAGTGAATTTCGGCGCTTCTAAAATAACAGTTACTGGTGATATTAACGTTGATCAACTTGAAGAAGCAGGTGCTTTCGACGGCATAAAAGTATCCCAATCAAAGACAAGAACAATTGAAAAATCAACACCTTTTTATCGGAAAACTGAAAATATATTAGCTGGAATCTCTTTGTTATTCGTAGTGCTTGGATATATGTTTGGAACAATGCGTGGTGAAACGGACCCGCTAACTATTGGGATGTTTATTATCGCAATTCTAGTTGGGGGAATTGGAATTTTTAAAACAGGCTTCCGCAATCTAGCACGCTTTGAATTTGATATGAAGACGCTGATGACTATTGCAGTAATAGGTGCGGCCATTATTGGGGAGTGGGAAGAAGCGGCTGTTGTTGTCTTTTTATTCGCAGTAAGTGAAGCGCTTGAGGCGTATTCAATGGATAAAGCGCGTCAATCGATTCGTCAGCTCATGGATATAGCTCCTCCTACAGCGACGATAAAACGTGCACATGGCGAGCATTTTCATGAGATGGAGCTACCGACTGAGGAGATTGAAATTGGTGACATTTTAATCGTTAAACCTGGTCAGAAGATTGCTATGGACGGAATTGTAGTGAGTGGATTGTCAGCAGTGAATCAGGCAGCGATTACAGGTGAATCTATTCCAGTCAGTAAAACAGTCGATGACGAAGTATTTGCAGGAACTCTAAATGAAGAAGGAGCCTTAGAGGTTCGTGTGACAAAGCGAGTAGAGGACACTACAATTGCCAAAATCATTCATCTTGTTGAAGAAGCACAGGCAGAAAAAGCACCTTCACAGCAGTTCGTTGATCGCTTTGCGAAATATTACACGCCTGCAATTATGATTGTTGCTTTCCTTGTAGCGGTTCTACCACCTTTATTTATAGGCGATTGGCAACATTGGATTTACCAAGGATTGGCGGTCCTTGTTGTAGGTTGTCCATGTGCATTAGTCGTTTCTACACCAGTTGCTATTGTTACAGCAATTGGGAACGCTGCTAGACAAGGCGTTCTTATTAAAGGCGGTATTCATTTAGAGCAGCTTGGTCATATTGAAGCAATAGCATTTGATAAAACAGGCACACTTACGAAAGGTCAACCTGCTGTAACGGATATTATTACATCGCAGGAGATGTCTGAGGATTATGTTTTACAACTAGTAGCGGCTGTTGAAAAACAATCACAGCATCCATTAGCTAAAGCTATTTTGCGGGCTTTGCATGAAAAAAATCTGACAGAGTTTATACCAACAGACTTTCAATCCGTAACAGGCAAGGGTGCCTATGCAACAGTTGACGATCAATTAATCTATGTAGGAAGCTTAAAATGGATTGCTACATTAACGACTGTTGATGAAATGATAAAAGAACAGGTTCATCAACTTCAACAACAGGGGAAAACAGTTGTAGCAGCGGTTAGTAATAATCAGTTTATTGGAATGATTGGTATTGCTGATCAATTGCGTCAAGAAAGTAAAGATGTCTTAAATAAATTAAATGGTTTAAAAGTGAAACATAAAGTTATGCTAACAGGTGATGCAGAACCAACAGCACAGGCAATTGCAACTTCGATAAATATGACAGATGTAAGAGCAGGCTTATTACCAGCCGAAAAATTAATGGCCATTAAAGATTTACGTGCACAGTTTGGTGCAGTGGCGATGGTAGGAGATGGTGTCAATGATGCACCTGCACTTGCCGCAGCGGATGTTGGTATTGCAATGGGAGGCGCTGGCACGGATGCAGCACTGGAAACTGCGGATATCGCATTAATGAGCGACGATTTAACGAAGCTGCCGTATACAATTGGCTTAAGTAGAAAAACATTACGTATCATTAAAGAGAACATTATATTTGCCTTAGCCCTAAAATTAATTGCCCTGTTACTTGTTATCCCAGGCTGGCTAACATTATGGATTGCCATCTTTGCAGATATGGGTGCTACATTACTAGTTGTGTTGAATTCATTAAGATTAATCAAGTCCAAGAAATGGTAAATAAGATATAATCCGGTGGAAGCGTGTAGAAAAAAAGTCATTCTGGGGAGCTAGTGATATTAATGGTATAGATGTTACTAGCGATTCTTGAAAAAAAGCTTTGTTAACGCTATTATGGTTTCAGGAATATTGTAACAATTAAATATAAATGAGGCGAAGCTTTGAATATGTCAGATCCTATTTTAGTAAATGTTACAGAGGAAATTGTACGTGGTTTAGTAAGTTTTCTACTACGTGGACCGGAATATCAAACATTTTGTAAATGTGAAATCTGTGAACTTGACGCAGTGGCACTTACACTGAATGTATTGCCTAGTAAGTATGTTACATCTATGGAATCCCGAGATGAAGCATTCAAAGTGATGAATACTCCTGAAAATATTGAACGAATCAATAAAGAGATTATTCATGCATTACATGTGGTAAATAAGTATCCTCGACATAAGGAAGAGCCAACTTCTATATGAAGTTGGCTCTTCATATTTTTGAAAAACAAATGGTCGAAGTGGTAGCAACATCAGATACAAACCCTTTAAGTTATAAGTTTATTCAGTTCGAATATGATGAGTAGCCAAAGCGTTCACTTTTGAAATGGAAGAAATTTATAATAGCACTACGCTATTGTTGATTGGAGTGGAAGGCTACTCGATCCCGTGGGAAAGCGAGACAGGCGAGACCCTGCACGGAGCGCAGCGGAGGAAGCGGCTCGACGCTCGCCCACAGGAAAGCGAGTAGCCTGGAACGGAAATCATTCCCTTGCTTTGCCGCAAAGCACACTTTATTTAAAATGATACCTTAATTACATTGATACAAATTTTTCAACTACAAGGGAGCCAACATATGAAGTTGTTCTTTTTAGGATGCGCATGTATTGTTTTTCTGGCATATGTATTTTCAGTTAACTTTTAAGGCAAGCTTGTAGTAAACTAGAGAATAAGAAAAGGAAAGAGAGGGAATAGGATATGCCAACACCTAGTATGGAGGACCATATCGAACAAATATATTTATTAATCACTAATAAAGGGTATGCTCGTGTGTCTGACATTGCTGAAGCATTATCTGTTCTTCCTTCTTCTGTTACAAAAATGGTTCAAAAATTAGATAAAGATGGTTATTTAGTTTATGAAAAATACCGTGGCCTTACATTGACGCCTAAAGGAGAAAAGCTTGGGAAACGTCTTGTACAGCGCCATGAACTTCTAGAGCAATTTTTGCGAATCATTGGTGTAGATGAAGAGCGAATATACAATGATGTAGAAGGTATCGAACATCATTTGAGTTGGAATTCAATCGATCGAATTGCGGATCTTGTGCAAGTAATGGAAGAAAATCCGGACATCGCGAAAAAGCTAGAGGCATCTAAAACACATCATAACTTTTAATCTCTATCAGCGAATGTTTTGTGTAGCGACAGCTACAGATGTTAAAGCCTTCGGTGAAGTTTTTTTGCGAAAATGATGGTAAGAAGGAAAGGAAGACAATATGAACGAATTAAAATCAGGTGAAGTTGTTACGTTAACTGTGTTAGAGCAACAAGCATCGAAATGGATCTTAACAAATGGAGTTGACGAACTGCCCTTAAATGCTTCAGAGGTAACAGAGCCACTTGCAGTAGGTGACCGCCTTGAAGTATTTTTATTTGCAGATCGTCGTGGTGATTTAGCAGCTACAACAGCTATCCCATCTTTCGTACAAGGGGAATATGGCTGGGCTCGTGTTCTAAAAGTAGTCGAGCGTGAAGGGGCTTTTGTAGATATCGGTACTTCACGCGAGGTGCTAGTAAAAGCTGAAGATTTACCTGCAATAACAGAGCTTTGGCCAGCACCAGGCGACCATTTATTTATGACATTGCGCACAGATCGCAATGGTGATTTATTTGGACGTTTGGCAACTGAAGAAAAAATTTCGGAATTATATGAAGGTGCATTTGAAGACATGCACAATAAAAACATTAAGGCACGTCCATATCGTTTATTACCAGTTGGCTCGTTTTTATTAGGTGTAGACATTCCGTACCGTATTTTTGTCCATGAATCAGAGCGTAATGAAGAACCTCGTCTGGGACAAGATGTTGTTGTTCGTATTATTGATGTAAAAGACGAGGGTTCGATGAATGGTTCACTTTTACCACGTAAACATGAGCGTATTTCAGGCGATGCGCAAAGAATTTTAAATTACCTACAAGAGGTAGGAGGAAGAATGCCGTTTGGCGATAAATCCTCACCAGATGAAGTTCAAGAAATGTTTAACATGAGTAAAGGTGCATTCAAACGAGCGTTAGGTACACTTATGAAAGCTGGTAAAGTGAAACAGCAGGATGGTTGGACAGAGGAAATTTAGTGTAGAAGAAATTCTTCTGCACTAAGAGTATGAACGGCTACTAAATGAAATTAAAGAAAATGACGAGAGCCCTTTGAAACCTTCTCGTCTTTTTTTCGTACTAATAATTGTTTAGTAATTGATTGGCATGCATTTTACAGGCCAAATGAGTTTTTGGATGAAAGGGGTCACACAATTTGAAAAAAACATGGATAAAAATACTAACAGCGACAATGTTAGTATTTGGCGTGATGGCACCCGCAACAGGTTTTGCGGCTGATAATACGCCACCTAAAGCAATTGATGAAAAATTAGGAGTACCGATTGTCGTATATGGTGCAAACTTATCTGAGGCTGAAAAAGAGTCTGTTAAAAAGTCATTAAAAGTGAACGAAGAGCCTGAAGTTGAAGAAATAACAGTATCAGGTCAAGACTTAGCTAAATATATTAAAGATAGTAATTCAAGTTCTCGTATGTATTCTTCTGCCAAAATCACGCGTAAAAATGCAGGAGAAGGATTAGTTATTGAAATTGTTACACCATCAAACATTACACAGGTTACATCTGAAATGTATGCAAATGCCATGCTAACTGCAGGTATTGAAGATGCAACAGTACAGGTGGCTGCACCTAAAGCAGTAACAGGTCATTCAGCGCTTGTGGGAATTTACAAAGCTTACGAAGTAAAAACAGGTGAAAAGCTTGATACTGAGCGTACAGATGTTGCAAATGACGAGCTATCAGTAGCAACTACTCTTACGCAATCAGCAGGAGTTGAAGATGCCAAGGTTGCAGAGTTACTAACAGAAATTAAAAAAGAAATTGCAGAATCAAAGCCAGCGACTAAAGAAGAGGTTGAAAAGATTGTGCAAGAGCAATTAAACAAGCTTGAAATTAATTTAAGTGAAAAGGACCGTCAATTGCTAGTTGATTTGATGAACAAGATTAGTAAACTAGATATTGATTTTGGTAAATGGTCTGAACAATTAGATGATATTAGCAATACGATTAAAGAAAAATTCGGATCGCTAATGGAAGATAAAGGCTTCTGGGAAAGTGTGAAAAATTTCTTTGCTAATTTAAAGGATACAATCGCATCATGGTTTAATTAATCTGGACGCAATTACGCCAAGGCAAAATTGATAGAAAAGAATCTGCAACACTTTCTCCTGATTGCTAGAGAAAGTGAGCGGATTCTTTTTTTATAAGGTTTATATTTTTTTAACGTGCCACTCGCCAGCTTTGTAAAAATATAAAAAGCTATGGTACTATGATAAAAAGGAGTGGTGAGAAATGGAATTTCAATTACAACAGCTAGCGGATAAAAAGCATGCTTTTGTTTATGAGCAAGAAGGGGAAAGATTAGCGGAAATTACATGGCAGCAAAAGGGTCAAGTAATGGTCATGGATCACACATATGTATCAGATAAGCTCCGTGGCCAAGGGGTGGCCAAAAAACTGTTGGATCATGCCGCAGCCTATGCACGTGAACAAGGCTATAAAATGGAAGCGGTTTGTTCTTATGTAGTTGCAGCATTTGAAAAATCCGATGCTTACAATGATGTAAAACAATAAAGTGAAACTTTAATCAGTGGGGATTTTTTCTTCCCCACTGATTATTAGTCTTCACCAATCGGGCGTTTACGGGCAGTTTTAATCCAACCTTACTTCTTTAATTTTGCTAAAATTTTATGGTGAAAACTACTGCCCGTTAACGCGGGATAAAATAAGGCAATCTGCTTATTAATAAGCTGGATTGCCTTTTAACTTCTTTCAGTAAATGTTTTTGTAAAACATTTACTGAAAGAAGTTAAATCCTCCAGAGGATGTCACAGAATCGGAAAGGAGTTCTTTGTGCTTGCACAAAGCCGATTCTGGACGCAATTATGCCAATGCATAATTGATTTTTATAGACCATTCATGTGGCTCCTTACAGTAAAATACTATAAATTAGTATTGTTAAGATGCCTGCTCCACCTACTAATGAAGCCATGTCTACCCAATCATATACTGAATCTAAATCTTTCATAATAATCACTCTCCTGTTATTAGTATAAATTCATTAATTCCCTTTACTTGTCCTTTGTAATCATAAAAAGTTACAAAAAAACCGTAATTACGAAAAATAAATGTTTACCATAAAATTTTGTAGAAGAATAATTAACTATTTGCGAAAAAATATAGATGTCCTAAGAAATGTGTTTATATTATGGAAGCGAAGGGGAATAGATGACTCTCTTTTTATATATGCAGTAGCGTATATAAAAATTATGTTTAGTCCTCAAAAAATAGGGAAAAGATATATTACAGAGCTAGTTTTTATATTTTTGGGAGGGATTTATAATGGCGAAACGTAAAGGGTCAGGTGTTATGCTAGTAGGGTTAACTTTAGCAGCATCTTATTTAAGTAAAAAAGAAAACCGTGATAAAGCGTTGAGTATGTTTAATAATGCAAAATCTAAATTAGCATCTTATTTGAATACAACGAATATGGAGATGCATGGAAACATTACAGAGCGTATATCTACTGAAGTAGCCACAGAAGCTGGAACGTCTCCAACAAAAATAGCTTCAAATGAAATGGTTGCAGAAGGTGGAGGGCATACAGGTATCCATTACTTCAATGGAGAAATTCAGGAACAAGAGAAATAACAACAAAACCTTCTCATTTTACGTGAGAAGGTCTTTTTTGTGTACATATGATGATCGTTGCAAATACTAATAATACAATTCCAGTAAATATAAAGCCGCTGACAATACCTAGTGAGAGCCATCCTAGTAATGAGGAACCTAAGACAACTCCTAATGAGAAGAAGGCATAAAAATAACCATAGGCTTTTCCGCGGATTTCTGCCGTCGTAGAGTCGATTAAAAGTGAATTGACTGATGGGAATAAGAAGCCAAATCCGATACCGTAGCAGGCCATTGCAATATAAAGTAACGTACTTGAATCTGCCTGACTAATTAATAATTGACTGATCCCCATTAAACCTATACCAAGGGATAATGTTTTGATAGGAGCGACCTTATCGAAAATACGGTTAGTAGGCAAAATAAATATGAGAACAGCAATAATGCCAAATGTACTCATCAAGGTACCACTTAAACGTGAATCAAAGCCTAAAGATTGCACTTTTAGTGGAAGGAGATAGGCAATAACTCCTTGAGAAAACATTAAAAAGAATGCACTGGTAAAGGCTTTCAATGTACCTGGATTATTAAAAAGTACATAAAAAGGAATGTTTGCAGTTGAAGCAGACTTTTCTTTTTTTACCTGATTTGATTTTAATAAAAAGAAGGCAAGTATTCCTAACAAGAGCATAAAGCTTGCAGTTATATTAAAAACGAATGGTACGCTAGTACGACTCGCTAAAATTCCGCTAAATGCAGGACCGATTATTGCAGCGATACCAACAAATGCTCCAGAGATAGCACTGCCCTTACCTCTTTTTTCTTGCTCAGTAGCATTCGCTAAAAATGTGAAAGCAGCAGGAACGATAAAGCCCGCAACTAATCCATGTACAAAGCGGACTACTAATAGAGTAATAGGATCTTCCACAAAATTATAAAGGGATAGTGAAAGGCCTGTCGTTAAGAGACCTAGGATTAAAATAACGAATGGTCCTTTACGATCTGTTAAAAAACCAGAGATAACATTACCAAATGTATTGGAAAGGGAATACATACCTACTGCTAGGCCGGTAATGAAGGTTGATGCCCCTAAGGATTCAGCATATGTACTCATGACAGGAAGTTGAGTAAATAGGTCGAAAAACGAAAAGAATATAATCAAATAAATAAGTTTCTTCATAGCTCCTCCGATAGAAAATTATATGTTAATGAGAATGAATATCACTCTTATTATACCATTTTCGACAAAAAAGAACGCCTCATAAGTTTTTGACTTAATGAGGCGTTCCTGAATGATGAAAATTAAGCTTTAGCAACTTCTTTTTTCATTGTTTTGTTTTTAGCAAGATTTACGTGCCAAGAAAGTGCTTCCTCTAAAATATGAGGAGTTTGATGGCTACCAGTTGCTTCTACAGCACGGTTATAGTAATCCCAAAGTTGTTCTTTGTAATCTGGGTGTGCACAGTTTTCGATAATTAAAGGTACACGCTCTTTTGGTGCAAGACCACGTAAGTCAGCAATACCTTGCTCAGTTACGATTACATCAACATCATGTTCAGTGTGGTCAACGTGAGAAACCATTGGCACGATTGAAGAGATAGCGCCGCCTTTTGCGTATGATTTAGTAACAAAAATACCTAGACGTGCGTTACGTGCAAAGTCACCTGAACCACCGATACCATTCATCATACGAGTACCTGATACGTGAGTTGAGTTTACGTTACCGTAGATATCTAATTCTAGAGCAGTGTTGATTGAAATTAGACCCAATCGACGGATAAGCTCTGGGTGGTTAGAAATTTCTTGTGTACGTAGGCAAATTTTATCAGCGTACTTTTCTAAATTGCCGTATACTTTTTTCTGTAGTTCTTCAGTCAGCGTAATTGAAGTAGCTGCAGCAAATTTAACTTTACCAGCATCAATTAAGTTGAATACAGCATCTTGAAGTACTTCAGAAGCAACAACTAAATCTTCAAATTCTGAATCAGCGAAGCCATCAAGTACAGCGTTTGCAACAGAACCAACACCAGATTGTAATGGCATTAATTGTTTTGTTAAGCGACCCGCTTTAATTTCATCACGGAAGAAGTCTAATAAAATGTTAGCCATTGTTTGTGTTTCTTCATCAGGTGGTACGATTAATGAAGGAGCATCAGGCTCTTCAGAAATAACAATCGCTTTAATTTTAGCTGGATCAACTTTGATACCGATATCACCAATGCGTTGCATAGCATCAGTCATTGGAATCGCTTCACGTTTACCTTGCTCAGCTGGTACATAGATATCATGGATACCTACTAAAGCTTCTGGGTGAGAGATATTTAACTCGATAATAATATTCTCAGCGTATTCAGCAAAGATAGGTGAGTTACCCACTGAGTTTGTTGGGATGATGAAGCCATCTTCTGTAATAGCTACAGCTTCAAGGATTAAATGTTTAATAGGTCCGATAATTCCTTGGCGAACTAATTCAGCATTATGTGAAAGGTGAGCGTCTACATATAGTACATCCCCAGAGTTAATTAAGTTACGAATACCTGCATCTCCTTGGAATGGTCCGCGTTTGCGGATAACACCAGCTTCAGCTAAGTATTTATCAACTTCAGGTCCTAAAGAAGCCCCTGTATATACATCAATTTTGAATTTTTCGTTTTTAGCGCGCTCTACTAAAGCCATAGGAACAACTTTTGCGTCCCCCGCACGAGTGAATCCACTCATACCAACTACATCACCGTTTGAGATAAGTGCTGCAGCTTCATCAGCAGTAACAATTTTACTTTCAAGTTCTTTTAAGCCTAGGCGTTTTTGAATAATTGCATCCATTAAAAAGTCCTCCCCTAAAAAGTTTTATGGAAACCGATTACAAAACTAGAAAAAACGTGTAAGAATTTTCTGTTTATTTAGTTGTAGTATGACACCAACCATTTGAATAATACTATCACCAAATTGTCACAATTACTTTAGAAATAGCATTAAATTGAGTAAAAACAGGAAAAATGAGCATAAAAACGAATTTTCGACAGAGAAAACGTTTTAATGTAGAGGTGTATTGTTTTTAGAGAATTTTACTTTTGAAAATTCAGTAATATAATGTGGGGTTAATTTCCGTTCCGACTGGTTGATGAAGAGCATTTAAATTTAGCAAGAAAAAAGTACAGCGAACAATTAAAATGCTCGCTGTACTTATAAAAAAATTAGAAACCTAAAGAACGACGGAAATAACTTGCATAGCGTTGGCTAACTGGAATACGAGTACCGTCTTTCATGATTAATAAAAACGTTGAATGAGAATCTGGTTGAATTTCATCAATGTAGTCAATGTTAACGATATAAGAGCGGTGACAACGTATAAATGAGTCAGGTGCTAAAAATAGCTCAAGATCACTTAGGTTTAAGCGGTGGTAGCCTTCACGACTCATCGTTTTAACAAATGTTTTTCGAAGCTGTGTTTCAAGATAAATAACTTGATCATGTTTGATTGGGTACCAGCAGTCATCAATTTTAATAGTAATGTAGTTCGTTAAAAATGCTGATGGCTTTTGTGGGAAGATTGCAGTGATAGCACCCTTAGTTTCGCCTTCCTCCATTAAAGGAATACTCATGCCATAATATGCTACTCCAAATACATCAGGCTCAATGTAAGAACTAATCTTTTGTCCGTAGTTTAACGCTTTATGAGCTGCTGAACCTTCTTTAATTGGGTCGCCAGGCTTGATCTTTAAATCAACTTTTTTGCTTGCTTGGTAGTACAAGTATTCGTTTGTATCGGAGATTGCGATAGAAGTATTCTCGGGGAAGAATTCTTTAATAATCTCCATAATTTCTTCTATTTGTTTTGGATCCACTATTAACACCTCGTCTAAACTTTTAAAAATAGTATTATCATCTATTTTACTACATATTCATATAAATTATATAGAGAAGATTTCGGAATAAAAAAGAGAAATGTCGATTGATGAAAAATATAGGTGTAAAACGACATTACATAATTTGTAACAAATTTTAAAAAATTACTAATTCGATTTGATATATATATGGTAAAATTTAATTGTGCGACATAAGTTTACGGGGTTTCTACTGTGTATATATGATAAATTAGAACTAGTGTGAAAGACAAAATGTGGTTGAAAGGAAATCGCAGAATATGGTAAAATTCACTGTATAGTCTATTTTTTTTTGTAACTGATGGTATAGTTGGGTTATTTTTATTATATAATATATGAAATATGACTCAATTCGTACAATTGATAAGGAAATACTATTTTCTTATTTTGAAATAAGTAGATTGGTGTCAAGAATTGTAACAGCAATTCGTGCAATCTGAGGAAAGATGGGGAAGATTATGCAACTACATCAACATTCTATGTCAGAAACGATATCCAAAAGATACTTTCAGGAAATCGATAGTATTAACCAATACATCGGTGTTGAAGAATTTTTTAATATTGAGTCGAAATTAGTATTTGAAATTTACCATTTAGAATCTGCAAAGGCAAAGAAATCTTTGCATAAATTAATTGATATTCTTTCCATACGTTTTGGCAAACAAGTCATTAAAATTGTTCGAAGTTATTTTTCTGTTTTGTCGTCAATTGTTGCACGTAAATTGCTAGACAATCAAGTTCCTTCGAAAAAAGCTTTTGCTTTTAACATTGCTTGTAATGATATGATTGAAAATCAAATGAAAGACGCAGAATTTTTACAATTCGCTGATGATTTAATTGATTTTTTTGTCTACTTCATCGCAGATCGCAAGCAACCGACTTTTCGTCACCAGACAGTTAATAAAGTAATAATGTATATAAACGATGAATTGGAAAATGACTTAACAGTGGAAAGCATCGCAAATAATTTTCATATAAGTACGAGCCACTTATCACGTATATTTAGAGAACATGTTGGTATTACACTTGTTGAATATCTAAATGTTCGCCGAGTAGAAGAGTCACAGTACTACCTTAGACACACGAATAAAAGTATAACTTCTATTTCAGATCAATTCCATTTCTGTAATCAAAGCTATTTTACCCGCATCTTTAAAAAATATACTGGGGTAACGCCCAAACATTTCCGAGATGAGCTACATCATGAGTTTTATCGTTTCGAGATGGCGGAATCAGAGCTTCAAAACGTTTAAAGTCATAAAAAGATTAATAAATAGATGCGGACGTATTAGCGATGCTAAAGCTCGCATCTTTTTTATGCTTGCTATTTGATAATAATGGACCCGATAATGTATACTTCATTTTAGTTGATAAATAATAGTAGGTGGAAAAATGAAGAAATTGAAGCTATTTTCAATGCTTGGACTTGTCGTTTTTGTTCTTAGTGGCTGTCAAGCTGTGCAAAACAAAGAAGGTTTTTTCTATAGTATCTTTGTAAAACCTATGGAATTTTTATTGGAATTTTTCGGTAATACTATTTTTTCAGGTAGCTATGGTTTAGCAATTATCGCTATTACGGTTCTTATTCGTTTAGTTTTAATGCCGATTATGTTAAAAAATTACCGTCAGCAACAAAAGATGAAAACGAAAATGGATGCGTTTAAGCCTGAGATGGAAGCTGTTCAGAAAAAGATGAAGGAAGCTAAGACAAAAGAAGAGCAAATGCAGTATCAGCAAGAAATGATGGCATTATATCAAAAACATGGCATCAATCCACTCAACATGGGTTGTTTACCAATGTTAATTCAAATGCCTATTATCATGGGTCTTTATTTCTCTATCTTATATTCTACAGATGTGAAATCACATGAATTTTTATGGTTTAGCCTAGGTTCACCTGATATCGCTATGACAATTGTCGCAGGTATTGTTTATTTAGTTCAAGCACGTGTATCATTATGGACAGTACCAGAGCAACAAAAAGCACAAATGAAAATGTTTATTTATATTTCACCAATTATGATTGTCTTTATCTCGATGTCATCTATGGCAGCCCTACCACTTTACTGGTCGGTCAGCGGTGCATTATTGATTATTCAAACATATATCGGTCGGAAATTTTATTCGGAACATCCGGAAAAAGTAAACTCATAAAATTATTTGTCGAGGCGCTTATGTAGCCTCGATTTTTTTAGGAGGACAGTAAGATGAATACAAAGTGGCTATCATCTATTCTAGTCGCAATTTTTAGTATCGCGGCTATCGTATTTATTATCATAGGTAATTTTAACTTTGCGGTATTTGCAATGACTATTATGTTTGCCGTATCTAATGGATTTAGAGCAAAAAGTTTTAAAGAGCAAGGTTATATAAAAGAAGCGAAATGGATGAAGTACATGGCAATCTTTTTCTCAATTGCTTCTATTGTAGTGTTTATTATTATTCTCACAGACTAACAGATTAATTTTAAAATCATGGGTGAAAACCCACACCCTAAATTGTGAACAGTGCTAAAATGAGACTATAGCAAAATAGTAAAAACTAGTATCGGTACTTACTGAAGGACTGTTCTTTGAAGATGTAGTACTGGATAACTTTAAAAGGGGTAAAAAATAGTGAAAAAGAAACGTTTTCCACTCATCCTGGGTGCTTTAATCTCGGTGGCGCTTATCGCATCTATTTTCGTAGTTTATAACTATAAAAATAAACAGATAAGTAATGCATCAGATGGACATGAACAACAAACCGCAGAACCAACTAAAAAAGATTCACCTGTAAAAGAAGAGCCGAAAAATACAGCGGATAATCCGGTGAAGCCCGAGCAGAAGGTAGATGAAAATGGCTATATACCAAATCAAACATTACCAACTGAGCCGACATATATTAAAGGGATTTTATTAGCGAATAAAGTATATCCGCTACCATCTACCTTTGCGCCTGAAGAAAGTCCAGAGGCACGTCAAGCTCTAAATAAAATGCTTGCTGCTGCAAAACAACAAGGTTTTGAATTAGTAGCTTTTAGTGGCTATCGATCTTTTGAATATCAAACAACATTATATAATAACTATGTAAACCGTGATGGGCAAGCTGCCGCTGATCGCTATAGTGCGCGCCCTGGTTATTCAGAACATCAAACCGGTTTGGCCTTTGATATAGGGGAAGTCGGTAAAGATAAATTATGGCTAACTGAAGAATTCGGTGAAACACCAGCAGGCCAATGGTTATTTACACATGCTCAAGACTATGGCTTTATTTTACGATTCCCCAAAAATAAAGAAGACATCACAGGTTATATGTATGAGTCATGGCACTACCGTTATGTAGGTGTAGACATAGCAAAAGACATAAAAAAACAAAATATAACGCTAGAAGAATATCTAGGTGTGAAATAAAAAAAGGGAAGAGAGTTGTTCGTAATGTTACGAACTAGCTCTCTTCCTTTTCTACATTCTACAAGATCGGTGTTAATAAGCGTGAAATGGATTCTTTAAATTTAATTAATGCGGAACGATTTTGGTACATTTCCCAAGTTAATTCAGTACAATCAAAAATATCTTTTTCAAACAGCTCAGCAAGCTGATGTGAAATCGTTGAGTCATAAATGAAGGCATTTACTTCAAAATTTAAACTGAAACTGCGTACATCAAGGTTTGCAGTACCGATTGTTGATGCTTCATCGTCAATAATGATTGCTTTAGCATGAATAAAGCCCTTTTCATAAATATAAACTTTCGCTCCTGCACGCAATAATTGTCCTACGTATGAATATGTAGCCCAATAAACAAACATATGATCAGGCTTATTTGGAATCATGATTCTTACATCAATGCCTGAAAGCGTCGCAATTTTAATAGCCTCTAAAAAACTAACATCAGGGATGAAATATGGCGTTTGGATATATATATACTTTTTCGCCATATTAATAAGCTTTAAGTAGCCCATTTTAATATGTTCCCAGTCAGAGTCAGGTCCACTAGACACGATTTGTAAGCCCACATCGCCTTTTTTTGGAATAGCAGGGAAGTAACGATCTGAATAGCCCATTTTCTGTTGTACGGAAGCTTGGTTCCAATCAAGTAAAAAGCGTGTTTGCAATGGATGGACGGAGCTACCTTCAATACGTAAATGTGTATCTCTCCAATAGCCAAACTTTTTTTGTAGACCGAGATACTCATCTCCAACATTAAAACCACCAATATAACCAATACGACCATCAATCACAACAATTTTCCGGTGATTTCTAAAATTTAAACGAGGGTTTATAAGCGGCAAAATGGATGGGAAAAATACTTCGACTTCTCCACCTGCAGTAAGTAATTCTTTGAAATGGCGTTTTTTAACATTGCGCGAGCCCATTTCATCATATAAGATTCTTACCTTAACTCCTTGCTTTGCTTTTTTTATAAGTGCATTAACAATGCGTGTACCTAAGTCATCTAAACGGAAAATATAATATTGAATGTGAATATGATCTTTTGCTGCCTCAATATCTGCTAGTAGCTGCTCAAATTTATTTGCACCATCATCAAAAATATCAATGTGGTTATCTTGCGTTAATACAGCATTATTTGTTTTAAGATGCATGTAAATCATTTCTTTATAATTTTCCGCATTTTCGATCCGAAACTCGAACGTATTATCTCGAATCGCTTCTGTCTGATAGCTAATGAGGTTATCGATACCGATATCCTTGCGTCCTTCCCAACGGAATAAATGTTTTTTTCGTAGTTGTCGTCCGAACATCAAGTATAAAATAAACCCACCTAATGGAATGAAGAATAGTACGAGAATCCATGCCCATGTAGAAGTGGCATCTTTACGCTCTAAAAAAATTATGACCATTGCTGCCAAAATATTAACAAACATAATTAAAGGTACTAGATATCCAACATCGGTAAAAATACTCATTCCTACACCTGCCTTTACTATATTTGCGTAATACACTTAGTATAACTTACTTTATAAGTGGAAAGAAGATATGAAATTTGGTTGGTAAGCATGGAAAAGGATTACCTCCAAATAAGAACGAGGTAATCCGAAATCCATTTTGCCCTGTTGTATTGAAATAGTTGTATCGTTGCTTTCGCGCAGAAAAACCGTTGTTGCTGTCGCTACGCTTTCGCACAGAAAAAAACTTTGTTGCTGTCGCTACGCTTTCGCACAGAAAAAACTTGTTGCTGAATGAAGATAAATGATTAGTAATGCTCCCATTGAAATAAAATATCAGAGAAATCCTTTTGGAGGAGCTTTTCTCGGTTAATAAAGAATTTCCCAACGCCACTATCTGCCCACATAATACCGATTTCATCATTAGAGTCGATTTGGAGTAACAATACATCATATCGTTTAAGAAGCTGTGATTCGTGACGGATATCCTCCTCTATAAAATAGGCGTAACCGCCAATTTTAGCTCCAGCCCCTAAGAAGTGTTGTAAATAAATTTCCCGTAAATCAACATCTTCTGATGAAGGAATTAAGTCTGGTAAATAATGTGAGGCTCGATAATCTAAAGCGGAAACAGGTTCTTGAATCGGTTGAAATTGTAATGCTAATTCCTGACGAATAGGGAACTGATCGTCTGCTGCTTGTGCTAAAAACTCCTGACTAGGGGGTGTTGCTTCAAAATTTACGGTAGGATAAAAACGTATTTTATAAAATTGCTGAAAAATATCCTCGTGATAATGATCAGCATTCACGAAAATATTAGATGAAATAAAAAATTGCAGAATACCCTGAGATGGGAAATCTTTTAGAGGTGGCATTTCTGCAAAGTTAATTTGAGCTAATAGCCGCATAGTCTCGCCTGCAATATCTTTCGGATATGTCTGGTAATATGGTAAATAAGGTTCTCCAGCAAATTTACTTTCCGTTAACGTAGTTGATCGCTTATAAGGTGTGATAATCATTGCTGAAATTAGTGTTTCTTCAATTTCAAAACGAAACGATTCTAGCTCTTTTGGAAGAAAAAAATTTGTTGTTTTGTTCATGCAGAGCCCTCCGGTAGTCCGTTCCAATATTCCTTGATGTGTTTTATTATGCTTTGAATTACTATTAAGTTACGGCTTTTTATCAACAAATTATTCAAGTCGTAAAGATTTATTTGATGCTTTAAAAATAAATATTAAACTAATTGAAACGACGGCTATTGCTGCTGAAATATAATAGCCTAAACTAGATTGCATAGTAAATAGCCAAGTAAAGAATAGTGGACCTAGAATGCGTCCTAGATTATCCATCGAATAGGAAAGACCTGCAGCAGTTCCGTATTGACCACCAGATTCTTTAGTTGAAAGAGATACAACGCATGTTCTTGCGAGTGCATTTCCTGCTGTGAAAACACAGAGGGCTAAACCGGCCATAAATAAGTTAGCTGTTAAAGTGAATAAAAGCATACCCATTGCTGTGATAATTTGTGCACCTATTAACCAAGTTGTCTCGCTTCCGTTTTTAATTCGTCTAACCACACCGCCTTGAATAGCTGCATCTACAAAGCCGCTAAACATAAACAAATAACCAATTTGTAATGGTGTAATTTGAATTCGATCAATTTGGAACAACTGGAAAGTCGCTTCCACACCTGCCAGCATAAAAGTCACTAAAAATGAGAACATAAATAAATAGCGCACACGGTACTGCAACATTTTTGTAGCACCCTTTGGCATAATGGCACGTTTATTTGTATCTTTTCGTTTTGTAGGTTCTTTTAAAACGAAACTTGCATAAATAAATAATAGCGCAATTAGTGTTGCTGAAGCGATAAAGGGTAGTTGCAAGCTGTAGTGTCCGAGCATACCACCAATTGCTGGACCAAAAATAAAACCGAGCCCGATGGACATGCCCATGAGACCCATATATTTATTGCGATCCTCATCACTCGACATATCTCCTACAAAGCCTGTTACAGCTGTATATAGTGCTCCCGAGAACAAACCACCCACAACGCGTGAGATGTATAACATTACTAAATTAGTAATAAATAATGAGAAAATAACAAAGCTTAAGCTAAAACCTACAAGACCTATTAATATAAGTTGCTTACGACCTACCTTATCGGACAGCATACCCCAAAGAGGTGCAGTGAAAAAACTGGCGAGCGAATACACTGTAAGTAAGCCACCTACATGTATATTATCCCAATTTTGCTGAACTATAACCTCAGGTAAGACAGGTATAATAATTCCAAATCCAAGGTAGACGAGGAATTGGACAGACATTAATAATAAAATTGCCTTTTTCATACAGTCCCCTGCTTTCATACAATATTTTAGTATGTATATTCTACCTCTCTTATTATTGTTATTACAAGAAAACGGAAGAATAAACAGTTTAAATACTAAAGTAGGGGAGGATATTTTGTTAAGATGTATGAAGGTTTTATATAGCGAAGGCTGGGTGACTTCTTAAGGAAAGCTGTAAAATTGGAGCGAGCGAAGTGGAGGAAAGAGGCTGAACACTGTATAAAAAATGACAAACTGTTAACAATGTAATTATATTGACACCAAAAATGAATGGCGAACTAACGTAAGTAACTAAATGGACTCATTCTATTTTTAATTTTTTGTATCGAATGTCGCATAGAGTATTAAATTATATCTGGGTTATACTACTAGAGGGTATATCGGTATTTTATTTTATTAATGTTTAAATTTTGTTACTTAGTGGTAAATGGTTTAAAAGAGGAAAAATTTACATTGTAACAAAAATGAAAAATTTTAAAGCAAAGTTAAATGGTATGATAGAAAGAGATTAACTCGTCAGACATCATACGCTTGCAAAAATGAAACTTTTTTGGAAATAAAACGTTATATAAATTCGAGGAAAGATTGAGGTGGAATGTATGACAAAAGAAGTAGATTTGAAAAAGATTGTTTCGAATTTATCTAAGTTGGGTGTAACAGCCACTGTAACAAAGTCTCGACTTGAACTTTTAAAAGTGCTCACACCACCAACGCAAACACCGCAAGTTCAAGCTTAACTCGTTTTACAAATAAAAATGGGTAGTCTCTTAATGAGGCTACCCATTTTTTATATCCACAATTAATCGTCATCATCGTGAGTGGTAAACATGTAAGTACGGTAGTGGAAACGCATACTGAAGACAAGACCGATGGCTAGAGCGTTCCCCATCAATGAACTTCCCCCATAACTGATAAACGGTAGAGGAATTCCTGTAATAGGTAATAGCTGAATAGTCATACCGATATTTTCAAGTACATGGAATGTAATCATTGCAATAATACCAGAACATACATATGTTGAGAATGGATCTTTCAATAATAGGGTAGTTTTTGTTAAATGATAGATTAATAAAAAGAATAAACAAATAACGATACTAGCGCCAATAAAACCCCATTCTTCTCCGATAACTGTAAAAATAAAATCGGTATGATTTTCGGCAACGTAAACTTCACGGCCTCGGTAGCCTTTACCGAAAATCTCACCTGAACCAATGGCATTCAAGGAAGTAATTAAATGGTATCCATCACTAGAAGAATATGAATATGGATCTAACCAAGAATAGATTCGAGCAAACTGATATGGTCTTAAGCCGAATGTGTTCTCTAAAAAACTTTGCATATGGAGTGCCATCCATAAAAAAGAACCACCCACTATTGCGCCACCTAAAAAAGTTGGTAAAATAATTTTCCATGATACACCTGCTACAATGACAACAGCAGCCGTAATGGCGAAGAATACTAAGGCTGAACCAAGGTCAGGCTGCTTCAGAATAAGGGCTAAAGGTAATAATAGTGTAGCAATGATTTTACCTAGCAATATGAAATCCGTTTTTATGGATTTAAAAGTATAAACTTCGTGGTGCTTACTAATAAGTCGAGCAAGTGCTAAAATGTAAAAGGTTTTCATAAACTCAGAAGGTTGAATATTTCCAAGTGGTGTATGATACCAGCTTTTTGCACCATTAATTTTTGCACCGATTTGTCCTGGACCTTCTGGCATGAAAATAAGCAGTACTAATAAGAAGATGCCTCCACCGTACATATACCAAGACAATTTTTTATATTGGTCAGGTTCAAAAAACATAACTACTCCAATAATTACTGAGCAAATGACGTACCATCGCAATTGTAAAGGAACATAGTTAACGCCGTACTGACCTGATGTTTGCGCCGACGAAATGGCTAACAAACTTATGACTAGAAAGCAAAGAAGTATAAAAGCGAGCGTCCAGTCAAAACGATTCGCGAAATTTCGTTTATTTTCCATACAAGCCACCTATATCAAAATAGTATCTCTTAATGAGTAAATTTGATTTAAATTAATTCCGATTCAATCTACTACCAAATATATATATGATGAATCCTCAAGAGGCAATATTAAACCGAAAGTAGGGGAGTAATATTTGCTTTTTGTTTAGAAAATTCTCTCAAATATTTGTAAGAAATGAATAGAATTATATTCGTTCTAAATGTGCTCATTCCGAGTAGTTAAAAAACATAAATGCAAAAGCATCTTTAACATTCATATTATAACGTAAAAAACACTTTTACGCCTGTGAATATTGTTATGACGATTATTAACATAAAATGTTTCAAAAAATTCAAGTTTAGTTTTATAATATAGTGAAGAATGGGGTGATGGTTGTGGCTAAAAAATTGAAGTCAGCTGACGATTTTATGTATCATATATATGTTCATATGAATGAGGTCGATAAATTTGTTGTTTTTAGCGGGCTTAAATTCTCGCAATTTGTGGCTGCACTTGAACCACTGCATCACTTACTGTTATTGAAACATTCCTATGAAGATGGTTCCTTTAATATGCATACTCAGTTCGATTATATATCAGAAGAGGAAGTACCTCAGTTTGTAAAAAAAGCTACAGAATCCAAAGAATTATGTTGGATAGACTTTATGGATGAGAAGAGGCTAGACCAACTAACACCGATGGAACAAGGAGAGCTGCTTTACATAAGTCATAAAAAGGAACCGATTAATTCGCCTTTTTTTAATAAATTACAAAATCGATTTGTCTATTATTCTTCAGATTTAGAGAAAATGACTAAAGTTTATTTTCGCCATTTAAGTGATTCCGATTTACTCCTTGCTAATGTTTTGAACAGTTTGATTCGTGAAAAGGAACGTAGCACAGGTTTTTGGCGACGGAAGGTGAAATCGAGTATTCCTGCTATTTCACCGGAATTTTTGCGTGCCTATCGTTCTTTTACTAAAGATGGGGCACTGTTATCATTGTATAGAATTGAAAAGCCTAAAGTAGCTTACGGTATCGAAATTCGCAATCTGTCAGAGTATTCCTATCCGGATGAGGTATGGGATGATTTAAAAAGTACAATTTTGAAAAATGAGCACGATGAATTGATTTATATTATTTAACTTCTTTCAGCGGATAAAAGGATGTTAGCCTAAAATCATCGCATCCATGCGATAACGGCTAACTGTCCTGCGTCACGCAGGCCTAAGCACGAAGCTGATTCCTGACGCAATTATGCCAGGCATAATTGATCTATTCATTTGTACGTAGAATGAATATACACTAAATCTCACCGTCAAAATTACGGTGAGATTTTTAACGTCATTCAGTAATTGTTTTGATGTTTTGCGTAGCGACAGCTACAGATGTTTTATGTAGCGAAAGCAAAGCGGCAGCTACAGATGTTTTATGTAGCGAAAGCAAAGCGTCAGCTACAATTACGGCAAGGCGAAATTGATGTCATTTATAAAGACGTTTCATGATAAACTAATAGTACTCAAGAAGTATGTGGAGGGCACAAAAATGAAAAAAAGAATCGGTTTATTATACGGTGGAAAGTCAGCCGAGCATGAGGTGTCATTATCGACAGCACGTGCAGTCACGGGAGCTTTGAATTTCGAGGAGTATGAAGTATATCCGATTTTCATTACCCTTGAAGGGGAATGGCGCCGAGGTGAGCGTCTAAAAAAACCTGCAAGTACAATTGAAGAATTACAATTTGGTGATAATGCCAATATTTTAGAAAATAACATTACAGATTTTTTAATTGATAAAGATGGTAAATCCGTACAATTTGATGCGATTTTTCCATTGCTTCACGGTACTAATGGTGAAGATGGAACTGTTCAAGGTTTACTTGAGGTTCTAAATCTACCTTATGTAGGAAATGGTGTTTTAGCATCAGCAACTGGCATGGATAAAGTAGTTATGAAACAATTATTTGAAATTGCCGGCTTACCACAAGTTCCATATACGTATTTCATTCGTAGTGAATGGGCTAATGAACAGGAGGCTATCCTCGCTCGTTGCGAAGAAAAACTGGATTGGCCGATGTTTGTGAAACCTGCAAACTTAGGATCAAGTGTTGGAATTAGCAAGGCAACAAATCGCGATGAATTAGTGAAGGCTATCGAAATAGCCTTGCAGTATGATCGTAAAATTGTAATTGAGCAAGGTATAATCGCTCGTGAAATTGAACTTGCTGTGCTAGGAAATGACTTCCCGGAAGTTTCTGTACCTGGTGAAATTAAACCAGTCACTGACTTTTATGATTATGACTCCAAATATAAAGATGGCTCGACAGTCCTTATTATCCCAGCAGAGCTTACTGAGGATACAGTATCTAATTTACAGGAGCTAGCTAAACGTGCGTTCAAAGCTATTGATGGGAGCGGTTTAGTTCGTGCGGACTTTTTTGTGACGGCTGATAATAGCATTTATATTAACGAAGTGAATACAATGCCAGGTTTTACACCTGTAAGTATGTATCCGCTTCTTTGGCAACATACAAATGTAAGTTACCCAGAGCTTATTGATCGTCTGATTACTCTAGCAATTGAGCGTTTTGAAGAAAAACAACAGCTTCACTATAAAAAAGACTGAGTGGGATTATTGTGAAAAAAACATTAAAGCAGTTAGCTACATGGTTAAATGAAGAAGTACCAGCTTTTGGTGACACGGTCGTATCAGGAATTTCCATTGATACTAGAACAATTCAACAAGGGGATTTGTTTGTTCCATTTCGTGGTGAAAAGGCCAATGGTCATAAATTCGTTCTGCAGGCTATTGAAAAAGGAGCAGGAGCTTCTCTTTGGCAGAAGGATGAACCGAATCCACCTCAAGGTGTGCCATTACTCTTTGTAGATGATCCAGAGGTGGCGCTTCAGCAAATGGCACGTGCCTATCGCAGTGAGCATAAGGCGAAGTTTATTGGCATTACTGGTTCAAATGGTAAAACATCGACGAAAGATATTTTAGCAGGAACGCTAACACCATTTTTTAAAGTACAAAAGACAATCGGGAATTTTAATAATGAACTAGGTTTACCTATTACGGTATTACAGCTAGATGAAGATACTGATGTTGCCGTACTTGAAATGGGTATGAGTGGTTTTGGTGAAATTGAGTTTTTAACGAAACTTGCTCGTCCACATATGACAGTGATTACAAACATTGGCGAGGCTCATATGCAAGATTTAGGCTCACGTGCAGGAATCGCTAAAGCCAAATTTGAAATAATCCAGGGAATGCAACCAGATGGAGTGCTGTTTTATGATGGAGATGAACCGCTACTACAAGAGTTAGTTGCGAAAGAGCAACAGTTAAAAGCGGTGGCATTTGGCCTAGAGCATGGCAATCTATTGTATGCAGACAATATTGAAGCAACGGCTGATGGAAGTAGCTTCTCTACACATGGTGTGATAGAAGGAGATTTCTTTATTTCAGTTCTTGGGAAGCATCAAGTGAAAAATACATTAGTCGCGATGTTAATTTCACAACAGCTAGGTTTAAACGATGACCAAATTCGTGCATCCTTAAAACAAGTAACTCTTACGGATATGCGCATGCAGCAAGTGAATGGATCAAATGGGGCATTATTTATTAATGATGCTTACAATGCTGCACCAACTTCTGTAAAGGCGGCTATTCAATTTGTTGCATCGACAACGATTCGCCCAGAAAAATGGCTTGTGCTAGGTGATATGCTTGAACTTGGACCAAATGAAAAGCGTTTCCATGAAGATTTATCGAAGGATATTCATGCAGAAGAAATCGACTATGTATGTTTATTTGGCCCACGAATGGCTTATTTAAATGAAGTTTTAAAAGAGCGATTTGATGAGGACCATTTGTTATATGCAGAGGATGATTATACGCCAATTATCGAAAAACTACAGCAAGCTAACGAGGAGTCTATCGTTTTACTCAAAGGCTCTCGTGGTATGAAGTTAGAAACGATCTTACGTGCATTTACGAAGTGATAAAACAAGGAGTCGGTGGGGCATTCTCTCACCGATTCTTTCTTTCATTTATCGACTTATATGAGTTACACATTTAGAGGTGAAAATAATGTCAGTAGGTGTGTTATGTATACATGGATTTTCAGGAGGACCTTATGAAGTAGAACCTTTTACTACCTATTTACGAACGTATACAAATTGGCTCATTGAAGAACCTACCTTGTCAGGGCATGGAGAAGAATTACAAATGCGTGGTTTCACTGCTAAGCATTGGTTAATGGATGCCGAGCTCGCTTTTCGTGCTCTTGCCAAAAAAGTAGATGAAGTAATAGTAGTTGGATTTTCAATGGGGGGCATTATAGCGCTCTATTTAGCCAAGCGGTATAAAGTGAAAAAGCTCGTATTACTAAGCGCTGCTGCCAAATATGTGAGTCCGAAGCAACTGGTCAAAGATTTTAAAATGCTGGCAACTGAGGCATACCATCGTAATTTGTCTAATAATGAGCTGTTTTTACGATACCGGCATAAGTTTAATCATGTGCCACTATCCGCAACGATAGAATTCATGAAGCTTGTTCGAATGGTGGAGCCGTATTATAAAGATATTAAAATTCCGGTGTATATTGTACAAGGGAAATTAGATGGAATTGTGCCTTATCATACTGCTCGCTTTTTATTTGATCAATTAACTTCAAACGAAAAAACCTTGTATTTATCTGATACTGGCAAGCATCATATTTGTTATGGCGAAGATTGCTCTGAATGGTTTTCTAACGTTTTGTCATTTTTAAAGAGTTCGTAAAGTAGTCAGATTATTACGACTCATGCGTTATCGTTGCATACGTTTTAATCCCATGTTAGACTAGTGTAAGCAATGGATACATTTTGTGCGAAGACTCTTCATATTTGATTGAAGAGTACTTTTTTTTGAACACAACGGTTTTATTCTAAAGTGAATAATTACGACAGAATCAAACCGCTCGGTAAAGACCGGGCTTTCCTTTTCATATAAGAGAGCTCTATGTGACCATCATATAGAGAAAATTTTTAAGTAACGGAAACGTTCCACAACACAGGCTCGAATTTGCCGACAACTTCATCTGAAAATGTAACCATTTGTCAACTTAAAAGCAGAAAAAGGAGATTGAGAAGTTTGACAAATTTTTCAGAATTAAATATTAGCGAATCTACATTACGTTCTGTAAAGCGTATGGGATTTGAAGAAGCAACACCAATCCAAGAAGGTACTATTCGTTTTGCGATTGAAGGCCGTGACGTATTAGGTCAAGCGCAAACAGGTACAGGTAAAACTGCCGCTTTCGGGATTCCACTTATCGAAAAAATTGACCCAAAAAACCCTAACATCCAAGCATTAGTAATTGCTCCAACTCGTGAATTAGCAATTCAAGTTTCTGAAGAACTTTATAAAATTGGTTATGACAAACGTGTGAAATTATTATCAGTTTATGGTGGTCAGGAAATCGGCCGTCAAATTCGTGCGCTAAAAAATAAACCACAAATTATCGTTGGTACACCTGGCCGAATTATAGATCATATCAATCGTCGTACTTTAAAATTAGAAGATGTTCAAACATTAGTGCTTGATGAAGCAGATGAAATGTTAAACATGGGCTTTATTGATGATATTAATTCAATCTTAGAAAACGTCCCATCTGAACGTCAAACATTACTGTTCTCAGCAACAATGCCACCAGCAATTCGTAAAATTGCTGAAACATTTATGCGTGATCCAGAAATCGTAAAAATTAAAGCAAAAGAATTAACAGTTGATAACATCGATCAATATTTTGTGAAGTCTGCTGAGCGTGAAAAGTTCGATATTTTATCTCGTTTATTAAACGTTCACCAACCAGAACTTGCAATCATCTTTGGACGTACAAAACGCCGCGTGGATGAGCTTGCACAAGCGTTATCAATTCGTGGTTACCTTGCTGAAGGGATTCACGGTGATTTAAGCCAAGCAAAACGTATTTCAGTATTACGTCAATTTAAAGAAAATAAAATTGATATTCTTGTGGCAACAGATGTAGCTGCTCGTGGGCTTGATATTTCTGGTGTAACACATGTTTATAACTTCGATATTCCTCAAGATCCTGAGTCTTATGTTCACCGTATTGGTCGTACAGGTCGTGCAGGTAAATCAGGTCTTGCGGTAACGTTTGTAACGCCACGCGAAATGGGTTACTTACGTATCGTAGAAGAAACAACGAAAAAACGTATGACACCACTTCGTCCACCAACAACTGACGAAGCTTTAGTTGGACAACAACGCTTAGCTTTGGAGACACTTGAAGGTCTTATTGCGAACAACGACTTAGGTGATTATCGTACACTTGCTACAGAATTACTTGAAAACCATGATGCAATCGATGTCGTAGCTGCAGCAATTCGTTCATTAACAAAAGAGCCAGATGACTCGCCAGTAACAATTACTGAAGAACGTCCATTACCAATGCGTCGTGAGCGTTCTGGCAATCGTGGCGGAGATCGTGGACGCGGTGGCAACCGTAGCTCTAACGGACGTCGTGATGGCGGACGTGGCGGAGATCGTCGTGGAGGACGTGGCGGAGATCGTCGAGAAGGCGGACGCCGTGATGGAGGTCGCCGTGAAGGTGGACAAGGTCGTTCACGTGCCCCACGTCGTCACGAAGATTAATTTTATCTTCATCAAAATGATAAAACCTTACAGTCAAAGTGGCTGTAAGGTTTTTTTAACTTCTTTTAGCGGATGGCCATATTAAAATACGAAGCGACAGCACGAGAACGCCAAGGTAAAATTGATAAAACTTTGAAACAAAAAGATAATTAGTTACGTATACATAAATAAGGAAAGAGAGGGATCGATTTTGAGATCAGAACCAATTCATAAGATTTCTAGGAAAGGGTTAACAGTGTGGCGTTTATATGGTGTATTGCAAACGATACTTCTTTTGATTATAGCGGCTTTAGTATGCTATGGCACTTATTATTTTGAATGGCCATCATTTATTTATTTCATTGCAGTTGTTGTAGTTATACTTAGTGCTATTCTATCTGCTTATCTATTTCCAAAAGTAAGATGGGAACGCTGGCGCTATGAGGTGCGTGAAAGTGAGATTGAAGTGCAACATGGTTTATTCGTTGTTAAACGTACGCTTATCCCAATGGTGCGTGTACAACATGTTGATACGACGCAAGGACCGATATTAAAAAAATATGGTTTAGGTAATATTTCAATATCAACGGCGGCAACTGTACATACGATTCCAGCCCTTGTAATGGAAGAGGCGGATGGACTTCGTGCACGTATATCGGAATTAGCAAGGGTGGCAGAAGATGATGTCTAAGGAAGTTAATCGATTACACCCAGTATCGGCTGTTATTTCAAGTGCAAAAGCATTAAAAAGTATGATTTTCCCGTTAATTGTTATTATTATAACGAATGGTTTTAACTTCTCGTTTAATTTCCATAGTGATAATTTTTGGAGAACTGTTTTCTTATTCGGTATATGGGGAGTAGGGGCTATACTTGCGCTTGTTAGTGGCATTGTTAAATGGCGTACCTTTGTATATTGGTTTGAAGATGGAGAATTACGTGTAAAATATGGCTTGTTCGTTAAAAAGAAACGTTACATCCCATTTGAACGTATTCAAAGCTTAAATTACAATGAGGGTATTTTTCATCGACTATTTGGCCTAGTAAAGGTTCAAGTTGAAACTGCGGGAAGCAAGGATAGAAAGCCAGAGGTAGAGTTAACGGCAATTAGAAAGGATGCGGCAGATGCAATAGAGCTGGAAATGCGTCACACGAAAAACAAAGCCAATGAGCAGATGAATGATGACCAGATGAGTAATGAACAATCGCTAACCGAGGAAGTATTAGCGCCGATGATTTATCATATGTCGATACGTGATTTACTTATATTAGCCATAACTTCAGGCGGAATTGGGGTCGTTCTGTCTGGGCTAGCAGCAATTATCTCTCAGCTTTCAGATATAATCCCATATGAAGAAATTTTTAATGAGCTAGCTGACTTTGCGAAAATTGGTGCATTTTTAGTTGCACTAATAGTGATATTCAGCCTAATTCTGGCATGGTTTGTGTCATTTATTATTACATTGGTCAATTATTATGATTATACAGTTCGAACTGAAGATGAAAAACTTATTATTACAAAAGGGCTACTGGAGAAAAAACGTATTACTTTACCGTTAAATCGAATTCAGGCGATTCGTATTGTAGAAAATCCATTGCGTCAATTATTTGGCTTTGCAACGGTTGTTGTTGAGAGTGCTGGGGGAAATGGTGGAGAGGGAAATGATAAAAAAATTGCGTTGTTCCCACTTATTCAGAAGCAGGATTGTTTGGAAACGTTAGAGCAGATCTTTCCGGATGTAAATTGGCGACCAGAACTTATTTATTCGCCAAATCGAGCTCGTCCATTTTTTTACCGAATTGATTTCATTTGGCTTGTACCGATAATTGGTGCATGTAGTTATTACTTTTATCCGTACGGACTGCTTTCGCTATTGTTAATTCCATTAACGATATTAATAGGTATTTGGCAACATAAAACAGCTGCTTATATGATAGATGGAAAGCAACTAACTATGCAATATCGTGTGTTCAGTCGTATTACATTTTTTATGGAGAAAAAACGAATTCAATCTATTGGGACTACCCAAACGTATTTCCAAAAAAGAAAGAATGTTATGTCTGTAAAAGCAACGGTAATGTCGGGCATGACTGGTATGACAGGGAATGTGCGAAATTTGGAGCAGCAGGATGCTGAAACTATAGTATCTTGGTACGAACATTGAATGCGAGAAAAAGGCTAGTCCTCACAATTAATGTGGGATTAGCTTTTTTTATGAATCATTTGTTAAAACATTAGAACAACAATATACGAATGAGTGACAAATATCGTGCTACTACGTTTATACTACGCTTTCGCACAAAAATATTGTGTTGATCCAAGTGGCTAATCGCATGCTCTTAGAAAAGTACATAGTCAAAAAGGAAGTTAGGGACACATGGTGATGATAATCCTTTTTTACCTATAAATTTCCAAATATTCTGTTTATAATAAAATTAATCAAACAAAAGGGGGAGTAATAGAAAGCGTAGAGGATGTAGCTACAATGCAACAAAACGTGAATAATAATGGCCTACAAACGGGGGCTATTGGGGAAGTATGTGGGAGTGGCATCATCAAGTGAATTAGGGCATAAATGGACAAGTGTTAATACGGTTTTATTTGGGGATAAAATGAAAAAAGAATATAACACTAGCGTAAAAATAAAAGGAGCAATCCTCGATGAAAGCTTATCATCAGAGAATGGCTCCACTTTGTAACTATTACTTACCCGCCATCTTTTGTTTACGCCAGCTTAAAATTCTTCTTGGGTGTAAGTAGATGAGTCCAAGGAGGAACCCTGTTACTAAACCGCCCAAGTGAGCATAGACATTCACATTCGGCTGTAAAAAAGTCATAATAACACTTATCACAATGATTGGTAAAATAAGCTTTCGAAGCATCGGCATTGTACGGCGTGTGTAGTAGACAAGTGCTCCGAAGGCACCAAATATTCCAAAAACAGCTCCACTTGCACCGAGACTTGCATAGCTACTATCATATAGAAGGTAGGTTGCCATGTCGCCTACAATACCGGACAATAAATAGATTGTAATAAAACGCGCCTTACCTGCAATTTTTTCAAGCTCTGGTCCGAATAAATACAGTGAAAACATATTAAAGAAAACGTGCAAAAAATCAGCGTGTAAAAACATTGCGGAAAAAACACGCCACCATTCACCTGTTTGAACAAGGAAGTTCACTTGGATTCCGTAATTCAGTACTTGGTCACCTATTTCAGGTAAAATAGTTATTACATAAATAATTAAATTAACCGCTATTAATGTTGAAACAATAGGATAATACTTTGTATATTGCTTGAAATTTTCTGTTCTACTAAACATAACTCCACCTCAATTTACAATCATTATACATGGCTTTTTAGAAATAGGAAAAGGAGAAGTTCAAATGATTAAAGGAATTGGTCTCGATATTGTAGAAATTGACCGTATTATTAAAGCAATGGGGAGAACAAATAAATTTAAAGACCGCATTTTATCTGAAAGGGAAAGAGTTTTGTTTGATGCACATACAGAAACTCGTAGAATAGAATTTTTGGCCGGACGATTTGCTGTAAAAGAAGCATTTTCGAAGGCGTTAGGAACTGGTATTGGTGAAGAATGTAAGCTTCATGATGTTGAAGTTTTAAGAGGGGAAGCTGGTAATCCTGTTTTATATTTTAAAGGAGAGCTTGTAAATGGATTTGTAAGCATAACACACTCAAAACAATACGCAGCAGCACAAGTAATATTATTACAATAAAAAATGTAAACAATCTTTCGCCATATAAAGTAAAAGGGCTCATTATTAAAAGTTGCGGAAGGCATTTATTAAAACTATAAGTTGATTTCTGTCCCGGCTGACGCTCTAGGAAAGTGCCTAGTCGGAGCAAAAATCAACTACTCTATCGTGATAGCTATTAAAAAGCAAATAAATTTCTGAGTGAAGATAAATATATTGCCCATGTTCAAATGACATAACTGACAAATACGGTTCATATATTGTCGTAGTGGATTTGAAAGAAGGAAAGGGTGAAAGCGTGGGCAACCGAATAGTTAAATGGCTCGTCTTACTTTGTACGATATTACTTCTATCGGCATGTGGTACAGACTCACAGGAAAAAGTGTTGAAGAAAGTTAATGGGAAATGGGCAGAGACCAATGGTTATGAGTTAAATGCTACGATGGAGATTAAATCTGGTGGGGATCCAAAAAAATATGATGTAACTGTTTGGCATACGAAACCTGATTTCTATCGAGTGGAAGTTGTAGAAAGTGGGAAAGATGTTTCACAAATGATAGTGCGAAATGCAGATGGCGTTTTTGTTGTTACACCTACATTAAACAAAATGTATAAATTCCAAAGTGATTGGCCAAAGAAAAATAGTCAGGCCTATTTAATAGGTGCACTAGCAGAAGATTTAGCTCAAGATAAAAATTTAGTCATGAAAGAAGAGGACAAAGCATATATATTTGAAGCGGCTACTAGAAATAGCTATAAAAATAGTATGCCTCATCAAGTAATAACAGTCGATAAGAAAACAATGCTTCCAACTTCCGTAGTAATTATGAATGATGTAAAAGAAGAGCAAATTCGTATCACATTTAAAAATATTAAATTAGGTGTTCAACATGCGGCTAAAGAGTATGCGGTTGAGCAATTTACAGAAAAAGATGAACCAAAAGGGGAAAACGCTACATCGCCAGAAAAAGATAATAAGGAAGAAAAGGATAAAGGCGATAAAGAGAGCAATAATAATCCGGATGGAAATGATGGGGAACAAGCAGTAAGTGCAGAAGCCGAAAATACAAAGTTCCAAACACATTACCCTGTTGTAAGTTTAGGAAATACAAAGATGGTGGATGAGAAAGTCATGCAAGAGGGTGGCATGGAACGTGTTATCTTAACATTCGACGGTGACAAGCCATTTACTGTTATGCAACAACCAGTTACGAAACAGACTTCAATGTTGCCAGTATCATCGCCTGGTGATCCTGTAGATTTAGGCTTTACAATTGGAGCTATTACAGATACATCTATTAGCTGGGAAAAGGATGGCGTCGAATTCTTTGTAGCATCTAGTAAATTGACTCGCGAAGAAATGGTGCAAGTTGCCACTTCTATGACGATAGGTAGTATGAAATAATTACTCCAGCTACAGCTTTTCTAAATGGAAAGCTGTAGCTTATTAAGAAAAATAGTGCAGTTTTGATGAATATTAACACTGTTTAGAAAGTGTTAAGTCATATATGATAAAAGTTATGTAGAAAATTAGTCTAAAATAGAATAACTTATGGTAAAACTGTAGAGCAAAAGTGATTTAATCAATACATATTGTTTTAATAAAAATATAAAGAGGGTATTCTAATGGAGATACAGCAGTATTTTAGACCAACCAAAGCAATTGTAGACTTACAAGCAATTCAAAAAAACGTAAAAAATTTGAAAAAGCTACTTCAACCTAATGTTCAAATTATAGCTGTCGTAAAAGCAAATGCATACGGTCATGGAGATTTAGCTGTTGCAAAAGCGGCACTCGAGGCAGGGGCAACAATACTTGCTGTGGCAACGCCCGATGAAGCATTACATATTCGAGCGCATTTTGAAGAACCGGACATACTATTATTAGGTGCTTCTCCAATTTCGTTTGTGCCATACGCTGCCAAGCAGCGCATAATTCTTACGGCGTTTGCTAGTGAATGGGTACAGCAAGCTGCTCCGTTCATAGCTAATGAAGTAAACCCTTTACGACTACATATAAAAGTAGATAGTGGAATGGGCAGAATTGGCGTTCGTTCAGAACAAGAATTATTGGAACTATATCAAACAATAAAGAATACAATAAATGTAGAGCTTGATGGGATATTTACACATTTTGCGACTGCAGATGAAGAAGATGCCTCTTACTTCGATAGACAAGTGCAATTTTTTGAGAGATGTGTGTCAGTATTGCCTGAAAAGCCTAGACTTGTTCATGCATCAAATACAGCTACATCATTAGTGAAAGATACACATTTACAATTTGACGCTGTCAGATATGGTATTTCAATGTATGGATTATCACCATCGCCTTATGTAGAAGGTATTTTACCATTTTCGTTACAGCCAGCGTTTTCACTTGAGAGTGAGCTTGTTCATGTAAAACAGTTACAAGCAGGTGATTCAGTAGGCTATGGCGCTACTTTTACGGCACCAGCGGATATGTGGATTGGAACGATACCAATAGGCTATGCTGACGGAGTGATTCGTAAATTAGGCGGACAAGAAGTACTAATTGATGGTCAAAGAATGCAGATTGTCGGACGAATTTGTATGGACCAATGTATGGTTGCCTTGCCAAAAGCATATGCTATAGGTGAGAAAGTAACACTCATTGGTCATCAAGGACAGGATGTTATTTCAATGAATGAATGGGCAGCGAAGCTTGAAACCATTAATTATGAAGTACCATGCATTATTACAGCGAGGGTTCCTAGATTATACATTTAACTCTAAATTAAAATCGGGATCAATCATGCCGAGGCATAAATGATTTTAGGACAAATGAATTTTTTATCGGAGCAACTAAACAACCTGGTGAATAACTACTTACTAATCAATTTGTTAAATTACCGGGTAGATGAGCCAATCATAATTTGTGACATATTGCAAGGTGAATAAATCGGCATTTACCTTCGACAACCTACATATTTTTACAACTTGGACTTTAAATTGTCAGATATTTTGTCATTTCGTGTCTTTTCAACGATATCTTTCAATGGTAGAATGGGTAGTAATGAAAAGTGGATGGTTCCGTTGGAGGTGCTTGCTGTGTACGAGAAAAAGTTAAGAGAAGCTACAATTGCTGTTCAAGACAGACTATTTCTACAAACAAAGGAAGTAATTGAGAGTGAATCTTTTGCGCGTATTTTGTCGCGCAAAGTTTTAATGCAGGAGCAACCAAATCAAATACGGGAAGCTATGATGAAAGGATATGTTGAAATGTCTCATATAAATCTGAGTATTGCAAGTGAATGCTTGCATGCAGAATATGAAGCACAACATACAGTGGAGCGTCTCGTTAGCGGGGGATGACACTTTGAATGTAAAACGTGGTGACGTTTTTTTTGCAGATTTATCGCCGGTAGTTGGGTCCGAGCAAGGGGGCACTAGGCCGGTGCTGATTATTCAAAATGATATTGGAAATCGATTTAGTCCGACTGTCATCATCGCAGCTATTACTGCACAGATTCAGAAAGCAAAATTACCGACGCACGTCGAAATTAATGCTGAAAAGTATGGTTTTGAACGTGACTCGGTTATTCTGCTCGAGCAAGTGCGGACGATTGATAAGTCAAGATTGACGGATCGTATTACACAACTTGACCATGCGTTGATGGAGAAAGTTGATGGTGCATTGATGATTAGTTTAGGGCTTGTTAAATTTTGATATACATATGTGTATAGCGGCATCGAGATGTTTTCATCTCGATGCTTTTTTGTATTGTTCCCCTAAAATACTTATTAAAATCGCTATTCAAAAATGGTGCTTATAAATTTGAGGTATATTCAAGATATAAAATTAGCATCGATTTTTGAAAAAGCATTGAGAGGTTTAAGGAAATATACATAGAATTTCACCTTCATTCAGCAACAAGTGTTTTTCTGTGCGAAAGCGAAGCGACAGCAACAAGTGTTTATCTGTGCGAAAGCGAAGCGGCAGCAACAAGTGTTTATCTGTGCGAAAGCGAAGCGGCAGCAACAAGTGTTTTTCTGTGCGAAAGTAAAACTTCAGCAATAAAATTTTTTCTGTGAAATACAAACTTAGCGACAGCAACCATTTCGCTGAGGTAAAATCTTTAATATAATTAAAATATTTAAAGTATTTAGTTAAGTGGGTCAAAAAAGTGTAAGAGTATAACTCCGAAAGGAATTGGGGGGACAGCAGTGACAATTAAGTCTTCGGTTGAGATTATTACTGAGTGGGATATAGTAGCAGCAAGACAACTGGGGCGTGACGAAGCAAAAGCGCTTGGATTTGACACTGTTGATCAGGCTCGAATCACCACAGCTATAAGCGAACTAGCTAGAAACATATATTTATATGCAAGTATAGGTGTCATTGAAATTGAAAAATTTGAGTCAGACACAGAGAAAAAAATAATTGTTATTGCAACGGATCAAGGACCAGGAATAGAGGATGTTCGGAAAGTGATGGAGGATGGTTACTCTACTTCAGGGGGGCTAGGTGCAGGTTTACCAGGCGTTAATCGATTGATGGACAGTATGAATATTCAATCGGTTATTGGTGAAGGAACAATGATAAGAGCTGAAAAATGGCTGCGTTAGGATGTGGAGTTGTTGGATCGATTAGAATCTCAATATAAAAAGATTTTGTCAGATTATATGACTGATCAAACTGAAAAGAATTTGTATATTGCTCAAAATTTCACTCGTCAGTTAATCCAAAATAATATATCTCCAGAGGATGTTGTAAGTATTCATAAAAACGCAGTTGAAAAGCTTTTTCCACGTAGAATGAGTGAAGAACAGCTTGCATATGATTTTCTTATCGAAGTGATGGTGCATTATGGAATGGCTCATAGGGAGCACCAAAGCTTATTACAAAAACAGGCTGAGTATGAGATAGAAATGAAAATTGCTACAAGTATCCAGAGTACATTACTTAAAACAGAGGTACCACAACTTTTAAATATCGATATAGGAATGATATCTATTCCAATCCGGAAAATGAATGGGGATTATGTCCATTTTTTATATAATCGAGATGATTATTTGAGTGTAGCTGTGACAGATGTGGTAGGTAAAGGTGTTCCAGCCGCATTATGCATGTCTATGGTAAAATATGGTTTAGAAGCATTGGATTATGCATATAGAGATCCTTCATATGTATTAGAGGTCATTAATCGAGTAATTGAAAAGAGTGTAGACGACAGTATGTTTGTGTCTATGTTCTACGGTTGTTTGGATTTGCGAAAAAGCACTTTTTCTTATGCTTCTGCAGGTCACGAGCCAGCTCTTCATTACAGTGCTATGCGTGATCAATTTATCCCTTTGGAATCAACGGGATTATTATTAGGGGTGTTGCCAGAAACGAAATATTCTTATAACGAAATTACTTTGGAAGAAAACGACATCGTAATCATGATGACGGATGGTGTTACTGAATTCAGATTGCAGGATGAATTGAATGCACGAGAGGTCATTACATCATTAATATTTGAAAATAAATACTTGTCAGCCCAAGAATTATGTAATCTTCTTTATAAGCAAATTGAAAAAATGCAGGATTTTAAACTATCAGATGATTTTACAATTGCAATTATAAAAAAATAGTTTTTTAGGTTTGACTTTTAATAATTACGGGAATAGAAAATTAGTCTAACAAATTGGTGGAGGTATGCTGTATGGACATGGCGATACACTTTAAAGAACTTGATAATAAACTATACGGATTTGTAGAGGGTGAAATAGATACTTTTACTGCTTCAGGACTCAGGGAAGAATTAGAGGCAGTGAAAATTACTGAGGGATTAGAAATAGTACTAAATTTATCAAAAGTTAATTATATGGATAGTACAGGGCTAGGTATCTTTGTAGCCTTTTATAAAAGAACGCTACGCGAAAATGGTAAAGTTAAATTAGTTGGTTTATCGAATAGATTACAAAGGTTGTTTGAAATTACTGGTTTAAGCGATTTAATGGATATTGAGACTGATAAAAAGGTGGAATTACGAAAATGAAGGAATTTGATTATATTGAGATAAGGGTTCCTGCAAAACCGCAATTTGTCAGTGTGATTCGATTGACGGTTTCTGGCTTAGCTAGTCGAGTTGGATTTAATTACGATGATATTGAAGATTTAAAAATTGCTGCAAGTGAAGCGGTAACAAATGTTGTACATCATGCATATAAGGACGAAGAAGAGGGAGAAATCGTCATTGGATGCGCTTTGTATGAAAATAAACTAGAAATGATGATTGCAGATTACGGTAATAGTTTTAATTTTGAGGAGATAAAATCGAAAATCGGTCCGTATCATCCTGAAGAGAGTATTGCAGGTCTTCGCGAAGGTGGTTTAGGGCTTTATTTAATGGAAACTTTGATGGATGAGGTGATGATAAATAACGATGGTGGCGTAACTGTTTTCATGACTAAGTATGTCGCTAGAGAGCAGGTGGAGAAAAATGTCGAAAGAATCACTACCTAAATCTTCGTCTAAGGAAGATATACTAAGGTGGATTGCACTGTACCAATCAACGGAAGATGATGAAGCTCAAACAAATTTAGTGATTCATTATCGATATTTAGTAGAATCCATTGCACGTAAATATTCGAATGGTAAATCTAGTTATGATGATATTACTCAAGTAGGTATGCTGGGGTTGCTAGGTGCAATAAGACGTTTTAATCCTGATGTTGGTCGAAGTTTTGAAGCATTTGCTGTTCCAACGATTGTTGGAGAAATTAAGCGCTTTTTACGTGATAAGACTTGGGATGTTCATGTGCCAAGACGGATAAAAGAATTAGGACCACGAATTAAAACAACAGTTGAAGCGTTGACAGTTGAGTTGCAACGTTCTCCGTCTATTAAGGAAATTGCGGATCAATTAGAAGTAGAAGAAGAAGAAGTGTTAGAGGCTATGGAGATGAGCCGTAGTTACCATGCTCTTTCTATGGATCATTCAATAGAGTCGGATTCTGACGGTAGTACAGTAACGTTATTTGATATTATGGGTAAAGAAGATGACGGCTATGAAATGACGAATAAAAGAATGGTTGTTTCTGAAGCAATGAGTATTTTAGATGAGAGAGAAAGACAAATCATTCAGCTTACATATTTAGAGCAACTCACTCAAAAAGAAGTTGGGGAACGATTAGGGGTTTCTCAAATGCATGTATCTAGAATACAAAGGAAGGCAATAAAAAAATTACAAGAAGCTATCTTAGTAAGAGATGGTGTCTCACTTTAAAAAATTTTAGCGAGAGGGGCTTTCTTGTTGTTGTTGCAAATACAAGCGATAGCAAGAGCTTTGCAGGAAGTGCTAGCGAAAACAGTCTCTTCGTATTGAATAAAATAGTTTACTCTTCTGTTAGAGTAGACTATTTTTTTGCATTTTTAGTAAAGTGTAATGGTAAAATGAAAAGAAAAAAGGTAGTGATGATGTGGAACAAAAGCAAATGTTACAGCTCATTGCAAAGGATGTAGCTGTTAAGCCGGGTCAAGCTGAGGCTGTTATTAAATTATTAGAAGAAGGAAATACCGTGCCGTTCATTGCACGTTACCGAAAAGAAGCTACTGGGTCCCTTGATGAAGTGCAGATTAAAGCTGTGGAGGATCGATATCACTACATACAGCAGCTTGAGCAACGCAAAGAAGAGGTTATACGATTAATTCAGGAACAAGATAAACTAACGCCTGAATTAGAAAAAGCGATTCAAGCAGCAACTGTTTTACAACGTGTAGAGGATTTATATAGACCGTATAAACAAAAACGCCGAACAAAGGCGACAATAGCTAAAGAGAAAGGGTTAGAACCTCTTGCAGATCTTCTATTAGAGTATCGTAATGATGCTTTAGAGAAATTAGCAATGCCCTTCGTAGATGAGGAGAAAGTTGCTAATGTAGAGGATGCATTAGCTGGGGCGCGGGATATTTTGGCAGAGCGCTTTGCTGATGACGCGGCAATCCGTGAAAAAATTCGTACGTATTCATGGAAAGATGGAGTACTCGCTACGAGTGTGAAGGATGCAGATGCAGACGAAAAAAACGTGTTTGAAATGTATTATGAATATGAAGAACCTGTAAATCGTATTGTCCCACACCGTATTTTAGCTGTAAATCGTGGTGAGAAAGAAGAAATCTTAAAAGTAGCAATTCAAGTACCTATAGATCGAGTATTGATGATTATGTGGAAGGAGTGGATTCCGGCTACAGGTTCCTCTCCAGCAATTCCAGAAGTAAAGCTAGCGATCGAGGATTCGTACAAGCGTCTAATTCAGCCTTCTATAGAACGAGAGTTACGAAATGAATTAACAGAAAAAGCAGAGATGCAGGCTATTCATATTTTCTCTGAGAACTTACGTAATCTATTATTACAGCCTCCAATGAAAGGGAAGTATGTATTAGGAGTTGATCCAGCGTACCGTACAGGCTGTAAGCTAGCTGTTGTAGATGAAACTGGGAAAATGCTTGAGGTTACAGCCATTTATCCACATCCACCAAAACCAGATGTAGGAAAATCAAAAGCAGTTGTGAAAGAAATTTTAGCAAAATACCCAATTACTATAATTGCTATTGGTAATGGTACTGCCTCACGCGAAACAGAACAATTTATAGCTGATGTATTGAATGAACTTGAAACAGATATTGCCTATGTGATCGTCAATGAAGCGGGAGCTTCTGTTTATTCAGCATCCGAAGTTGCCCGTACAGAGTTTCCGGATTTACAGGTAGAACAGCGTAGTGCCGTTTCTATTGCACGCCGCTTGCAAGATCCGCTGTCGGAGTTAGTGAAAATTGAGCCAAAAGCTGTTGGGGTAGGCCAATATCAGCATGATGTCTCTCAAAAGAAATTGAATGAGTCCTTAACATTTATAGTAGAGACGGCTGTAAACCAAGTTGGTGTTGATGTTAATACAGCCTCAGCTTCTTTACTACAATACGTTTCTGGATTATCTAAAACGGTTGCGGAGAATATCGTGAAGGTGCGAGAGGAAAATGGACAATTTACTACTCGTGCTCAACTAAAGAAAATTCCACGACTTGGTGCCAAAACGTATGAACAAGCAATAGGTTTCTTACGTGTGCCAGGAGCCAAAAATGCATTCGATGCTACGGGCATTCACCCTGAAAGCTATAGTGTAGCAGAGCAGATTTTAGAGGTTGTACAAATTGATAAAAAAGAGCTAGGGACGCAAAAGGCCGAGGAAGCCATTGCAAAACTAGATCAAGAAAAATTAAGTGGCATTTTAGATGTTGGAGTAATCACAATAAAGGATATTGTGGATACATTAATGAAGCCAAGCCGCGATCCACGTGATGCATTCCCTCAGCCTTTACTGAAAACAGATGTATTGAAAATGGAAGATTTACAAGTTGGGATGGAATTACAAGGTACAGTGAGAAATGTAGTTGATTTCGGAGCATTTGTAGATATTGGAGTGAAGCAGGACGGGCTTGTGCATATTTCTAAATTACAAAAAAAACGTATTAAACATCCATTAGAGGTTGTTGCACTCGGTGATATTGTGACGGTTTGGGTAGAACAAATAGATGTCAATAAAGGGCGCATATCATTAACGATGCTGCCTCCTAAAGATCAAACTATCGAAGCGTAATTAAGTGAAACTATAATCAGCGAGGATTCTTTCATCCTCGCTGATTATTAGTCTTCACCAATCGGGCTATTACGGGCAGTTAATCTCCCACCAAAATTTCTAGCCCTTGCTATGTTTGTACTTAATGCCAGGATGAAATACTGCCCGTTATAGCGGGATAAAATTTACCACACTGTCTATACTATACAGTGTGGTATTCTTGTTGTTAGAGGTGATATAGATATGAACAATGAGGAACTTCAACATCTTGTTAGTCGAATATCATTAGATAGTTTCCAGAAGCCGTTTATGCATCGAGCATATTTTAATTCAAGGTTACGTTCAACAGGTGGACGTTATCTTTTACAATCGCATAATATTGAAGTTAACCCAAAAGCATATGAATTGTATGGTATTAGTGAAGTAGAAGGGATAGTTCGACACGAATTATGTCATTATCATTTACATTTGGAAGGCAAAGGGTATCAGCATCGAGATAAAGATTTTCGAGAGCTATTAGTAAAAGTGAATGCTCCTCGTTTTTGTGCAGTATTACAAGTCCCTAAGACAGCTTCCAAAAAACAACGTCGACTGTATACATATACATGTGTAAAATGCCAACAATCTTATGTAAGAAAAATTAGAATGAATGTGGAGAAATACTGCTGTAGCAAGTGTTTAGGGCGTTTGAAACTAATAGAATAAAAAAAATAATAAAAAAGGGTTGACGTTTACTGCAGATGTCCCTATAATAGTAAAAGTCGACAAGATAACGACGACAAAACATGTGAATTATTCCGAAGTAGCTCAGTTGGTAGTAGCACCTGACTGTTAATCAGGTTGTCGCAGGTTCGAGTCCTGCCTTCGGAGCCATGGCCCCTTGGTCAAGTGGTTAAGACACCGCCCTTTCACGGCGGTAACACGGGTTCGAATCCCGTAGGGGTCATTTCATTATTTTAATTCATGAAAATATAGTAACATTGGTCCCGTGGTGTAGCGGTTAACATGCCTGCCTGTCACGCAGGAGATCGCCGGTTCGATCCCGGTCGGGACCGCCACTTATTGGGGTATAGCCAAGCGGTAAGGCAACGGATTTTGATTCCGTCATGCCTAGGTTCGAATCCTAGTACCCCAGCCATTCATTTCTTAATACGAGCCATTAGCTCAGTTGGTAGAGCATCTGACTTTTAATCAGAGGGTCGAAGGTTCGAGTCCTTCATGGCTCATCTCTTTAAGAAAAAAAGTTGACTTTTCAGATTATCGTAGTACAATGAGAAAGTTACTAATCGAATGCGGTCGTGGCGGAACGGCAGACGCGCTAGGTTGAGGGCCTAGTGGGGGCAACCCCGTGGAGGTTCAAGTCCTCTCGGCCGCACCAAGTCAATTTATTAAACATATGCGCCCGTAGCTCAATTGGATAGAGCGTCTGACTACGGATCAGAAGGTTATGGGTTCGACTCCTGTCGGGCGCGCCATTTTAAATAAATATTATTCATATCGCGGGTGTAGTTTAATGGTAAAACCTCAGCCTTCCAAGCTGATGTCGTGAGTTCGATTCTCATCACCCGCTCCAAAAAAACTTATTGACATTCATATTTTTGTATAGTATGATGTAGAAGTTGTCGCTTAGAGGCGACGTTATGAACCTTGAAAACTGAACAAGCAAAACGTAATCAATAAAGTTTTTAGTAGCTAACCTTGAGTTGGTGAACGAAACAAAATTTTGGACATCAAACATGATGCCAGCAAAACAATTTGAGCTTATCAAATTTCTTTTTATGGAGAGTTTGATCCTGGCTCAGGACGAACGCTGGCGGCGTGCCTAATACATGCAAGTCGAGCGAACAGATAAGGAGCTTGCTCCTTTGACGTTAGCGGCGGACGGGTGAGTAACACGTGGGCAACCTACCTTATAGTTTGGGATAACTCCGGGAAACCGGGGCTAATACCGAATAATCTATTTCACTTCATGGTGAAA
>NZ_JBWHYQ010000028.1:0-63013 GCF_056322905.1 Lysinibacillus sp. G1-3
TTTCCCTTTGGCGCAGCGCAATCTACCAACTTAACGCCTGACATCGGCCTGGAATTGGGCGAGCCTCGCTACTCTTCCCAATCCCCTGCCGTGCAGGCGTAACACAGCTCCAGCAAGGGGCAAAAAACTTTTTCTAAGCATGCCTGGAGGCAGAAAAAGTTTTTGTGCTGTTAACCCTTGCTTCGCTCTGTTGGCGTTGGTTAGCCTGCAGCAACCAAAGGGGAAAAATTATCCCTTTTGGGGAACATTTAGCGCTTTGCCAAAAGCAAAAAGGAGCAGAACCAATGATAAAAACAAGAAAAGCAAAAAAATCAAATCGTGGTTTATATATTCAAGATATTGAGCTTCAGCAAACAAATTTTGAAATCGGTACTCACTTTAAATACATTGTGGATCAGGTTCATAAAAAAATTGTTATTCTGCCTTCAGATGAAAATACTCCTAATATGGTATCTAAAAGAACCGTAAAAAATGGTCAGAAACCTGTTCTTGATATTCGGAATAAAAAAGCCCTGGAAGTATTTGATGATGCTGATTATCTTCAAATTGAAATCCATGAAAATGAAATTTATGTTAGTGGCTATAAAAATGAAGAAAAAAGCATTGGATCTTCACTCAAAAATAAAGTTCAACGATTTATTTCCAAAAAGAAAAATGTAATAGATATTTCTTCTTTAATTAATGTGAAAAAGACTTTCGATGTTGTTTTATCGAAGAAGGAATTAGATGAAGTTGTTGGCCAAAGTGCATATCAACAATTATCGTTATTTGATGAAGTAATTGAACAAACAGAATCATTTACAAAAAAATCGGTTAACTACATAAAAAAAGCAATTCATAATCTTCATATCCAATTAAAAGCTATTAGTTGCTACAGCGGATGTGGCATTATGGATAGTGCCTTTGTAGATGAAGGATATGATGTTGTTTTTGCCTTAGAGCTAGAGGAAGATGCTGTTAAAACATATCGCTATAATCATAAAAACCCTATCCATCATGGAGATATAAGGGAATTTGATAAGTCAATTTTTGGACAGATCGGTGCGCCAGTTATGTTTGCTGGGCCACCATGCCAGGATCTAACGCCAGCAAATCAAAGAAAAGATAAGGAAAAATATTTAGATAGTCCGAAAAATAAATTGCTCAAAGAATACCTTGAATCAGTGAAGGCGAATCCAAATTGCCAAGTAGTTGTGATAGAAAATGTACCTCAGCTATTAACTGCTGGTGATGGACGGTTTAAAAAAGAAATTGAGAACGAGTTATCAGATTTTGAAGTTACTTCAGGTGTACTCACAGCGTCAGACTATGGAGATCCACAAGATAGAAATAGAGCGTTTGTAATTGGATCTAAAATTGGACGAATTGAGCTACCAAAACCAACACATAAACCTGAAGATTATGTAACCGTAGAACAGGCATTTGATGGATTAAATAATGATATACCAAACCAACTTGATTTCTCGAAGCCACGAATAGATACGGTTGAACGAATGTCCCATGTTCCACAAGGTGGTAATTGGAGAAACGTTCCGATGCATTTGCTACCTAAAAGTATGTCAAAAGGGAATACACATAGTTCAATATACAGACGGTTGCAAAATAACAAACCATCTATTACCATCACAAATCCAAGAAAGTCATTAATAACGCATCCTGAATTGAATAGAACATTATCTGTTAGAGAATGTGCAAGATTATTTAGCGTAAAAGATGATTTTGTTTTTAAAGGTAAGCTGGATTCTATGCAACAAATGATCTGTAATGCTGTACCTGTAAAAATGGTAAGAGCAATAGCTAAACAAATCAAAAATAAAATTGTAGAACATAATTCAATGGTTGCTAGAAATAACTTTTCACTTGTTTAGTAAAGTCATTAATAAAATGAATATAGATTTTGTTAAATTTGATTATAAATTTACTAGATGGCCCTTAGAAGCAAAGTTTAACTTTTAGGGGCCTTTTTAGTAGCCTTCTTTTTCTTTTTATTAGGGTAAGTAGGGAAACCATAACGTTCGGATTGTTTTTTTACACCTTCAATAATCTTACGTCTTTTTTCTTCTGTTGTACTCATGTACCTATCACCTCATATTATTTTTTACTTTGAGTATGACCAAAATAAATTTTTCTTAAACTCCTCATACACAACAGATCCAAAAAAATAGCTTTAGTTCAAATTGAATTGAACTAATTTAAACTAATTTAAACTAGTTTAAATTAGTTGTAAGGGCAGATAACCATAAATTTGAATATAACTAAAGAGGACTTAGGACACTAGGCTATTGAGGGACGAGGGAAGTGGAAAAAAATAATCTTCTGTAAACGTTCTAGGACAAGGGCAGATGGCCATAAAGTGGACTATAACTAAAAGAGGACATAGGACACTAAGACACAGTCCTAAAAATATTTTGCTATTGGGGGTTGAGGGAAGTGGAAAAAAAGGGCGAAAGAGGTCAACGTTCAGATAAGAAACGTGATGTAAAGCCCACTTTGAAATTGGATTTAAAAGATGCAATTTATCGTTTATCACACATCACATACACTCCAGTAAAAGACGTTTGTCCATCTCTTTGCATGTACGTCATAAAAGATCGGAATGTAATTGAACACTTGTCTCAATTTTTTAAAAGAGATTTATTGTTTGATACCACTATTTTCCGTGGTCATGTTAGTAACAAAACAGTAGAGAAACGAATTAATGATCCTGGTGAAAGAGTCACAATTAGATTTTCTCAAAGAGAATATTCAGCAATTGCGTTATTAGCTTTTGCACTAGATTGTACTGTATCAAGAGCAACCGCAATTTTATTGGAAATAAGCATGAGCCAAGCAAAGTTTGTAAATGCTTATATAAAAGAATTCTTACAACATGAATTAACAGAGTCAGAAATGAGAGAATTTAAAGAGATATTAAGATATATAAACAGAACAGGTGAATCGCACCATTCTTGGGCCTCGTTGCTTGCACATGTTGTGGATGAGGTAGGTTCGCCAGTGAATAGGATTAAGGAGGCTATTAGTAGTTTCATTGATTTAAATTGGAGAGAATAAAGAAATGTCTAAAATCCAAGACGGCAATTGGCTATCTTGGTCTTTTTTGTATCAATGGTAAAACTTAATGGAAATAATTAATGTAATCGTATCATATTGTATTGTATTATATCGTATAGTATGTTATGATATTTACAAGGAGGTAGAAATCATGCCGTTATCAATTCCACTTGAAGAAGTAATAAAAACATTGAATGACACAAGTTGGCAATTATTAAAGTTGATTCAAGAAAATCCGAATTATTCATTCAAAGATATTCGTAATGAATCAAACCTAAGTCAAGAAAGATGTTATAAGGAACTTTGCAGACTAGAGGGTGGTGTATTGGTTGTAACAAATCGAGACCAATCTGACCGTAGAGTTAATGGATATAGTATTACACAGTATGGTCAAGCTGCACTTGAACATTATTACAAAAAGTAAATTAGTTTAAACTAATTTAAACTAATAGAACTAAATTAATTTAAACTAATTTAGTCAAAATGAAACGAATTAAATTAAATCGAATTAGATAAAAATAACTAAATTAAACTAATTTAAACTAGTTTAAATTAAACTACTAGGAGGGTTTTAAATGAGCAATATTTCAAATAAAGAAACGACAATGATGTTATTTACAGGTATTGATCCAGGGAATATTACTACAAAAATCTCATTTCTAAATAATGCAGGTAATCCAGAAAGCTTTAATATACCAACGGTGATTTCTAAAGCTCCTGAAACAGCTGTAAATTACAATCAACAATTTGATAAAAGTAACTCTCAATTAGTTGAGGATTATATTCATATTAGAGTAAAATCTAATGCTTTAGGTAAGGACGAAAGCAATAAAACATTTTATGTTGGAGAAATCGCTAAAAATGGTGCTGAAAAAGAACAGCCTAAAATGTTAGGGAATGGTGATTCAGAAGATAAATTTACAGATAGCAATAGTAAAGTGTTTATTCTTCCAATTTTAGCTGGTATGGCGATTGCTGCAATTAAAAACGGACAAAGAAATGTTATTGCTCCCTTATCTACTGGCATGCCATCGAAAAGTTATTTGAAGCATGAACAATCATTAAAACAACGATTCATAGGTGAGCATAGTATTACATTTATTGATGGGCCGTATGTTGATCAGGAAGTTAAAATTACAATATTACCGAACCAAGCTCAAATACATGCTGAAAGTGTTACAACTGCCATCGCTTTGAAATATGATGTTCAAAAGTTTCAAATTGTAGAAACGGAACTAAAAGAAAAATTAAATGGCAAAACATATACAATAGCAGACTTAGGAGCAGGTACAAGTGATAAAGCTGTCTTTAGTGAAGATGGACTAGATAAAGTAATGACTCGTTATCTAGCGGAGGCTGATAATCTAAGTCAGGTTGGTACAAACGGCTACATTGACCGTATTATAGATGCTGTTTATAACGATCCAGCTTTTGCTTCTCAACGAGCTATAATTGAAAAAATTGATGATGAATCACGTAAACCTTCAGAATTGACATCACGAGAAATATTTATGAAAAAGATCATTAAGCCAGTAATTGATAATTTCTTTGAATTACAAAAAAATGATCCTGATGTAAAAGTGGAAGATGCTCTGAAATTCCATTTTTCATGGACGAGTGCAAGGAATATTGACATTACAGAGCATGTAATGAAAGAAATGACATCATACGCTGAAAAACAGATGCTAAATATTGAAACAGTATGGGTTAATGCGAATACTGATTACATTTTAGTTGTTGGTGGTGGTTTATTATTCGGTTACTTTGGCGGAATGAATAAACTTGAAGAAATAGGAGCTTTAATTCCTAATTTGTTAGACTCGCAGTATTTTAACAGCAAAGCGTATTTAATTATAAATTATTTAACAAATATGCCGACTGTTGAAGAAGTAGCTAGTACTAATAATTGATTAAAAATAAGAGGTGATAAACTCACCTCTTATAATGATTTTAGTTATCGTGCCTGGAAAGGAGCTGAACTTATTAATGAATAATGAGAAAGGCTATATATCTGCTGGAAAGGGTTTCTCTTTCACTCCTTCAAGAAATGCAAATTGGATTGATGAATATAATGATATGCTGAAGGTTGAAGATGTCAGTAGGAATAAATTAACGGAGAAACTGATTGTTCTTGGCATTGAGGCGAAGAAAAATAATCACAATTTGAATGAAGTGAAAAAAATACATTCAGATGTAGAGTCTTTTGTGATAAATAGTCCGTTGTTTTCAAAAGAACAAATCGAATTGCTTCATACAGCACATTACAGTAAGATAATCGAATCGTTTGTTCTTCAACTATTCAGCTCTACAGCAAGCGTAGAAAAGCAAGTTATGAATACATTTGCTTTAGAACAAAAAGCTATTGAAAGCCCTTCTGTAGTGCCGATTGAAAGCCCTTTGGTAGCCAACGAACCATCAAGTGAGGATTCAAAAGGCGGTATTGTTGTTGAAGCAGTAGCAGCGACTGTTCAAGTTGAAGATAATAAGGAGTCTGAAGGAAATTCGAAACCTTTAAAAAAAGCAAATCCAGCTGAGATCCATAAATTATTGAGAAGTTTTAAAGAAGATTAACACGCTTATTATAGCGTGTTTTTTTATATAAAAGCATACGTATACACGTTTTATCGTAGAAAAGTAAATTAGTTTAAACTAGTTTAACTTAGTTTAAATTAGTTCATTTTTGAACTGAATCTACTTTTCTTGGGTCTGTTGTGTTCGAAATGTTATAGAAATCGCAAGAAATGCATTAATTTCACCGCAAAAAAGTAAACTAGTTTAAACTAGTTCGTTTTTGAACCTAAGTTACTTTTTGAGGTTGTTGCATCCGAAATGCTATGAAAGTAGCAGGAAACAAAATAACCAGACGACTATAACAATCGCCTGGATTAACTAGTATTTTTTCAGCTGGCAAAACTACTAATCTTCTAAGTAGTTAATGATATTTCCGTTTTTATCACATTCAACTAACTCGTTATAAAAATGCCCACGCTGTTCGGCCCACTTTAAGTAGGCATTCACGTTTTCGAATTCCTCTTGTAATGCTTCATCCTCATGGAAGATTTCAGAGTGCTCACGTACTGCAATTTCAGTCCATTCAGCCCATTGTTTTAACTACTTCAGTATCAGTGTTTTTTAAGAACATCTTCTTTTTCTCCAGTCCTTCTAGTCGGTATTTTTTAGGGTTAGATTGCGTTGCGTCAATAGCCCAACTATTCCCGATTTTTTTAGCGACGACTTCACCAGTTTTGCACATACGTTTAATGTGATCTTGACTTAATCCCCATAATTCTGAAGCTTCTTTTGTGTCGATAATGTTATCTAAAATATTCATATTAAACCCCTTTTCGAATTATCCGACATCGGCCATTTGTTAATACAAGTATACCACGGACAATAATGTCCGTCGACGGATAATTGAGGTTGTTTTATTCATTTTAAAACTAAAAAAAATCCTGCTAATTCTGCAGACTTCCCATAAATTATTAGCTTTGTATTAGTGCAATAATTTCATCTTAAAAATCAAGTTAGTTTAAACTAGTTTGAATTAGTTTTTTTATTACAAAAAATAAATTAGTTTAAACTAGTTTGGAGTGGTTTAGGTTAGCTCGTTCTTTAAATTAGAGCTACAGTGGATCCAGGCCAGTTAAATAAATTGCACAACAGAATAGTACTAGCAAGAGCAATCTCAAGATTGCTCTTTTATTTTTGTATGAAATCTTTAGCCAGGCCAGGAAAACAAAAAACGTTCTCTAGTTATCTATAGGTGCCACTGTAGCATTAATAAGATAGTTAAAACTGAACGGATAGAAGTACCTGTGCATGTTATTCAAAACATTGGTAAAACGATAATAAATATAGGAAGTAATTAAAAATCTTAAACTGAAAGTAGCTCAAAACAGCTTTTTATCTATTATTATATTTACAAATTAAATTATATTTTCTTTGTGTATGATATTTACAAGAAACTTTTTTTCATTTATAATATAATAAAAGGTAAATAAACGTAACTTTAGTTTTTATTACTATAAAGGCAAAAGATTATAAAAGGGGGCTAGTTAATATAGAGGTGAAACATGACATTTGAAATTCATATCTTTGAAGTCTTTCTTTTGGTTTATATGGCTTTCAATTGTTACACAGATTTCAAATGGTTAATTACAAAAAATATATGGCACTTAACTTTTCTAAACTGTATAGCTTTTTATTCTCTTGTAGCTAAGTCCACCCCGGACATGTTAATTATGATGATGTTTGGCTTTTTCATTGCTTACACCTTAAGTAAACTACCAGGGGTAGAATTAGGGGCTGGAGACTTCAAAATGCTTTCAGTTATATCATCTTTTTTAGGGGCTGTATATGGAGTGGTAATTAGTAAATTTGCAATCTTTATAGTGCTATATTTATTTAGTGATTTTCTGATCGGTTTAATTTTACGCTTAATTAGTAAGAGGTATAAAAAGATTATCCGTTTTGGAAGTTACAAAGTTGAAAATGGCTATATTGAAATGCCACAGGCTATACCACTTTTTATTGCGTGTGTATCAATAATTATTTAATTGGAGGGAATTGAAGTGAAAAAATCATCAATTTTTGCAATGGCATTAACTGCATCGTTAATAACACCAGCAATTGTTGCTCCTTACGCAACACCTGTAGAGGCTGCAGTTGCAACGACAAAGTTTAAGGATGTTCCTTCGTCTCATTGGGCGTACAAGGCGATTACAGAAGTAGCGAAGAAGGGGCTTGTTACAGGCTATTCTGACGGTACATATAAACCTTCGGCACAAGTTACTCGTGCTGAGTTTGCGACATTCTTATCTAGGGTGTTCGATAGTAAAGATCGCACTACTGCGAAATTTACAGATGTAGGTTCACATTGGGCAATGGATGCCATTCAAGAAGGATTAGCAGTTGGATTTATTCAAGCGAGCGACTTTACGAACAATAAATTTGAGCCAAACAGACCAATGACACGTGGCGAAATGTCACGTTGGCTTGCAAATGGTCTAGCTAGTGCAAATCCTGAATATGCAAAAGCAATTGAGGAAATGGCAAAATCAAGCCTTACCTTAATTCCAATTCCAGAGTTCTACAAAGGTGGGGTAAACAAAAAAGATTTACCGTACATCGGGGTAATGTTAGGCACTGGATTACTTTCAGGTTATGAAGATTTCACATTTAAACCGAATGGCAATACAACTCGTGCTGAGGTTGCAACGATTCTTATTCGCTTTATGGATGCTATGAAGAAATCGCCAAAGGATTTCACTGGATTAGAGGAGCTAAGAGAGGTTGCTAACACAGGTACAAACATCTTAACTCTAACTAACTATGAAAAATCAAAATTTGGTGGTTATGAAGATGTACTAGGAAAGCAACACACTTATTTAAATAAAGCTGGCGTAGCAACAATTGAACGTGCGATTTTTGTTGATACTACAGGTAAAACAGCAAAAGGAATCTATAAAGACATGTTCTTTGACGAGTCCGAGGAAGCATTAAGATTAAATAGAAATTCATATCGTATTTTTTATGAATACACTTTTGAGCCTAGCCGTGATGTAAGTTTCCAAAGTGTTAGGAACGGTTCTGATATGCATTATGCATCACAAGATATTGTGGAAAAATCAAAAATTGAACAATTTAAAATTCCATCTCCTAAAAGTTATATAAACAATGATTTTAAAAAGGGTGAAAATTACAGATTCTGGGGTGCTAACGGAGTTAAGAATGGTGGGGATGTTAGTGGCAGAGCAGATGATGGAAGTCGGTTCTATTATGTAATTCCGAAATAAAGGAGTAGACATGATCGTGAACAAATTTAAAAATAGACTAATTTGTATTATATCGTTCATAGCAGTTTTTATTTTTTGGTTTAATATTGGTGGTTCAATTTCTGCATCGGCAGAACGAATTTATGTTGAATCTAACCCAATCCCAATAAATCCTATCGTACATTGGTGGCAAATAGATGATGGCTCCTTTAAGGCATTGAACTTCGCAGGAGAGATTACATCCCCGAAAGGGTGGAAACAGGACAAGCCTGTTCCAGAAACTAAAATAATAGAAAATAGACTTAATTTAAATAACTATCCAATGCCTAGTGTTTATCGTGATAAAAACGGTATAGAATACCCAGCGTCAGATGTAATAGATAAAGAAGCGATGAACCCTGAGTGGGATAGTCAGTCTGAAGGATACAATTATAGGGGAGTCAGCAAAGAAATTATATATAAGACTACTCTACGAATTTACGTGGAAACTGGCGGTATATATAAATATTCTCTTTACGACGAGTATGGAAAAAATCCGCATGGCGAACCAAAGGTTAACGTTTCCTATCCTACTCCTATGTACATCACATGGAAAGGCTACATAGAAAAAGGTGGCGAATCAGGAGGAGGAGACCCTACTGGGGATGTTTGTCCGATACCAAAAGATGTACCCAAACGATATGAACATGAACTTGATTTAATTGTTAGCCGTTTAGATGCTCGTACAGTAGACATTGATACGAATACGAAAACAGACGTTTATGTAGAAAGAGCCGATTTTTCAAGTTCAAGAGAACAAGCTAAACAAGAATTCAACGATTACATCGAAGATACTAAAGCTAAAAAAGCTGATTGTGAAGCATTGATAAACAAATGGGAAGCAGAAAAGGCAGCGTTAGAAGCGAAAAAATCAAGTTTGGAATCAGAGTATTCAAGTTGTCTAAACAGTGGATGGTACGATGACGATGGAAGGTATCATTCACCGAGCTGTGGCGGGTATTCTAGTCAAATTTCTTCTGTTCAATCAGAAATATCATCGACAGAAGCTAAAATCAGTAAAGGTAAGGCAATGTTGCCGGTTTACGATCAAAAATTAAAGTTGGCCCAGGATGAATTGAATTACATTAAGTCCAATGAAAGTAAATATCAAACGGTACAACCAACAGTAGATTTAAAATATGATGGTTCCGCAGTAGGCCAAATTACAGTTAGCTTAACGGAAGGCCAAAAACAACGCTATTCATTCCCTGGTTGGAAGGTAACACAACAAGGAAAAGACATTATGTCTCAAATTAATAGTAGTGGGCCATATCAAGAATTTAAGTATACGGATTTAAAAGGCCGACAACAGCAATCATTGGGTTATAACACATCATTAGGGCATGTTTTATATTCAAATACAAGCTCTAACAACTGGAAAGATACAGGACAATATGTAGCCACTTATAAAGGCCCGTCATGTCCAGCTTTTGAATCAGACCAATATTTTAAGACTCAAACAGTACAGGATATAGTCCGTACTGTAAACGAAAATGGAAATAAACGTAAAATTTACGAAGTTTTAACAACTAATTTTACAAAACTACCTAGAGAAAAAATGCGAGCAGGGTACGGTTTTGAGTATGTCATTACAAGTGTGTATAAAAATAATGATATGGAACCCGAACCAGCTAATGCAACAGGTACAAAAGAGGTTGAAAGCTACTTCCCAACTTTAAGAAATTATCAACCATATAAAAGAGGTGGCGCACGTACTGAATTCGATTTGTACGGAAACGTTATACCATACGGTGGTATGGATGAAGGGTATTTAGTGCAAATGGAAACAAAAAATGCATCTGTTCAAAGAGATGAAACAAAAAATTGGATTTTACCTCCTGTGGCAGTAGAAGAATTCAGTGGTAACATTTTCACAATGAATAATAGAGACCATATTAATCATGCGAATCGTAACATAAACGAAAACTTATTAACGGTTGATAAAAAAGGGAACCCATTACACAAATGGTATACAAACTTTACCGATCCTGACGGTGTTTATGATTTTCGGGTAAGAACATTAAACGCTGGTGTAAATCATTTAAATACATGTCACAACGCAAAGGTACTAGTTGAAGGAACCATTACCGGTGATCCGAAAGGTAACGATGATTATGTAAAACGTGCTGTAACACCGGAAAATCCATTTCCTGCAGGCGTAGGGTGGAATTGGGATGGTGAAGTTGACAAAATAACTAATCTAACAGATTGGTATTTACATTGGTATGCGAAGCCGTCAGATGCACCTATAAATCAATATAGAAAGACTTTTTATTTAACGCCCAAAATCATGAAAGAAATTAATAAATACACTCAAAAACATCCTCAAATCATTTTAGGGGAGTCAGTAATGGATGAAGTTTCTATTCCTATGGATAAGTAGGAGGAAAAAATAAATGAGAACTTACACCCAAGCTATATTTCTATTTATTGCATTAATGATTATCACAAGTTTTATATTTTCGTTCGAGTATTTCAGTATAGGGGATAGTGATAATCAAACAGCTGTGGTCAACTCAGCTCGAAACGCAATGACTGAAGCTATTAATTTAGGAAACGCAACAGTTAACGAGGAAATAACAATTAATGAAGATGTCGCAATTGAAGCATCATTGCGAATGTACGCTGCTAGTGCGGATTTTTATGATGGAGCGAGATATTTAAGGATTTACGATGTGAAAAGTGAACCAGCTATGATAGCAGCCGAATCCTATTTAGAAATAGGTACGCAATTTAGGAAAATGGCGAAGATATACAAGCCAGACATAGAACTTAAGCCAGACATAGGACGAAGTAGGGAAATAGTAATTTACGAAGCGAAAAGTCTTGTCAAACCATAGGTGAGGAGAGAGAAATATTGAAAAAGAGTTGGAAAAAACGCCTTATTCCGCTGATTATAACTATACTTCTAATTCTAAGTATAGTCGTGTATACGAATATGAAAATTGATTCTGAAGTAAATGAAAAAGTTGTTTACGTTACTAAGGTAGATATTCCACCACGAACAAAAATTACTCAGGATATGATTACTAAACATTCTACACCAAGTAGAGGTATTCCGTTAAATGCGATAACAAAGCCTGAGGATATTATCGGAAAATGGACAGTAGCAGGATATGGATTGTCGGAAAATTCGTTCATTTATGAAGGGAAAATTGTAAATCAAAGTGAATTGCCAGATGCAGGGTTACTAGAACTGAAAGAAGGCGAAATGGCTATACCATTATTAGTTGATTTAGAAACGTCTTTAGGAAATAGCATCATTCCAGATACACACCTAAATTTGAATTTTAGTAATGTTTCATACGAACAAAGTGATGCAAAAGTAATCTTAGGCCCAGTAGTTGAAAATGTTCGGGTGGTAGCTGTTAAAGATTCTCAAGCTTCAAATGTATTTGATGCTGAAGGAAAAGATAAAACGAATACAAATGAAGTAACAAATACAAGTTCAAAATCACTTGCTAAGATCTACATTTTTGCTGTACCTGAAGAGTTAGGGGATGTAGTTCTAAAAGGAAAAGAAATCGGTAAAGTATTCCCTGTTGTTACAGGTGATGCCTACAAAAGTGATTTAAAAGCCGTTTCTACTCAAAATGAAGTAATTGAGTATATTAAAAACGCTTCAAATCCAAAAGGTGTGAATTCTAAAGAAGGAACAGGTGAAGAATATGCCTCAAATAATTAGTTTTTATAGTCCAGCTGAATCACAAGGGAAACGAACACTGTCATTGGCATTTGCGAATTTATTAGCATGTGAAGGCTACTCAACGCTATATGTAGAGCTGAACATTGATAGGCCTTCAATAGCAGTTACGAATCAAATAACTAACCCACTCCGTAATGCAGTTAAATATTTTCAAGCAACAGTTAATAAAAAAGAATTTGGACTTGACGAATATATCATTAATAAAAATGAACTGCTACAAACTGAAAATAAGCAGCTGAAGCGCATATTCAATGAATACCCTAAAGAGTTGGAATTTTTAGTGCTACCAATTGAATACAATGAAAATTCATTTCCACTTATTGTTGATGGAGAAGAAAAAAATGCTGAAAAGACAGCTCATGATTATATACAAACATTTATGTATACTTTGAAATCAACTAACTATCAATTTGTAATATTAAATTTGCCAAATAACATAAGTAGTATATTTGGCTTTGAGGTTATTGGATTATCGGATACCTTGATAAACATAGTTACACCAAGCGCTAATAGAGTTCATGAGAATAGACAAATACTAAACTATTTGACTAACAATATTCCTGGTTTGCAAGAGCGCTTAAAGGTAATTATTAATCAAGCTAGTTCTGCATTGGACATTCAATCTTATAAAGATTTACTAAAAGAATATGATCCTTTTGTTATCAACTTTGACAATGAACGTCAAGCTAAAGAAATGTCTTTAGAAATGGGTTCACCAATCATAGATGATGAGCTTGAACGCCTGGCCCTTCAATTAAGAATTTCGATTGCTCCTAAAGAGAAAAAGAAAGGTTTTTCAATATTTGGTAGGGGGGAATAGTTGTGAAGAAAAATGTCATAAATTTAAAGGGTCATGAAAACAATTCTAGAAATAAAAACACTATTTCATTACAAAAGGCCGTTTTTAATAAAGATAAAGGAGACCTGAAGAAGCCTGAATTAATCATTAACAATTTAAACAAGCAGGTTGTGGATGATGTTAAAAAATTCTTAGGTGAAAAACACGGTATTACTTTACAAAACAGTTTCGCTAATCAAGAAAAGAAAAATGAATTAAAGACAATTATTCACAACTATGTATCAAGCCGTGAGTTTTTGAATTCTTTTAAAAATGTTATTACAGATTATGATTCTGAAGAATTAGCTGAAATTCTAGTAGAAAAAATTGCTGGTCTTAAAGTGCTGCAATCCCTTGTAGACGATAAGAAAGTAACGGATGTTAAAGTTATTAAGTATGACAATATATGGGCAAAACACATCGAGAAGGGATTATATAAAACGGAATTGGCATTTGAAAGTCATGAAGATTACAAAGAGTTAGTAAGCAGATTTGTATATGCTTCAGGTGCCGTTTTTTCTTATGCTAAACCTTCAACTAATGCTAATTTACCTCAAATGAGGATAAATATTGTGGGTGAAGATCTATCACCTACAATAAACACATCTATTCGTTTAATTTCAAAAGAACTACGTTATAACGAAAAAGAAATGATTAGTAGTGGTTTTGCTTCCAAACCAATGATTCAGTTATTAAAAATAACTTTTGCAAGTAATAGTCATTTAATTGGTGGAGAAACAGGCGCAGGTAAAACGGAGGTTTTGAGATATTTTGCGAAATATTTGCCGAATAATAAAGATATTGTAGTGATTGAGGATACTCCGGAAACATACCTAGATGAACTTTATCCGGAAAAGCCAATTATGATGTGGCGAAATAGGGAAGCTTCAGATGATACAAAATCTGAATTTGGCTATTACTATCACATTCGTAATGCATTACGACAAAACATAAAAATTGCTGTCCTTCAAGAAACTAGGGGGGGCGAAAGTTACTGGATTCTTAGAGCAGCTGCTACTGGTGCAAAAGTTTTTACAACACTTCATGCTACAGATGTTCTAGATATGCCACATTCATATATTGAAATGTGCCAAATCGAAAAAGAACTTTCAGATAACTACTATGGTAAACGTATTACTAAGGCATTTCCTATTGGAATTTATATAAAAGAAATAGGGAATAAACGAGTTATTTATCAAATAGCTAATTATATTGGCTTTGAAGATGGCGAGTTAATAGCAAACATTTTGTTCCAATATAACGAGAAAACAGGAGAGCATGATCAAGTTGGAAAATTATCGGAGGAAACATGGAACCAATTGTTAGCTTTCATACAAAACGAATCAGAGACTAAATTATCGACAATTGCAGAACTATCACCGTACATTTAATCGTGATGATTTGGGAGGTTTTAAAATGACTAATGAGACGAAAAAAGATGTAGTGAATAGGGGGAAATGAAATGTATGAGATTCTTTCATATCTTCCACTAATAATTATAGCAGTTTTAGCTTATTTAGCTTTAACAAGGTTTAGTAAATTACGTGAAAAGGTTAAGCGAAATCGTTTGTCTTATATGCTCGATAGTGTGAAAGGGCCAAATAAAAAAGATGAATTAAAGTCTAAGGTAGCTAACAATCGAATTTTGAAATATCTCTCTTTTGAATATATTAATTCAGAAGCAGCTAAAAACGGATATGAAATGTCAAAGCAAGAATATTTAATTCACTTTGTAATTGGAACAGCTCTTGCTTTATTGATTTCCTTTAGTTACCTTAATTCATTCTTTGTGTTTATGATCCCGTTCTCATTATTAGGTGGCGTTCTGTTGATTGAAAACAAATTACACAAGATATGGATAGAAAACACAGAATTGCAAGAGTCCAAAATAATAGTGTATATGTCCGGGGTAACATCGTCTATCGGAACAATTAAGGATGTAAAAGGAGCGTTAGAAAGTGTATTACCAGCTCTGGAAAGTCCGATTAAAGAAGATGTCGAGAAAGCAATGTTGCATTTAGCAGATGGAAAAGATGTAAAAACGGCATTTGAAGAAATGAATGAAAAGTATAGTTTAAATGAGTTAAAGCATTTCCATGAACAAATGGACATCATTGTTAAGAGTGGTTCCTATGATATTGGTGGATTAATTACCTTAGTTAGAAAAATGAGAAATAAATCTAAGTACCGTCGAATTATACAATCAGACCATAGAGCATCATATCGTATTTGGAAGTTATTCGTCAAAATGACATTTGCTATGCCGATTCTTCTTATAGTATTTGGACATTTTGATAAATTTTTTATAACTTTTAAATCACCTATATTAAGTGCAGGATTTCTCTTAGCAATTATTTTAATGATTATTAGCCATCTAAAACTAGAAAAATTGCAACGATACGATCCGACAATAGATGAAGAAATAAGATTAAATTAAAGCGAGGTGATTAAACTGATCTATTCTAGTCAAATTACTCAATATACCATTTTATTAATAATAATTTTTTCATCTTATATCTTGATTGATAAATTTTTCAAAAGAACTAAGAAGAAAAAATTTATTATGAAAAACTTCCTGCAAAAAGAGGAAGAATCAGAGAATAAATTTTCTTATTTAGACAGATTCACTTCGTTTAAAAAGTATAAAAGTTATATCGAAACTGAATTAAGGGAAGCCGATAGTTCAGAAAGTGTAGAGAAATATTTAATAAAAAGAATCGGTTTTTCATTAATAGTATTTCTGCAATTGGTATTTTTATATGAAATTACTAACTTTAAACTCTTTATTATCATTTCAATACCGGTCTCAGTATATGTGTATATCATGCAGAAAAAGAATTTAGCTAAATTGAAAAATAGAAATTATATAAGAAAGAAAAATCAATTATTAGATTATTTAATCCATTTCGCATTGCTATTAACTAATTACACATCTAAAGAAGCTGTTCTTAGATCTAAAGATTATGCTGGGCCTATGATTAAACCTAAAGTTGAAGTTTTACTTGTAGGTATAAATCTTAATAGTGGCTCACATAAACCCTTTTATGATTTTGCAGATAGTATAAAGATGTATGAGGCTAGAGAGTTTATGGCTGCTGTAGAACAATTAGTAAAAGTAAATGCAAAAGAAGCTAAGCAAATCCTAGACACTCTAATAGAAAATCTACATGCAAAACAGGAAGAAGCATATCAGGAGCAATTGGAAAGACAAGCAGATTTAGTGGAACCTTATATAAATAGTATGTTATATCCACTATTTATAAATTTAATGCTTATGCTTGCTGTGTTGGTTATGGATATATTTTCAAAATTGTTCTAAGGAATTGTGTGTCAATCCAATTATGCCTCAACTGAAAGGGGTGATCTGTATGTAATTTTTGTAAGAAAAAACCAAAATAGTTAATAGTTAACTTATGTTACACTCGTATTTTCCATAATAATAAAAAGTCGGAGGAACCATTTATGAAATCAACTTTACTAAAAATGAAATCAAAATTTAAAAACTTTATCTCTAGTGAAAAATCAGCAAAAGGACAAGCAGAAGAAGGCTTTGGTGTTTTCCAAAACCTCATGATTGGTTTAGCACTTATGGCAATTCTACTCCCTGCAATGTCACTAATTTATAATATCGTGATGAATAATACTGCAGATGGTGTTACAGGGGATATTGACCAAGCTGGCCTAAAACAATGGGCAGATGAAACAAGTGGATTTAATCGAAAATAGATTGATTTAAAGTAAATTTGAAGAGACTTGTTTATCAATTCAAACAAGTCTCTTTTATAATAAACAGTCTTAGAGAGGGGTATTATAATGAAAAGTTATACAGCATATGCAATGATATTCATTCCACTTATTATAGGTGTATTATTTGCGCCTGAAATCATCGTATATGGTATCCAGAGTAGTAAGGTAAATGATGTAGTAGAACAAACTACAAAACACGCTGAACTAGTTGGTGGGATAACACCTGAAGTAGAAGAAAGATTTATTGAAACATTAAAAGAAAAAAAACTAGATCCTGAAAAATTTAAAGTGGAATACAGTAGAAAAGGAACAGTAGAACATCGAGGGAAGTTTGTAGTACAAGTTACAGGATCTTATACTGTAACTTCATTTGGTCTTTTAGGTTATCAATGGCTTACACTTCCAATTGTAGGTGAAGATTCGGGTATTAGTGAGGTATGGATCCGTTAAAAATAAGTTGAATAAATTTAGATGGCCTCTTTTAAAAGAGGTTTTTTTATTTGTTATTAAATTTACATTTACAATGATATTTACAATGTAGTATAATATTTACCGAAGAGATAATATTTTACTTGTTTTAAGGAGGTGTTTTATAGCTGGATTGTCATTTTAGTTTTAAACAAAAGTGATACTATAATTTGGATTGTAAGTATCATGACTATTGTCTATAAAAAACAAAGGATATTTGGTATCATAGGAGGTGAAATAATAGACTTTTTTTATTGGAGAGAAAATAAATGAAACGTATACCTAGAACAATGCGAGTGAGAGAATCTACCCTCAAAACGTATTATTATTTAAGAGCAACATTTAAAATCGAGTCTAAAGAAAGCGAATCATTTGTATTTGAACAGATCCTACTTGAAGGCATAGACGCAGTCAGAAGTCTGATTGGGCAAGGTAAGAAGATTATTGTTTCTTCATACCGTGGTAAGCGTTATGTTATTGGTGGGAATCTTTCTGCTGAAACAAATGAAAAATTCCAAGAAGTTGCCAATGAATTTCATTGGGAAATTCAGGAGTGCGTGGAAGTATTAATTTACTTTAGTTCGATGAATAGGTTATCTGAGGCTGAGCAACATTTCTTTGGGCTGCCTGAGATGAATATTGTTGTTTTGGAATAATACGTAGTTTTGAGGATTGTCTCTTGCAGACAATCCTTTTTTTATTTGTTTTGTTCTAGCGTTCAGGAGTGAGATATGAAAAAGAAGAAAAAACTTGTGGAAGAGCAAAATATACCTAGAACAATGCGAGTGAGGGACTCCATCCTCAAAACGTATGCCTATCTAAAAGCTATATTTAAAATTCAATCCAAAGAAACTGAATCATTATTCTTTAATCAGATCATTCAGGAAGGTATCCAAGAGGTTCAGGAGATAAATAAACAAGGGAAAGTGATACTTGTTTCTGCTTACAGGGGTAAACGCTTTGTAATTGGAGGAAATCTTTCTGAAGAAACCAATGCACAGTTTAATGAAGTTGTGAAGGAGTTTAATTGGGGAGTGCAAGAATCTGTGGAAGTGCTAATTTACCTCAGCTCATTAAAAAGGCTTTCCAAATATGAACAAGAGTTTTTTGGATTACCTGAAATGAAGATTGTTGTTCTAGTGTAGCTGTATTTATATTGAATTGAATTATAAAGAGGTGAGGTTATGGATGAAGAAGTTGTAGATGATGGTAGTTGGTATGATCCTATAATCCATCCAATAGATAGCATAATTAAATCGATTAACGAATTACTTTATGATGTATTTATGTCTGGTACAGAATATTTTCTCAACCAGATATTAAAATTTTTTGATAAGAGTGTAGCTACTATTCAAACACAGGTTTCTGAAACACCAACAGAATTCTCACAAAATCTTGTTGATACAATGAGAACTGTTTCTGAAACAGCTATTTTGCCAGTGGCCGGATTGATTTTGACCTATATTTTCTGTTATGAGTTATATAATTTAGTCGTTGAAGAAAATAAAAGTGGTAACTTTGAGACAGGCCGATTATTGTTTTTAATTATTAAAACAAGTGCCATGATTATGCTTTTAACTAATTCCTTTGATATTACATTAGCTGTATTTGATGTAGGTAAATGGATTACCGAACAAATACCTAGTTCTACCTTAGCGATGCCTAAAGATATTACAAAAGCTATCATTGAAGGTGTACCTAAAAATGCAGTTGGTGAAGCTTTGGCATTATGGGTAATGGCAACAATTTCTCTTATCATGGTTTTTGTTATGACAGGTGTTATTTATTTAGTTGCCTGGAGTAGGATGGTTACAATTTTGCTTTACATTTCAGTTGCACCACTTCCATTCGCAACATTTATGAATAAAGATTGGATTGGTTCAATTGGACAAACATATGTCAAGAATTTATTAGCTTTAATGTTGCAAGGTTATTTCATGTTAATTTGTTTACTCATATATACAGGCTTAATTGAGAAAACAGCTACGCTTATAGGTGATGATAGTGGTTTATATGGTTTGATGATGATGCTTGTTTCTATGGCAATTTTGGTAGTATCACTAACTCGTACACACTCACTTGCTAAATCAGTAATGGGGGTAGTTTAAATTGAAAAAGATTTTACAAAAATGGATTACAGAAAATAAAAAGTTATTAGTGATTTTTGGGATTACTTCTCTTATTACGTTAGTGATAACAGGTATTGAAATAAATTTGATTTTATCAAGTGCAAATGATTTACAGACCTATGCAACAACAGGTGTTGTTTCTAAGGAGTTAAAAAAAATTAGTATTCTGGGTTTTTTTAATGGTGCGATAATTGTAGCTTGGGTTATCACTTTTTCTATTGTTCTGTTAAAAATGATTTTCCCTAATCGTAAAACAGTTAAAGATGCATTTTTCTTTGATGAATTAAATTTTTTAAAAGATATGCCTAACCAACTGAAAAAAGGGGTTAGATAGAAATGAATAATAATTTTGTTGTATCTATTCCTAAAGATTTGAAGAGCATAAAATCAAAATTGATTTTTGGTTTAACTAAAAGACAATTAATTGGATTTTCGATTGCTATAGCAATATCACTTCCAGTTTTTTTTCTACTAAAAAATATTAGTTTGGATGCTGCAATGTACGGTCTTTTTTTTACAGCTTTACCAGTAATATTTGGCACTATTTACACTAAGGATGGAATACCTGGAGAAACGTGGGTGAAGCTTTATTTAGAATATACGTATCTTAATCCGCTAAATAGATACTTTAAAGTATCAAAAAGAAATAAAAAACTAGCGGAGGAAAGGAATGTGTTAAATGGCAAAAATAAAGTTAGAAAAGCTAAACCTATTTCAAACACTTCAGAAACTAGTTGATTCCAAAAGACCAAAAGAAAAATCGACACAAGAAACGCTAAATTATAACAAAATGTATCCTAATGGAGTATGTAATGTTAGTGGACAGATTTACAACAAGATGATTCGATTTTCTGATATATCCTATCAACTTTCTCAAGACGAAATGAAACAAAGAATTTTCGCACAACATAGTACATTGTTAAATTCATTTGATGATTCTATTGATATTCAGTTTTGTTTCATCAATTATCGTATGAATAGCGAAAATAATGTACAAGAAGTGTTAGAGTACAGTGAGCAATATAGTGGTATTGAAGATTTTGAACAATTACGTGGTGAATATTTTTCCTTTTTGGAAGAACAGAAGCAGAAAGGAAGCAACGGTATTGTAAGAAATAAATACCTGGTCTTTTCAATTAAAGAACAATCATACGAAAATGCTGTTAGACGTTTGGAAAGTATTGAAAGCAATGTAAGAGACAATTTTAAATCAATGGGTGCTGTTATCGAAGAATTAAATGGTATAGAACGTCTATCTATCATTAATTTTTTACTTAATGGTAATAGCGTCCATTATTTAGAGCTAGAAAATTTAACTGCCGAACAGTTAAGCAGTGGAACAACAAAAGACTTGATAGCACCTAAAGATATTAAATTCGGCAATTTTAATGATGAGTTTAAAGTGAATAAAAAATATGGAACAACTTTACATCTAAGAATAGAAGCGACTGAATTATCTGATCGTGTTTTAGCTGATTTCCTTGACCTCGACCTTGAAATGCTTGTAAGTATGCACATAAGAACATTAGGACAGCAAAAAGCTGTACGTATGGTTAAAACAAAAGCATCTGACCTTGATAGTATAAAAATTGAGGAGCAGAAAAAAGCGTTAAAAAACGGTTATGATATGGAAATTTTACCAACTGACCTTAACATGAATGTTGAAGAAACTAAAAAAACACTTTCAGATTTGCAGCGTGAAAATGAAAAATATTTTTATCTTACTTTTACGATTACAGTATTCGAAAACAGTCGGAAAGAGTTAGACAATGCGGTATTCCGATTGAAGTCTATTGCTCAAAAACAAAATTGTTCATTAGTTAAAATGAAGTTTCAACAAGAAAAAGGGTTAATTAGTGCATTGCCTTTAGGTGAAAACTTAAATGAAACTAATTTAGAGCGAGGATTAACAACTTCATCAACGGCTATCTTTGTTCCATTTACAACCCAAGAGTTGTATCAAGAAGAAAAAGAACCAGTGTATTACGGTTTGAATCCTTTGAGTAATAATATGATTCAAGTGAGCCGTAAGGCGCTCAAAAACCCTAATGGATTATTCTTAGGTACACCGGGTTCAGGGAAATCTTTCGCAGCAAAACGAGAAATGATTGATACGTATTTACGAACAACTGACGACATACTTATTTGCGATCCTGAAGGTGAATACTATCCATTTGTTAATCGCTTGGGAGGCGAAGAAATAAAACTCTCCCTCGATTCTAAAGATTTTATTAATCCTTTAGATATATCCCTAGAATACGGCGAAGGCGAAAATCCTATTTCATTTAAGAGCGATTTTGTCATTAACTTGATGGAATTGGTTGCCGGGGGGAAAAGGGGTTTAACTGCAAAAGAAAAGACAATCGTCGATAAATGCACACGCCTTATTTATCGTCCTTATTTTGAAGATCCAAAACCGGAAAATATTCCGATACTTGAAGATTTATATAATGCCTTTATCGAAATAAATCGAGCCGAAGGGCAGGAGTTAGCAGACGCATTAGAATTATACGTTTCAGGTTCTTTAAATGTGTTTAATAACCGCACAAACATAAATACCAATAATCGTCTAATCTGCTTTAATATTCAAGAATTAGGCTCGAATTTACGGGAGTTAGGCATGTTGGTATTGCAAGATTATGTTTGGAACAAGGTAACTGTTAACCGTAATCGCTCTAAAAAAACATGGTATTACATGGACGAATTTCACAAATTGTTGGCAAAAGAACAAACATCAAATTATAGTGTTGAGTTCTGGAAGCGATTTAGGAAATGGGGCGGTATCCCAACAGGTATTACGCAAAACGTTAAAGACTTATTATCAAGTCCAAAAATTGAAACAATTATTGATAATACAGATTTTGTTTACTTGTTAAATCAGGCAAGTAGTGATCGAGCGATTTTACAAACGAAATTTGAAATTAGTGATTATCAAGCAAACTATATTACTAACTCAGGTGAGGGTGAAGGTCTACTTGTATATTCGGGAGAGATTTTACCATTTAAGGATAAATTCCCTAAAGACAACTCGCTATACCCAGTGATGACTACGAAACCGGAAGAAATTAAAAGATTGAGAGGAGCTGCTATGTAAAAAGTGAAGAAAGATAAGCCAACCAATCAATCTAACAGTCAACAACAAGATAGTAAGCTAAAAAAGCAATACTCCGAACAGCCAAAAGAAGAATTTCGACAACAAGAAAGTATCGTAGGTAAGGTTGATAAAGCTTTAAATACAAATGGACAGCAACAATTAAATCAAACAACTGCTGTGCTTGAACGTCCAGTGAATGATAATCGAAATTCAAGTAGCAATGATAATAAGTTGAAAAAGCAATATTCCGATCAGCCGAAAGAAGAATTTCGACAACAAGAAAGTACCGTGAGTAAGATTGAAAAAAATTTAGATACAAGTGGACAGCAACAATTAAATCAGACATCCAAAGTACTTAATGGGTCGGCAAATAATCAAAATTCAAGTAGTAATGGTAATAAGTTAAAAAAGCAATATTCCAATCAACCGAAGGAAGAATTTCGACAACAAGAAAGTACTGCTAGTAAGAATGAAAAAACATTAAATACAAGTGGCCAGCAACAATTAAATCAAACATCTAATGTACTTAATAGAACGGCAAATAATCAAAATTTAAGTAGTGAAAAAAGCAAGCTGAAAAAAGTTACACAAGCTGCTTTTAAATCAGGTGCTAATGGTACTAAAAAAGCCGTTTCTAAATACCAGAAAGAACTTGAAAAAGACGACCAGGGCGTTAAGGTTGCTAGTAAAGGAGTAACCGGAACGGTAAGGTCAATAAAAGTAACAGCAAAAGTGTATAGAAAGTTACGGCAGAAAAAAGTAACAAGCGTAAAAAGAAAAAAAGCCGTATTAGCTAAACCAAGAAAGTTAAAGTTAAAACAAAAAAATGCCGTATTAGCAAAACCAAGAAAGTTAAAGTTAAAACGAAAAGTTTTAAATAATAAAAACTTTAAAAAAGCACGAATAAACTTGTCAAAAGAAAAGCTAAAAGTAAGTAGTAGTAAAAAAGCCGTATTAGCAAAACCAAGAAAGTTAAAGTTAAAACGAAAAGTTTTAAATAATAAAAACTTTAAAAAAGCACGAATAAACCCTTTGTCGAAAGAAAAGCCAAAAGTAAGTAGTCTGAAAAAAATAACAAAGATACCAGCCGTATCATTTAAAAAAGGTACTTTGAAGTATCAAAAAGAGTTAGAAAAAGGCGACGATGGCGTTAAGCTAGTTAGTAAAGGGGCTACTTCAGTAGCAAAGGCAGGAAAAAAATTACTTACAGGTAAAAGTAAAGTTAGTGCAAGATCGGGCAGATTAAATAAACAATCTACTAAGTTATTGAAATCGAATTTGAATAAAAATAAAAAATTGCAGGTGCAGTCGAAAACTGCTTTAAAGAAAAGAGCTATCAAGAAAAAGCTATATTATGCGCCACAACGAAATAGAGTAAATGCGTTTAAAGGTGCTATGTCCAGTTTTTCAAATCGCATAAGCCAAATGTTTAAAAATATTGGCAAATTCAAGCCGAGTGATATTAAGAGATTCATAGGTGCGAAAATTGCAGCAGCAGCAGGCGGTGGTTTGCTTACTGTTTTGCCTCTTATAATTGTTGCGATACTTTGCCTAATAATAGCAGGTTTAGTAGCAGGTGTAGGTTCACAGAAGGTTGCCGATGAAATGCAAATGGGCAGTGATTCAATTTCACCGGAGGTTAGAAAATGGTGTCCATTAATAACGAAAGAAGCACAAGCGCAAGGTATGGAGGCCTATGTAGATTTATTAGCATCTATTATTCAAGTCGAATCAGGCGGTAAAGGCAGAGACATTATGCAATCGTCAGAATCAGCAGGCCATCCAGTGAACTATTGGCCTACTGAAGAACTATCAGTAAGGCAAGGTGTAAAACATTTAAAAAATATTGTGAACATCCTGCAAGGTTTTGGTTCTGGATTTGAAAATAACACAAAGTTATTAGCACAAGCCTATAATTTTGGTTCACCTTTTGCTGGATATGTTGGCAGACAAGGGGGTTCATATACCCTTGAAGTAGCTGAAGCTTATTCGAGGGATGTAGTTGCTCCATCTTTAGGAAACCTTACTGGTGCTACTGTGCCATACGTTAACGATACATCCGTAAGATTAGGTAAACCTTATAGATATGTAAATGGAGGTAATTTTCTATATGGCGAACTAGTTGGTCAATACGGAGGTTGTAATGGTGGTGGCGGTGGTGCAGCAAATATTACAGGTGACTTCGCAATTGTTTTAAAAGAGATTGAAAAATATAAAGGTTGGCCGTATTCATGGGGTGGGAAAAGTCCAAAGACGGGCTTTGATTGTAGTGGCCTTATATCATGGGGCCTAAAACAAATTGGAATAAATTTACCTTCATATGCTCAGACACAATATAACATGACTGTGCCAATTTCTCCGGCCGAAGCTCAACCAGGTGACTTGATATTCTTTAAAGGAACTTACGGTGGGCCGAACCATATTTCACATGTTGGGTTTTACATAGATGAAAACACTATGTATGACAGTAACGGCAGTGGTATAGGTTATCACAATTGGAAAGATAAATATTGGCAAGCACACTTTGCTGGGATCAGAAGAGTTGTTACTAAATAAGGGTAATGAATGAAGGAGTGTTTTCGTTTGGAAGAACGTTTAAAAAAATTAGAGGAGCGCATAGAAAAAAGAAAAGAGCGTATTGAGAAATCACTTTCTTCCATAAAGGAAGAGAGAAATAAGTTAAAAAAAGACGAAGAGACCTTGAAACACCTTAAATATGACGAAGTGCTAAAACGTATGCACGAAACAGGATTTAGTCCTGATAAAGCATTGCGAGCGATTGATAACGAATTAGAAAAAAGTCGATCAAACGACAGTCAAGGAGGAGAGCAAAAGCATGGGAACAACTATTAAACGAGTATTTCTTACAACATTGTTGTTATGTTCGTTGTTATACATTAGTTTACCTAATCTCGCATATGCAGAAGATCAAAAAGGTAAAGAGCCAACTACAGAAAATGTTGGGAAAAATGGAGATGTGGCAGAGCCACCGTCTGGGCCAAATACTACCATAGATACCGAAACACAAGAAGTAGAAATTGAAACACCAGCTAGTGTTACAGGGAAAAAAGTAGAAGGTACAGGTACTGTAACTGATTTTACTACAAGTGGTTCTAAAGCGTTTTATACGATTACAGACAACGAACAAAAAGTGTTTTACTTAATTGTTGATCTCGATAAAACAAATAACAACGTTTATTTCTTATCTGATGTAAACAAGTCTCACCTAGAAGGGACAGTAGAGCAAGAGCCAAAAGAAAATGTTCAACCTGCACCGGTAGCACCTCCACCGACAGAAACTGAAAAAGAGGAAAAGCCAAAAGAAGGTGGAAGTAATTCATTCTTATTAATGGTACTACTTGTTAGTGCAGCTATTGTAGGAGTTTATTATTTCCGTATGAAAAAGAAAAAAGAACAAGGTAATACAGAAGATGAAGATGAAATGAATGAAAATTATGAAGAAGATGACGTGTTACATGAAGATAACAAGGACAACAAGGACAACAAGGACGATAAGTAATGCTTATCAAAGCTTACATCAAAAAACACATGTTTCATCTTCCTATGAAACAAGAAGTTTTATTGGAGCAAGTTGAGCAGGCTTTAAATAAAGATGTTGATAAATCAAGTGTTGCAAAGTTAAACCCTCTTACGAAAATTGAGGATAATGAAAACATTTTGATTGAAAAGCAACGTACTAATATTTTCCTTCTCAACTTGTTGTTAATGGTCTTAAATCACAATGAAAATGATATTACGGATCAAGAATATTACAATGATACATTTATCATTTCCAAATTAGAAGAAGAAACGGAATTAAGCTTAAAAGCGCTACCCTTTGAAGGGGTTGAGAAAGAAGTCCATAACTACTTAAAGCCAACTTTTGATAAGTCACAAATTGATGATAGCCCGCAAATTGATATGAAGAGTGAATTTGAAACAAAGAGTGAAAAGGAATTTTCATATCTTGAAAACATTCAATTTAGTGTTAATTGGCTAAAAGGAGCGCAAAAAGAATTAAATCGAAGGGAGTAGCAGAATGTGGAAAAAAACAAAGTTGATTTTATTGAGTAGTGCGCTTACTTTTTCTCTAACATGTGGTTCAACGAATTTTGTTGCATTAGCAGAAAATAACATAGAATCCGGAGTGAGAGAAAATATTACTCTAAATTATTTGAAAATAAAGTATGAAAATAAAGTTTTGTTTCATGAACAAGTACCTCAAAAAACCATTATTCAGGTACTGAACACAAATGGCGAAGTGCTTGAAAGTGAAGTGTTGACAGGTGAGAAAGAAATGGAACTTGCTGCACCAAAAATCCCGAAAGGTAAAATGTTAAGTTACTGGGGTGTTTTCAAGCAAAAAGACAAAATTACAATTGATCCAATGTTGATAGATGCAAAAGAATTGACAGTGAAATTTTCTACAACAGAAGGAGGTGGAATATTAGAAAATAATGCACAGACAAAAGAAATTGTTAAAAGTGTTAATAAAAGTACAAATTTAAAAGATGTTCTACCTGAAGTAAGTCCAAAAAATCACTATAAGTTTACAGGTTGGTTTACAGCTACTGCAGGACAAGAGGAAAAGTTGAAAGAGCTTGATGATATGAAGATTCTGGATTCTAAAGGTGAATACTACGCTAAATTTTATCCTGATTTTAACGACAATGGAATTGATGATCAAACGGAAGAAATTACTCTTAAATTCGTAACAAATTCACAACAAAAATTCAAGGATATTAAAACTCAAGTAGGCAAACAGCTTAAGTTGCCAGTACTCAAAATGAATGATTCAGTGTTTATGGGATGGTACACAGATGAAGAATTTAAAAATAAGGTTACGGACAATTTTTTCACTGAGTCACAGACGCTCTATGCCAAATGGGAAAAGGCAGAAAAAGTGATTGAAGAAGCACAAACCAAGCCAATCACAGACAAAGATATTTCAGATCAAGTCGAGAGTATTCTGAAAGAAAGCGTTACACAAAAACCTGTTCAGCCCCTTTCTAAAAATGATAGTGGAGCAAATAACCCTGTTATTGCAGAGGTAAATAAAAATCAAAATCAAATTAATGACCCAGGAGTAGCACCACAAAGTAATACGTTTAAAGAAACGAAATATGTTTTTACAAATAAAAACATAGGTGAACAATATATGGTGAAATTCTTTGATGAAAATGAAAGGTTCCTTTTCAGTCTTACGTTGCCTTACGGTAAAACCATTAAAACGTATGACGAAGATGACCGATTCCATGATGAATACGCAGTTAGGCAGGATACAACGATTACATTAAATACCAAAGAATATATTCATGAAGATTCTTTCTTGCTAGGATTTAAAACACGTGAAGTGAAGGTGAATTCTACACAAATCACAGAAGTTTATCCTGATATCAAAAGTAATGTTAATACAGCTGCAAATGAACCATATGATCACCAAAAAGAGCTAGAAGAAAAACAAAAAGAGCTAGAAGAAAAAAACGAAGCCAAAATGAAAAATATTATCATATACAGCTTAGTTACAGTAGCTTTAGTTATTTTTAGTGGAGTGGGAATTTATTTATTCAAAAAAAGAAAAAAACGAGCTCTACTAGATACTATTTGAAGGGCGGTAAACTGCTATGTTAATAGTCCTTGATGTTATTCAAATGATCTTATTAGTGATAGGTGTAGTGTTTATGATCAAAGGAATTGTAACACTTGCTAAGTATTACAACATAGATAAATTTATCTATTTTTGTATAAAAAAAGAATTTCCAAATATTAACGAAGAAAAGAGGAAATGAAATGAGCTTTTTTACTAGTGGTGTAGATGTAATAAAAAAAATAGTTATTTTACTTGGTGCGGGTTTAGCTATTTGGGGTGTCATTAACCTTATGGAAGGTTACGGTAATGATAACCCAGGGGCGAAGTCACAAGGTATGAAACAATTCATAGCAGGCGTGGGCGTTGCTGTCGTTGGAACGACACTTGTTCCACTTCTATCAGGTTTATGGTGACCGGCGTAATAAAAAAAAGAAAAAGGGCGAGTTTATGTACTCGTCCTTTTTCTTATAAAGAATGGTGATAATGTGGAAAAACTAAAAGAAAATAGAATATATATCATTTTGGGTGTAATCGCGTACATTCTATTAAACTATCTCTTTTATTACTTTAGAACGTTTACAGGAAATGTCCTTGATAAATTCAATTATTTATTTTCAGCGCCAAAATATCTTTTATACGCATTCCCCTTATCCTTTAATACCACTGATTTATTGATTCCATTATTTGTGGTGGCTTTCGCAATGGTAGTGCTGATAGACAAAAAAAACAACAAAAAGAAATACAAAAAAGGTGTTGAACATGGCTCAGCACAATGGGGCAGCGTACAGAAAGATCTGAAAAATATGTACGATGAACAAGATCAGTATAATAATATTTTGTTTTCACAAAACACAAAAATTCTATTAGATGATAAAGACGCTCCGTTTGATGTAAGACGTAATAAAAACGTTTGTGTAATTGGTGGTTCGGGTAGTGGTAAAACTCGTTTTTTCGTTAAACCAAACATGTTACAAATGAACGCAAGTTTTGTATGTACCGATCCAAAAGGAACAATCGTCAATGAAATTGGAATGGCGTTGAAAAATGTAGGTAAGTACAAAATAAAGATATTGAATACAGTTAATTTTAAGAAAAGTATGGGCTATAATCCGTTGAAATATGTGGAAAATGAACAAGACATATTAAAGTTAGTAGAAACGATTATAGCTAATACAAGTGGATCAGACGGTGCAGAGAAACAAGATTTTTGGGTGAAAGCTGAAAAACTACTATATCAAGCTTATTTAAGCTTAATCATTGCGAAATTCCCTAAGGAAGAACAAAACTTACCAACGTTGATGGATTTAATTTCTTATTCAACAGTAAAAGAAGATGATGAAGAATTTAAAAATCCGGTGGATTATCTATTTGAAGCCCTGGAAGAAGAGGATAGCGACCATTTCGCAGTAAAGCAGTATAAAGCCTATAAATTAGCAGCTGGAAAGACGGCCAAGAGTATTTTAATTTCATGTGCTACACGTTTAGCACCTTTAAATATTCCTGCAGTGCGTGAACTATTGTCGAAAGATGAACTTGATTTAAAAACGTTAGGTGATAAAGGGCGCAAGACAGCGTTATTTGTTATTGTACCTGATACTGACGCAACATTTAACTTCATTGTCGCTATTATGTATTCCCAACTGTTTAACATGCTTTGTACGATTGCTGATGATAAATACAAAGGATCGTTACCTACGCATGTACGGTTTATGCTAGATGAATTTGCGAATATCGGTTTAATCCCGAACTTTGAGAAATTAATTGCTACGATCCGTTCACGTAATATTTCAGCAACTATTATCTTACAAGCCTACTCGCAACTTAAATCAATTTATAAAGACAATGCAGACACAATTATAGGTAACTGTGATACTTCTATATTCTTAGGTGGTAAAGAAAAATCAACGGTTAAGTCGTTAAGTGAGGAATTAGGGAAAGAAACAATTAATGATTATAACGAATCAAAAACACGTTCTAATAACGATAGTTTTGGTCAAAATTACTCTAAAATGGGCAGGGAATTAATGACACAAGATGAACTGCTAACAATGGAACGTGATACATGCATTGTTCAAATTATTGGTAAAAGACCATTCAAAGATAAAAAATATGATTTAACAAAACACCCTAGATATAAGTACCATTCCAAAGGGAATAAATACTGGTTTGACATTGATAAATATTTGGCCGTACTTGAAAAAGGAAAAACTAAAACAACAAAAAATAGTAGTGCTGAAGTAGTTCCTCCAGTAAGAAAAGAACCGAAATTATCAATTACAACTATGGACGAATCAGGGAATGAAGGTAACGTTGCTATGTAGATTAGAAATTACTTTTAAAGAACGAACCGAAGGAGAGGGTTTTTATGGATATGAACGAGGCAATAAGAACAAGAATACACCAACTATTATATGAAGAAGGATGGTCAATAAAGGAGCTAATCAGAAGGTCAAATTTACACGCATCAACTGTAGCTGAGTTTATGATGGGAACGAAGTTTCCGACAATTAGTACACTCACAGAAATATCGAAAGGATTCAATATGACTCTTTCGGATTTTTTTAATAATGAAATTTTTATTGAATCAGAGAAAGGTGTTAATGATAAAACAATTAAAGAAATTTTTGCTGATATAAAAGTGAGCGAACATAGGTATGGTTGCCTTGAGTTGAATGATTTTCCAACTAAATTGTTGAATAGGGTTAAGGAGTTGTTTTCTAAAATAGACAGTTTAGAACCATTTGATGATCAAACTGATAATGAAGGGGTACTTTTGGGGAAACAGGGCTACGAAAAGTTTAAAAAAGTCGTTCATCATCTAAATGAAATTGAAAAAATTATAAGTGTACAAGACAGTAGTGAACGAATTTGAAAATAGAGAAAAGGCGGTCGTTGAAATGGGTGTAGTTATATTATGTGAAAAACCATCACAAGCAAGGAATATCGGTAGCACGTTAGGTATTGAATGTAAGCATGATCATTACTTTGATATAAAAAAATCGGGACTACTGCCAAACGGTGCAACACTCGTTTGGTCAGTCGGCCACTCAGTATCATTAAAAGAACCACATGAGTATGATCACAAATATGAAACTTGGCGATTAGAGGACTTACCGATTAAGCCTGAAAGATATGAATATAAAGTAGACGAGAGTAAACGAGACCTTTTCAATACAATGCAAAAACATTTGGCTGAAGCCAAAATAATAATCAATGCAACAGATGCTGGGATTGAAGGTACTCATATTTTCTTTGCAATTCTTGAAACTGCTAATATTGACACATCAAATAAGTCGCTTAAACGCTTGTGGATTTCGTCAGAAGAAAAAAGTGAGGTATTACATGGCTTCCGAAACTTAGAGTCAATAGATAAGGATTTACTACGCTTTGAACGAGGTAAAGCAAGAGCGATTAGCGATTGGTATTTAGGCATGAATACAAGTAGGTTTGCAACACTTAAAGCAAAAGAAAAAACTCCTAATATACCTAAAATCGCAATCGGCCGAAATATGCAAGTGGTACTATCCATGGTTTATCAGCGTCAAAAGGAAATTGAAGATTTTGTTTCTAAACCTTTCTACGAACTTGACGCTAATTTTATTAGTGATCAAGGCGAATACAAAGGGAAATCTAAGTTAAAGTTCGATACTAAAGACGAGTTAAATGCTTTCATAGAAAAAAATAACCTCGCTCCAGGTAAAAATCTTGGTTCTACGATTTCTAGTGTTACAAAAGAAACTAAGAATCAAAATGCGCCTACATTGCTAAGTCTTTCGTCACTTCAGAAACTTGCGTTTAAAAAGTATAAGTATAGTCCAGATAAGACGCTTAAAATTGCGCAAGGCCTTTACGAAAAGCGTGTATTATCTTACCCACGTACCGATAGCAAATACATTAGTGAGAATGAATATGAGTATTTAAAAGATTTAGTTAGTGATTTAAAAATACTACTCAATGCTGAATTTGAACCAATCTATAAACCTTTAAAAAAGCATGTTGATGCTAGTAAGTTAACTGATCATTACGCACTTCTACCCACTCGGAAACTTGCGAATCTATCCGAATTGTCAGCTGAAGAAGGTAACATTTATTTAGAGGTTGTTAAAAGTGCCACAGCTCTTTTCATGGCTGCTTACCAATATGAAGAAACAAAAATTGTCACAACTATTAATGATGTGTCGTTTCACACAACAGGTCGTATCGAAAAAGTACGAGGATGGAAAGAAATTTTACAAGATGTAGATTCTAAAGACACGATTTTACCAAGTGTTGGGGAAGGCCAAAGAGTAGATGGTACACTCATAGAAATTGAAGGACGTACAAAAGCGCCAAAAGCATACAATGAGGGCGATTTAATTGAACTAATGGAGTATGCTGGACGAACACTTGACGATGAGGAATATAGTGAGGAACGAGAAATATTATCTGAAATTAAGGGGATCGGAACAGCAGCCACTCGTAGTGGTACTATTGAAAAAATATTCAAAAACGGTTATTTGGATTTAACAGATAAAAAAATCGTTTATGTAACAGATACAGGGATTTCATTATGTAAGTTGGTAGAGGGTACTAGTCTTGTGAGCCCTGTGATTACAGCAAATTGGGAAAAATCTTTAAAAGACATTGAAAATGGGACTATGAAAGGTGAGGAATTTATTATGACAATCGAAAAAGAAGTAACAGAAATTAATGAAAAAATCACTGAAAACCTTGATGCAACTGAATTTAAAGCAAAAGATGAAGATGCTCCATCCTGTCCAAAATGTAAAAAGGGCAAGATTATAAATAAAGGACAAGTATTTGGTTGTACCTTATATAAAGAATCAGGTTGCGACTTCTCTGTTTTTAAAACGATTGCTAAAAAAGAGCTATCTAATAAACAAGTTCTTGATTTGATTGAAAAAGGACAGACAGGTGTTATTAAAGGTTTTAAATCAAAAGAGGACAAAGAGTTTGCAGCAATTTTAAAATTAAAACAAGACGGTAAAATAGATTTCGTATTCCCGGAAAATCCAGTGTGTCCTAAGTGTAAAAAAGGTGAGATTGTTGATAAAGGGAAATTAGTTGGCTGTACACAATTTAATGAAAATGGCTGTGATTTCTCCATATTTAAAACGATTGCTAAAAAAACACTATCTGACAAACAGATTCTTGATTTGATTGAAAAAGGACAGACAGGTGTTATTAAAGGTTTTAAATCAAAAGAGGACAAAGAGTTTGCAGCAATTTTAAAACTAAATGCGGATGGTACAATCGGTTTTATATTCCCTCAAAATGCAATTTGTCCAAAATGTAAAAAAGGTGAGGTCGTTGATAAAGGGAAATTAGTTGGCTGCACTCATTATTCAAAAACTGGTTGCAACTTCTCTATTTTTAAAACAGTGGGCAATAAGGCCCTTACGGAAAAGCAACTAACTGATCTAGTGCTAAAAGGCAAGACGGGGAAAATAAAAGGTTTCGTAGGTAAATCCGGGAAAGAATTTGATGCTAAATTAATATTAAATAAAGATTTCAAAGTAGAATACGATTTTAGTTGATTTAAGGAGATGTTTAAGAAAATACAGGTCGCCCATTAATAAATATCTAGCCACCTTTAAGGTGGCATTTTTCTTAAGAAAATTGTTCATTATAAGTAGACTTTAAATGAATAAATAAGAATGCAGTAATATCAATGTGTTAGAATGTTCATTATAAGTTGTTTAATACGAGGAGTTGGAAAGTAATGATTATAGGTTATGCGAGGGTTAGTTCAGCTGAACAAAATTTAGATCGCCAACTTAAGGAGCTTGAAGCCTTTGGTTGCGAAAAAATATTTACAGAGAAAAAGTCAGGGAAAGATTTTTCCCGATTAGTTTTTCGTGAAATGAGATCGAAAATGCGGTTTGGTGATGTGTTGGTTGTTCATGATTTAAGTCGTTTCGGACGTAATAAACAAGAAATTCTTAATGAATGGAAGAACATAATTGAGGAGGAAATTGATATTGTTGTTTTAAATATGCCGATCCTTGATACACGTAAATACAAAGAATTAGAAGGTGTCGGACAGTTGGTGTCTGATTTAGTTTTGACACTTCTTTCATGGATGGTAGAAGAAGAAAGAAATCGGATTAGAACAGCGCAGCGTGAAGGGATTGCTATTGCGAAAGAACGTGGGGCTTTCAAAGGGAAGCCAAGAAAATATCATGCTGAAGCAAAGGGGAAGGATCGTCTTATTTATAATGAGGTTGTTCGTTTATTAAAGCAAAATGAATCAGTAGTAAATATCCATCGTGAAACTGGGCTTGCTAGAAATACTATTTATGCAATTAAAAAAGAACTGAAATAAAAAATCGAATGTTCGGCTTTTAGGGGAATCAGGAATTGTGGCCAAGAAAAATTGTTCGTCTTTTCGAGGAGGATAATCCAGGTATTTGTTGCTGCAGCTGATTAATATGTAGGATAAATACGAACGATCAAGAAATTGTGTTTGGTGTTAAAAATGTGGCAATTATTCAATAATTATGTATACAATGTATACAGTTTGTGGTATTATTTGTATACATAGTATACAAATGTGTTTGTAATCTGTATACATTATTACAATGTAAAGGGGATATGAAAATGAATAAAGAAAGAAATGTACTTGAATTTTATATGGGGAAACTGGGCCAAGGTTCTAAAATGCGTATTTTTAAAGAAAAAGATTTTAAAAAGGAGTTAGCTCCGGCTCATGCAACTATTGAGTATATTAAAAATAATGACGAGAAATTAGTGAGAATGACATATAATGTTTAGTTTGTTTATGGAATTGGTCAGAGATAACCGTTAAATAAAATGAAGAAAAGGTGTAGCTTTATAAAAAAACTTTGATAATAAATAGGTTGGAAATATTGGTTTTATAAACTATTTCCCTAAATTCGTTTTGAAAAAAGATTGATCAAAACTCTAAATCATCATTAAGTTTTCGAATATTTTTTATAAAAAAGTTTGAACATTTTAGAAAGATTTTGTGAAGTAAAAGAAGCAAAATGATAAATAAAAAAATCTAAAATTTGCGAAGGGATGCCAAATATGAAAATAACAGATGAAAAACATGAAACTTTTAAGGTTGTTAAAGGATTAATGTTAACATTGCTATTTTTTATTATAGTGTTAGTTTTAATGAAATTTAACATTATTTAAATTGAGGTAAAGTAAAAATTCTCAAATAGTGATTTTAAAAACAATTACAGAAATGATTTTAGAACCATATTACGCAATAAGTAGGGGAATAAAAATGGAGATTCCTAAAGAAATTAAGGACAGTATAAGAAAGTCTGCTAGAGCGTTCCGAATGGCAAGAGAACACGAAAGAATAGTAAGGGGATGGCTAGAAAAACAGGGTCTTGAAAATGACGGAACACATGATGCTTGGATTGATAGCGTTGAAATGGGGAATGGGGATTCGAAATACTTTATTGATTTTATTGAAAAATATTGTTGAAAAATTTGAAGATAAAACTATTTAACTTTTTTACAAACATCGTGACTTTTTTATAAACGTCGCAACTTTATTTCAATTCTACAAAAGGGGTTTTGAAAATGGGGAAAAGTAAAGCTGTTTTCAAGTTTAGGGATGAAATGAACGAGATGTGGTCTGCTAAGGAGATGGAAAGACTTCAGAAATTTTCAAGAGAGTTTAATGAACTAGCTAATCAAGGTAGAGTTCTAGGGCAATATACAGTAACTCAAAGATTATCAATGGTTCAACGATTACATTTATTGCAAGGAACAAAGGAACAAATGTTACTTACTTGTTCAATGCAACAGTTGCCTCTGTTGCCTGTAACTGATGGGGATTACAATGCTCTTGTTTTTGCTGAAACAGGAAGAGGAATAAGCTGTAAAGTAAGTAAATATTAAATGTTTAGGTTGTCAGGAGTGTTGATATGAAAAAAGCTACCCGAAAAATTTTAGAAAAGTTCCCTGATTTTGAAAATTATATATATGCTTACGAAAACATGTTGCTAGTCCATGATGCATTGAAAAATTTGGACAGTGTGCAATCGACCTTTTTAAAATTAGTTTGGTTCTTTGAAAATCCTGAACAGGAGAATTTTGATCTCCGTTTGTTGTATCTTAATTTAGATAATGATTGGTTAGAATTTGCTTTAGAATTGATTACGGAATACTTCCGTGAAGATACTTTATTAATTCGAGAACCTTCCTTTGCGTTAATAAAGGACGGTTCATCTTATTTCAGTTTAACGCAATTTGCTGATTACTTAACAGCGCAAGGGTTGCGATATGATCGCCAGAAATTAAATTTGTATTATAGTCGTGGATTAGTACCGAAGCCTGATCTTGTTATTGCTGGTGTGAAATATTGGTCTAAAAAAACTATTGAAGAGTATAAAAATCAGGAAGAAATTCGTCTGAAACCTAAAAATAAGGTGAAAAAGGAGTAGTAACGTATATTCTAAACTAATAATGTAGCTACACAACCGTCCATGAAATAACATTTCGAACAAATTGTGTAGCAAGAGGACGGAGTAAAATACATTGAATGTAAAAAATCTATGGTTAGGTACATCTATTTTTTTGAGTTTAATAGTTTTGGTTGTTGGTATCCTCATGTTCGTTATCGGGCTTTATTTTAAAATGAGGAAAAACAATAATCTTTATATGAGAAATGGTTCATTTCTTGTGATTGGCTCCATTGCTATTCTTATCTTTGTTTGGTATTTGTCATCTAGGATGTGAAATCACCAGGTTATTGCTCTCAAACACTTATTGTATATTAACAACTGATCCTCCTTTAGGTGGATCTTTATTTCTTGAGAAGTAGTTTTTAAAGTGAGCTCAGACACAATGAAAAATAAATTATCGAATTTTTATTTGCTCTCATTTATTTGAGGGCTTTTTTGTTAATTAAAAGATAAAAAGATTAAAGCTTTACTTCGGGCGGCAGCACTACAGATTGTAGAAATATGGCCATCTACGGTAAGGCGTGTAGATAGCCATATTTCAACATTCTGTACGTGTCACTGTGGCACTAAACGGCTCGATAACTAGGGTCTGTACGGCTCATGCTTCGCCTACATGCCCTAAGTTCCTGATCCGTTTACCTATCGGCACGCACCCCATGAGCCGAAAACCTTAAGACCATAAGAATAGGGAATTTTCAGCTGAAGCAGAAAATAGCGTCGCTATGCTCCTTACTTTTTCCCTTTGCCTTCCGAATCGTAAAACAGCGCAAGCCGTCTAAGCTTCCTGCAGGTCGAGCCTCCTAGGCTACGCCCTCCACCTGCAGGAAGCTAAGACAGCGAGCCAGTCGTTCAAGGGCGGAAAAACTTTTTGCTTAAGAACGCTACGCAACAGCAAAAACTTTTACCGAAAGCCCCCTTGACCAACTGTCTATACGTGTTTTTCGTTCTCCATGTCAAAGGGGAAAAATAATCCCCTTTGGGAACTAATTTCGCTTCTACAGGCAAAGCGAAAAAAAGGAGTAAATTAACATGACGAAAACACTAAACATTAATGAGATACTTCATAACGGATTTTTTACAGTAACAGCAAATTTTGATATGGCAAGCTATGGTGATTTACAAGTAGAGAGTTTTCTACAACTTGAAAAAGCTATCGAATTTGCCAAAACGATGAAAGAAAATTTTTTAAATGAAATTCCTGATAACGGTTCATTAGATGAAGAAGATTCAATCCAAGAGCATGAGGGTTATTACGACAGTGACCCAAATGTGCATTTTTACTTTTATGGTGTATCTGAAAATGGTGAGAATTCTGTCGCAGTTATGGTTACTCAAACGACTTTTATGGATGATAAAGCTTTATCTTTCGCCGGATGAAAGGAGGTGAATAATGGAAAAAGAGTCAAAAAATTATACAATATCTATTTACATTTATAAATAGATATTGTATAATAAGTATATAAAGGAGGTGAATATTAAGTGGATGTATTTGAAAAAGTCCTTGCGCTTGTCGCACTTGTTGCAACGGCATTTAAAGCTTTCACGTCAGGCTTTAAAGACATTCACGACATGAAGCAAGGAAAAAAGAAAAAGCGACGTTCCACCGCAAAGAAGAACCGTCGCTAATATCGGGAAGGGGGTTAACACCCCTTCTTTAATAAAATTATAACACATCCACTTAATTGTATATATGAAAAAGGTATTCGAAAAATTTGGTTATGTAAATATGGCTTTACTATTTGCTGGTACAGTTATAATACTGAAGTATGTTGATCTCCAAGAAAGCCCAACCTTTAGTAATGTATTACTAGCCCTGTATGGGACCACAATTTTAATCCACGCTATAAGACTTACGTTTATAATTAAAGTGAGGTGAAATTGTGAAATATAAATTTGAATCAACTGAAGAACTTCTTGGATTTTTAAATGAAGAACTAGTGTCCGGAACTGAAGCAGCGTTGATATTAGAAATATCAACGGCCCGGCTTGGACAATTAGTGAAAGATGGAAAATTAATAGTTGCTAAAGAACAACCTAAAATGTTTTTAAAAAGCATGCTCCTGGAGAAAAAAGCCGAACTTGAATTACTTCGAAAAAAATATAGACCTTATGAGGGTTAATCGATAAAAAATGTGCAGTGAAGGAAGGATGAAAGAGATGTCTAAAAAACCAAAAACAGTTGGAGAAATGATTACCGTTCTACGTAAGTACAATAAAGATTATCCACTACGAATTGAACTTATTAAGAACGATGGTAATGAATCCTTACATGCTCAAATTGATGATGTGTATAGAGGTGAAAACATAATCACTGATAAAGAAACGGTGTTTATTAGATTCGAAGCTTAATGAACAATTTGAGGATTATATTGAGGTGATTTAATGAAAGAAAAAGATGAAAATATGGAAATCGTAAAACAGGCTGGTACTGTTGCACCTGTAATCGGCGTTTCAATGGGTGTTATAGGTCTAGTTTTATGGCTTTATGAGCTTTTTTAAAATTAATCGAAAAACGCAATTAAAGTAGTTTTTACTGTACATTTTGAGGGAAATGGTTATATATGTGTTTTAAAAAACATAATGAAAATAAGGAGGAATAATATGAGTACTATAGTTGCACCACCGAGGAGGAAGAGTGTGAATGAATATAGCCTGGCAAATACAACTAGAGAAGAACGTGCGAAAAGATCAGCAGAAGCAGAAGCAATTAACAGCCTAGGAGCTAATCCGGTAGCACCTGAAGATCAGGAACTATTTCAAAGGCATATTGAAGGTGAGTTGGAGATTGAGGAAGTTACACAAATGTTGATTGATAAATACAAAAAATCTCCTAAAGCTCTGAATGATTAACTTCAGAGCTTTTTTGAAATTAATTAGGGAGAGTGATAAAGGTGAAAGATGATTACTTAATACCGAATAGCCTTGTGTTAAAAAACAAATTAAATATTACAGAACAAGAAGAATTAGATAAAGCTGAATCTGCTATCTCCAAAGCAAAACTACATACAGTTAATGAAGTTAAAGGGGATTATGATTATAAACATTTAATGGACATACATAAGCACATTTTGGGAGATATTTATGAATGGGCCGGAAATCCTCGTTTGATGGATATAGAAAAGCCAGAACCAATACTTTATGGTAAAAGTGTCCAATATGGTTATCATAAACTAATTCCTAATGAAGTTGAAGCAGCCATTAACGAATTAAAAAATGTGAATTGGAGTAATTTAAATACATATGAACAGAAAGCAGAAGCGTTCTCTAAAAATATGGCTACGCTATGGCAAGTACACCCTTTCCGTGAAGGTAATACTCGAACTGTAACGGAATTTTGTATACAATATGCAGCTACTCAAGATATATTTTTAGACCGAAAGCTATTCGCAGAAAATGCTACATATACTCGAAAAGCCCTTGTTATGGCAAGCATCGAGCCATACTCTGAATTTGAACATTTGAATAGAATTGTTAAGGACGCTATGGAGACCGGAGATAAGACCAGGTTAAGCGTTAAAGAAAAAACCGAACAAACTAAATCATCATACAATGATATTTTTTCTTTAAAAGGCCTTAAAGAGATTGATGCTAAAATTAAAGAACAGGATCGCCAAGTTAAAGAAAAGAAAAGTGATCTATCACGTTAAATGTAGGGTTACATACCAAGTTCGCCTTAAGGCGGGCTTTTTTTCTTAAGAATAAGTTTTTATGATTTCCTGCTCCAGGAACGCTCAGACATAATCAAAAATAAATTATCGGATTTTTATTTGCTCTCATTCATTTGAGAGCTTTTTTAATTGATTAAAAGATAAAAAGATTAAAACCTTACTATGGGCGACAGCACTACAGATTGTAGATATATGGCCATCTACGGTAAAGCGTGTAGATAGCCATATATCAACACTCTGTACGTGTCACTGTGGCACTAAACGGCTCGATAACTAGGGTCTGTATGGCTCATGCTTCGCCTACATGCCCTAAGTTCCTGATCCGTTTACCTATCGGCACGTACCCCATGAGCCGAAAACCTTAAGACCATGAGGAAAGGAAATTTTCAGCTGAAGCAGAAAATAGCGTCGCTATGCTCCTTACTTTTTCCCTTTGCCTTCCGAATCGTAAAACAGCGCAAGCCGTCTAAGCTTCCAGCAGGTCGAGCCTCCTAGGCTACGCCCTCCACCTGCAGGAAGCTAAGACAGCGAGCCAGTCGTTCAAGGGCGGAAAAACTTTTTGCTTAAGAACGCTACGCAACAGCAAAAACTTTTACCGAAAGCCCCCTTGACCAACTGTCTATACGTGTTTTTCGTTCTCCATGTCAAAGGGGAAAAATAATCCCCTTTGGGAACTAATTTCGCTTCTACAGGCAAAGTGAAAAATAACAAAAAGAAAGGAGAGCAAAAAAATGAAAAAGCTCAATGAAAAAATCAATAAAAAACGAGAAGAAATGATAAACGTAGCTGAAAAATTGGGGTTACAGTCTCCGGCAGTATTAGCTATATCACAGGAACTAGATATTTTAATCAATGAGTATTTTGCACGAAATGCTAATTTAAAGTAAAAAAGCCGATTGCTTTAAGCAACCGACTGGGACGAAAGATTGCGACACCCTTCGTCCCTCTATTTTAACATAACACTAGGCGCTTTGCCAAAAGCAAAAGGAGATTGAAACAACATGAAAGATTACATGAAAAAATACCTTTACACATTATTAGAAGAAAAAGGCGTAGACCTGGACGAAACTTTTAATATTGATGCTAACGGCAACTTGAATATTTTTGAGTATGGCGCAGTGATTGAAGCTATCTTAAGCGCTTCAGAAGAAGAGCAGCGAGCAATTAAAAAAATGCTATTAATGATTGATTTTAGAAATGGTGATATTAAGCATTATTTGCGCCATCTAGCGCAAGCACTTGTTTAAGAGAAGGGGAGTTGTACTAATGGTAAGACTATTTGATAAAGAACACGTTAAATGTGTTTTAGATAATAAAATATACGGTTTTGATTCAGATTCAGGAAGAGTTACGTGCGATATAGAGAAAAAAGAATGCGATTTTGATAGATACCACTTTGAAAAACGTTCAAAAGAAATGGCGGTAACAGTAGATTTTATAGAAAAGAAAATTTCAGGTGACATGATTGCCTACGGTGAACATGGTGGAATGGAATTGAGTGAATGTATCGAGTTGCTGAAAACATTAGAGCCACATGAAATTATACGTGATTTCAGTAGTTTGGTGAATTTTTCAATGGCGGAGTTGGAAAAAAGGTCTAGAGCAATGGGGCATAAGTTTATAGCAAAAGCAAACTATCCGTTGGGTATGGAGCCGTCAGAAGAGTTATCGTTAGATGCTCATGAAGGTGAAACATTACAAATCATTGAGTGCGCTCAGGAAACAAATCAATACAAACTTCTGAATACTTCATTAGAAGCACCGGAAGCATGGTTTATTGTTTCACCAGAGGATTTAGATACATTGGCAGGTGGAAAGGGCTAGAAATACTAGCCCTGATAACTTGAAAAGAGCGAAAAAGAGAGGGAGTTTTTAAATGGCATTACTAAATAGTGAGCAAATTATTTACGAACAAGGAAATCAAAAACTTGACTTTGATAGATATAACTTTGAAACACGTTCTCAAATTGCAACAAAAGAAACTTCGGTAGTAGTCAATTTTAATAAAAATGAAATTTCGGGTGACAGAATCGCTTACGGTTCATGGGATGACATTGAGGTGGATGAATGTATTGAGCTATTGGAAACATTGCAGCCACATGAAGTCCTACGTGATTTTAGTAGTTTAATAAACCAGTACAAGAAATGAAAAACAAAGGGCTAGTAAACTAGCCCTGGTAACTTAAAAGGAGCAAATTAAAATGACTAAAATAAAATTATATCCAAAGAAAGTTCAAATAAAAGATATAGAGATAATCGAATGGGTAGATATAGAGGGAAAAGAACATTTTCCACGCTATTGTCACAAATGCGGTGAGGGAATGTATCAAGGTCATATTTTAGAAAGTGGCTGTTATTTTGACCCTGGATGTTTCGAGAAACGTTTCACGGAGGAAGAAGCAACTGAAATGTATGAAACTGGTATTCAATATTATACAGAATGGGATGAAAGTGATTTTGACCAAAACGTTTATGAATTAGTGGAAAATCAAACGAACTTTATGGATGCTTTATCTTTTATGGATGCATTATCTTTTGTAAGTCGAAAATAGAGAAAGAAGGTTGTTCAATGGGAACGTATAAAATGGTTAGTTTGAAAGGCTTACAGTTTTCTAATGGTAAAGGGGTTATTTGTGAATTAACTGGATTCCACGGCTTATTTATTGAGGGGAGAGGGTATATTTCATTTAAAGATAATGACAAAAAAGAGATTGTTAAAACACCTTATGCAAACACAAAAAAAGTTCTTCAGGAAATTATTGACGCTGGAGGGTTAACCGATTTTTCTAATGTTGAGTTTTTACATCCTATTAATTAGAAATATTTAGGGTGTAGGGCTGTGAGACGATTCGAGAAGGTCTTTTATGTAGACTGGTTCAACTCGAATCGTTTCATAGATGGAAACCTGATCAATCCGATTTTGGCCGCCAACACCAACATGATCCAGGAGAGCAAAGGACGCTCTCTAGGATTCTGTAGGTGTTGAACTGGTGTGTCATTACCTCATATTGCTTTTTTTGAGCCTTTTAAAATAGAAGTTCAAAACATTCAATATATGTGTATATACAAAATGTATATACACATATATAATTTAACTAAAATAGGAAAATAAGGGTGTGCTTATTTATGAACGAAATTATTTGGAATGTAAGTGGCCAAGATGAGTATGATTTTGATTATTTATTAAAATTAACCGATGCAGATTTTGTTAGAGCTGTTAAGAGAGATGCTTCTAATCTTCAATCTATAAAAGTGACTAATTATTCTTTGGTAGTACAAGTTTTGGTAGTAACTTCTGCTGCCGTCTATATTCATTTATACCAAAAAGATGATAAGACAAAAACTTTTAGCATGTTGACTTGTGTTGATATTGATTGGATTGGTAGTGTTATGCGAAATGTCGAATAAAACCTTTCAACGTAATTACCGAATGGATAAAATAACATTGGCTTATCTAGATGCAATGGAGAAGAAGTTGGAATTGCAAAATGAAAAAGTGAATCATACTGATTTAGTAAAACAAGGTGTAGCTTATTTAGCGAATTATATTCTCGATAATGACGAAATTAATAATATAAAAATGGAACTGCTATTTAATGATTTTGGTAATTAATTATGTGATACCTGGTTTAATCAGCTGGAGTTTTGCATGAATTTTAATAAAATGCATTAATAATGAAAGTCGTTGGGCGTCAGCACCAACAGGCTACCAGGAGAGCAAAAAACGCTCTCTAGGTATCTGTAGGTGTCGCTTCGGCATTAAATGGCCCGATAACCACCAGCTGTACGCTTACGCTACACCTGGTAGGTTCCTGTTCCATTTACCTCCGGCCATACCGAACGAGCCGGAAAGAAGAAGATCCTAAAAGAATAAAGAAAAAAGGAAGGCAGCCAAAAAACGGCTGCTTTTATTGTGGATTTTTTCCCTTTGGCGCAGCGCAATCTACCAACTTAACGCCTGACATCGGCCTGGAATTGGGCGAGCCTCGCTACTCTTCCCAATCCCCTGCCGTGCAGGCGTAACACAGCTCCAGCAAGGGGCAAAAAATTTTTTCTAAGCATGCCTGAAGGCAGAAAAACTTTTTGTGCTGTTAACCCTTGCTTCGCTCTGTTGGCGTTGGTTAGCCTGCAGCAACCAAAGGGGAAAAATTATCCCTTTTGGGGAACATTTAGCGCTTTGCCAAAAGCAAAAAAAGGAGAAATAAAAACATGGGAATATTAGAAAAAGGTAATCTACCTAACGGTACTAAAATCCAAATTGAAGATTGGAGCAAAGATTTTTCGTTTTATTCATATGGTTCTACGCTTGGTACGTATCCGAAATCGAAACAAACTTTAGAAGGTTCTTTTTCACCTAACTAAAATCAAAGTTTCCGTTTTGAACTCAAATTTAACTACTATGATGAAGCAAAAGAAGCCTTTACGAAGCTTTTAAGTGGTGAAAAAACACTAGCAGATTATAAAAATAATTTCACTGAAAAAAAAGAGTATTTGAAATGTATTTAAATAAATTTTAGGGAATGGGGTTAAAAGACAATGGAAAATCAAATTTTAGATATTTTGAAAAGATTAGAGGAGTTTAGAAGCAAAATCAACAGTGGGGAGATTAAAGAGGGCGATAGTGATTGGTTAATAAGTATGTGTGAAGCTGAAGTTGCACGAGGGTATTTTGAAACTAGGGCTGAATGGAGGGAATTGTTAACTAAAAAGTAACCTCTTTTAAAAGAGGGGATTAGATCCACAGCACCAACAGGCTACCAGGAGAGCAAAAAACGCTCTCTAGGTATCTGAGTTAAATATAAATACTGTTTTAAAAAGGGAGCGAATGAAAAATGACAAGACATGAAAATATTCTACAATCAGATGAAAAATTTAGGTACCAATTATTGAGTCGTATGCAAAGTGACTGTAATTATTATTTAGGTTATGGAAACAGAAGTAAAAATGCATTATGGGCAGAGGATGAAAAGGAACAAATTGAAGTTATGAAAGAGTTGTGGAAAAGCTTTGCAGATGATGAAAAGCCAGAATGGTTGACATGGAACGATATTTTGAATTATGAAAATCAAATGATTGGATAAAAAGAATTCTAAATAGTTGGGCGTCAGCACCAACAGGCTACCAGGAGAGCAAAAAACGCTCTCTAGGTATCTGTAGGTGTCGCTTCGGCATTAAATGGCCCGATAACCACCAGCTGTACGCTTGCGCTACACCTGGTAGGTTCCTGTTCCATTTACCTCCGGCCATACCGAACGAGACGAAAAGAAGAAGATCCTAAAAGAATAAAGAAAAAAGGAAGGCAGCCAAAAAAAACGGCTGCTTTTATTGTGGATTTTTTCCCTTTGGCGCAGCGCAATCTACCAACTTAACGCCTGGCATCGGCCTGGAATTGGGCGAGCCTCGCTACTCTTCCCAATCCCCTGCCGTGCAGGCGTAACACAGCTCCAGCAAGGGGCAAAAAACTTTTTCTAAGCATGCCTGAAGGCAGAAAAACTTTTTGTGCTGTTAACCCTTGCTTCGCTCTGTTGGCGTTGGTTAGCCTGCAGCAACCAAAGGGGAAAAATTATCCCTTTTGGGGAACATTTAGCGCTTTGCCAAAAGCAAAAAAGGAGGAAATTAAAATGATAAAAACAGCAAACATAAAAGAAATGAATGAGGAATTCGTTAATGTTTTTGTTATATATGACAATCAATATTTAAAATATGAGGACGCTCTTTTTATACAAGATACTCAAGGGAATATGAATGAACAAATAAAAATCAAAAAAATAGATCGTAAAGTTCCGGTATTCACTATTTACGCAGGTGTGCAAATAGACGCCCTGGTTAACTGTTTGAATTGTGGTCATAAACAAGAAATTAATATAAAGAAAATTTATAAAGATAAATTAGGGAAATTTACGATTTGTGAAAAATGTGATTCTAGCTTTGATTTATGTTTATAGCATTAACAAGTTACTAAGAAAATTGGAGGGTACAGATAAATGAGTAAAGAAATGAATATTAAGGATTTAGAATTATTATATAAGTCATGTCTTTTAACACTTAGAGATTATAAAATTAATTACGCTGAAAAGCATGAAGAATTACTTAATACAATTATTAGTTATACAGATACAGATGCAGTAGAATTGTTAAATGTCATAGAGTCTTTGCATGAACGAATTTACAATCATGAAGATTATAAGCATTATCGACAGTTGGACAGTGAAGAAGATTAGCTTTAACATCGTAAAATTAGGGTTGAAAAAGAAGTATCTTTATATTATAATGATATTAGTTGAGGTTTTATATAAAAGGTAGAACTCATATGAAGAATTTAGCGGGGTTAGCAGTAAGTAATACAATCTTAGAAACAATATGATATATCAAATTTATATATCATATCCAGCTGATAAATATCAGATTATTACAAGGAGGAGAAAAGAATGAACTGTTGGTTATGTGGCGCAGATGTAGATGTAGAAATCATTTACGAAAGTGAATATGTAGGACAGGTTGAAGGCTACGAGTGCAAACATTGTGGTCATACAGGAGAAACAGGCTCATAAAAAGAGATTACGGCATGTGAAGAGCTTTAAAAGCAAAGGGGGCTTAAGCCCCCTAATGATAATTTTAATATCTTTAAACCAGGGCTGAAAACAAAGTATCGTTATATTATAATGATATATATATATCGGAAGAGGTAAGATGAATGAGAGAAAAATATACGATTGCAATAAAAGATAACTTCTCCTGTGGTCTCTTTTATGAAATAGGACATTGTTTCCAATGTGAAATTGAGGGTGATAAAGTTACTCTCAGTAATGACAATGTTTGGTGGACTCAAACGTTACAATTTGCACAGTTTGAGACTGATTTTAAAGAAATGAGCAAAGACGACTATACGACATATGTAGATGCTGTTAATAATGGGGAAGATAAAATGATTGAAACAGTAGTAAAAAAATACTTAGGAGGAATGAAAAATGTCTAAAAAATTGTCTATACTGCAAAAAGAATTAAGAGAAAGGCTTCTTTTACTGCAAGAGGATATTGACGATATTCAGAGTGGTGACGAGTATGAACCGAACATATATAAAGAAACGGTTTTGGAAATTGATTTCTTAAAAAAGACTTTGAACCGTATTTGGGAGATTAAGCATGCTTAGTGTGTAGTTTGTTCAAAAATCTTTATTCAAACATAATTTCTAATTTTTTTAAATTATTATGTATCATTATAATATAAAGATAGGGGTTATATTCATGAAGTTTATAAAAAAATGGGCGTTTCGTTTAGGAGTTTTTTTACTTTTAAGTACAGCAAGTGCTTTTGTTTTAGGTAACCTACTGGAAGAGAAAGAATATATGGAAATAGAAGTACAGCCAGGAGATTCTGTTTGGTCTATTGCTTCTGAATGGGCTCCGAAAGGAGAATATCAAACAACAGCGATGGTTAATTGGATTGTTGAAAAAAATTACATTTGGGATAACGTTATTCATCCGGGAGATACATTAATAATTCCAGTGGAGCAAAAAGAAATCCAATTAGCAAGCCAAAATTAAAAGAGGAGTGTTTCATGATGCATTCATTAATAATAAAGTTCTTTTATTTTAAAAGGATCAAGAGATTAACTCTCATGATCCTTTTTTGATTTTTTTTTTTGGGAACATGAAGTGTTTTTTTATGGTGTAGTTCAAGGGGCATTTTATTAAAACTTTTTGAGTTAATTCGCCTAACCTTGACGTACATCATATATGTTGATTTGAAGTGGTTGTTTACGTATGTTTTTAGCGCGATATACTTGCCTTCTTATTTTTTGGAACAATAACTCACGGATGAAGAAAAAAGTCCTGTAAGCGACTGTGTGGGCTTAAATTTGCAACGTTAATATTTAGAAGTGTGTGAAGCAAAAGCTCCCACAGATAAAATTACAAGAATGATACCAATAACAAATTTTACGAGTGCAAATGAAATTGTGAACGCAAACTTTAATAATTTAAAAGCTGCTATAACAATAAAACTAAAAGTTTTAACAGAAAAATTTAAAACGTTACTTAGAATGTTCATATAAAATCGCTCCTTTATCTTTCAATATCATCTTTTTGTTTCTTTTCCTGACCTTTGCTTGTCTCTTTGCTAGTTAAATTTTTAATAATGTCTAAATCAGCAATAGTTTGAACACTGTTTTTTGTATCATCAATATCTATTCGTTCAGGCACACCATCATTATCTAAATCGACTTCTTTGATGCTTTCGGCATATTTGGCCTTTATTTCATTATCCACTTTTGCTACTACTTCCAACGTGTCTTTTCCTAATTTTTTTTGTAATTCATTAGGTTTAATAGCTGACAGATTCTTAAGGAATCTGTTTTTATACTTTCCTTCAAATAACTTTTGGTATGAAGGGAATTCTATGGTTTGAAAATCTAAGTTTTCCTTTGTTAAAAAATCGAATTCCTTCAAATCATGATCTTCGGTGTTTTCTAGTTCTGCTAATCGAGTAGCATTGATTTCATAAACGACAGCCCCAGTAACATTTAAATATATATCTTCGCAATAATTCTTTTCAAATTCACAGAGTTTTTGATAAGCTAGTTCCTTTTCGATAGGTTCAATTTTATCTAAAATCATTTCATCCATAAAGAAAAAACACTCCTTCATTTTAAAATAAAACGATAGGCGTAAAACACGACTATCGTTTTTCTGATTGTAAGATTATCTTTCTAAAGATGGCTTTCGAGTTTTCTCTTGGTCATTTTCTTTTTGTTCGGACTTAATTTTGGAATCAATTTCTTTGACACCTTTCATTGAAAAAACTGCTGAAGACTTTTGTTGTTCAGTTTGTTTATTCGTTATTACATTATTAACTGTTGCGCTGACTTTATCAGCGTGTAATCTTCCTTCAGGAGCTATTCTTGCTGTAGATATATTTTTATTATACAATTCTCGAACTTTTTCAAATTCAGCTTCGCTGAAGTTTTCTTTTAGATTTCTCAATTTATTAGCATATTCGTTAGTTGGCTTGTCTGCAAAAGCGTTATTTAACGATTCAACTTCTGCATCGTTTATTTTCATAAATAATTCTTGTTCTTTTGGTGTAAGTTGATTAAATATATTATCCATCCTTTGTTCAGGACTTAAGTTTTTATCTACTTCAATCTGAACATTATCTTTTTGTGAATCATCCATAATGGTTCTACTAATTATATCAGGATTAATTTTTTTTCCTGGAGATACATTTTCGTTATGCAATTTAGAAACTTTTTCAATTTCAGGTTCGCTGAATTTTTCTTTTAATTTATCTAGTTTTTTGGATTCTTTATAAGTAGGTTTATCGGCAAAATGATTGTCCAATGATTCTACTTCTGCTGCGTTTATTTGCATAAATAAATCTTGTTCTTTTGGTGTAAGTTCATTAAATATATTATCCATCCTTTGTTCAGGACTTAAGTTCTTATTTACTTCAATCTGAACATTGTCCTTTTGTGAATCATCTTTACTTGTTTCGTCTACATTTAAAGTGATTTCTTTGTTCCCGTATTGATTATTAAATAATTCCTCTACACGTTTAATTTCTTCCGCATAAAGTGTTCTTTTTACATCATCTAATTCTTGTAGTTTTGTAAATAATAATTTTTCTTTTGAAGATAAATTATTTAATTTTTCATTTAAAGTATTTATTTTATCAACTTTTTCAGGAGAGGCTGTTTGATCGTATAATTCTTTAACTTCTTTAACTTTTTCATTTGGTAATTCATCTTTTAAATTATTCACATCTAATTGTAGGTTTTTTACTTGCTCATTTTCTAAAACATTACTTTTGCTTTCTAGTACATTTTTTAAAGCTTTTTCAATAATATTTGCTTGTTCAGCAGCAAAGAAAAATGAATAATTATCTTTTCCAGTTTTAACAACAGAAAAATCCACACCCATTTTTTTTAATTCTTTTTGATAGTCATTTAATTGCTGCTTTGTTATATTTTCATCTAAAGCAACAACCCCGTCTTTATGTTTATTCAATAAGTCAGTAATTTTTTGTTTACCTTCTTTTGTATTGTTATCAATTACGAAATTTTGTTCTTCTTTATTCTTCCCTAACATTTCAATCAGTGATTCCAAAACTTTTAATATAAGTTGCTCACTCAATTTAACCCCCTGTGAAAGGATCTCTATACTTGCTTGTGTATGTTCATCAACTGACGCCATTTTTTCTTTTCCTCCTTTATGATATTTACCTATATTATAACATCTACATGGAAAAAATGATATAATTAGGAACGTAAAATATGGGTTTTTAAGTAAAGGGCAAGCTACGGGATTACCATGGTAATCCCCAAAAACGTTGTTTTTGACTTGGTAGGAGATTCCTACGACCTTTACAAATATTTAGCTGTTATTTTTGGGAAATAAGCAGCTATATTTGTTGTCGCTACGCTCGAATTTTTAAAAGGTTGGGAGGCTTTTTTATGTTTATAAATAAAACTTATTTTCAACTAAGTGTTACAGAAGATGAAAAAAAATATCTAAAGGAAAAAGCAAAAGAATTAGGGTATAAGAGTGTGTCTGCTTTCGTAATTGACAGTGCTAAAAGCCAATTCAAAATTGAAATTGATATGAAAGTTTATAGAGAATTAACCAAAGAAATTAACTACATTGGAAAGAATGTAAATAGCTTAATAAGAAGGATAAATACAGACGGATTTTATTCAGATAATGACATTGATTTTTTAAGAACAAATCAAAAAATGATTATTAGTTTGATGAATAAAGAATATGACCGTTTACTTAATTTGAAACAGAAATATACTAGCGAAAATCTAAGTATAAAAGAAAAAGAAAATTTGATTAAAGCATTGCAACAAAATGAAATTGATGTACCCTTAAAAGTAGTCCTGGAAGAAGTTTTCGAACAAATAAAAGATGATTTCCTTTATATTGGCGAAGCTATTGAAAATTCACCTGAACAAGAAAAAGAAGTTGCTGATTATGTTTGGGAGTATTTATATGGGAATACGCTTTTTGAATTAGACAAAAATAAACTGATTGAGTTCGCTAATAAAATCTTTATCTTTACTCAAAAATTAAAAATGAAATTGTTGAAACTAGACAATGTATTTGATGATGATGATTGGTTCTCTTTGAAAGACATTTTAGATGAATACGAAATTTATTGATTAAGGATTGATTTAATATGTCTATCGTTAAAATACAACAGGTTAGAAGTTTAAGAGCTGCAGTTAAATACAGCATGCAAGATCATAAGACAAATGAGGATTTAGTGACTTCATTTGAATGCAATATTGAAACGATTGAACGTGATTTTAAAAGTGTGCTTTATGATTACAATGGAAAGAAAAACAGCAACAAAGATATGAGCGCAAGAATGATAATTCAATCGTTTGATAGTGATGATAATTTAACGCCTGAACAAGCTCACCAGTATGGTGTAGAGCTGGCTGAAAATTATTTGAAAGGTAAGCATCAATTTGTTGTTATAACGCACACAGAAACCGACAACCTCCATAACCATATTATTTTTAACTCGATTAACTTTGAGGACTTAATAATGTTTAATAGTAAAAGGCAACATACTATCAATGATCTAAGGATGGAAAATGACAAGGTATCTAAAGAACACGGATTAAATATTATTGAAGGTGGACGAAGAAAAGAAATTACTTTTAATGAATATGTAGCAAGAGCAAAGAAGCAATCTTTTAAAGGGAAAATAGAGGGAATAATTGATGATACCATTTTAAAATCTAACTCTTTTGAAGAATTTTTAGATCTCATGAATAAACAAGGATATGAAAGCAAGATGGGGAAATACTTATCCTTTAAAAACCCTAGGTCAAACAAATTTATGAGAACAAAAATGTTAGGCATGAACTACTTTGAATCATCTATTAAATACCGGATTGCTAATAAAGATTATATACCACTTAAACAGACCTTTATTGACAAACGATGGATTGATAAATCACAAGCTAAATTTAAAAATAATAAGGGTTTACAAAGATGGGCCACTAAACAAAATATTAATTACTTAAATGAAATAAGCAGCAAGCTATATAAACAAAATATTACACTTCGAGAGTTAAATGAAATTGAAATCAAAAAAGAAAACTTAATAAGTGGTTTTGAAAAGCAGCTTGAATTAATCGACGGTGAAATTTTCAAACTGGAGAAGATGAAGGATTGCTTCGATATTTATCAAAGTAGTTATTCGTTAATTAAAGAATACAAAGAAGCTGATGATAAAACGGAATTTAAACAGACCAATTACTCGAAGTTCAAGCAATATGATACTGCTAAACGTGATATAAATTACTTGAAAAAACATTATGATGTTACGGACGCTGCAGGGCTAAATTATAAAGTATCTCTTATGACAGAAGAACGGAATTTACTTTATGGAAGTTTAGGGAAAGATAGAGAAAAAGTAAAAGGATTAGAGAAAACAAAAACACAAAAGAATCAAAGGGAACATGAGAATGAACGGTGAAAAAGATGTAAGTAGATATGTTATGATATATTTTTAAATGCAAAGGGGTAATAAATATGAGGGAGTGAGATTTTTTTGTCGATATGGGACGACTTCATGACTGCTCGTGAAGCAAGTGAAATGCTTGGGAAAAATCCAAAGTATGTTTATCTTCTGTGGAAAAGAGAATCCAAGCTTTTGTTAAAAGGTAGTGTTGAAATGAAAGATACACTTCTTATCACTCAAGAAGGTTATGAACATTTAAAGGCTATAGTAGATAAAAAATCAATGGGCAATTAAGATTTCGCCTATTGATTTTTTTGCTTGATTTATGGGTTTAAAAAAATAAGTCGAATAAATTTAGGTGGAAGAATATATATTAAAATATATTTACTAATTGTTTCTAATAATAGTGTATATATTAAAATATAAAATTGTATATATTAAAATGTATTTACTAATTATTTCTAATAATAGTGTATATATTATAGAATCATAATAACTATAGCGAAAAGAGGGACTGTAATGTTAAAAAGTATAATTGAAACAGCAAAATTGATTTTCACATCAAAAGAATCGAATGAGGTAGATGAAATAACAAAAAATAAACACCAGGAGTCAGAAAAAATCTTGTTCCGTAATTTGAATGAAATATCATCCAAATATGGTGTTTCAGGTGTATACACATTAAATGAACGAATTGGCGCTGATGGTGACAATTTTATTCAGTATGAGTTTCAAGAAGTGGAATCGAAAGTTGAAACATCTATAAAAAAATCTTTTAAGGAAAACTTAGGAACACTTTTCATTATTGATGAAGAAAGAAAGAAAATGATAAATGCTAAGTTTTCACTTAAACAAGATTGGCTAAATTCTCACTTATTGAATAAATCCAGACTATCCAGCGCACCTGATTTTGTATATGAGGTAGAAGGGCAACAGGTTTGGGTAACGTTATCTTCAATTAGAAACCAAGAAGAAGAAGTTGAACATACAAAACACTTAGAATTGCTTTATAAAGCTTTATTTAATGCGGAACAAATAAAAATAGACATTGAAATGGGTAGTGAAATTGAAGAGAAGTGGTACGAGTTAGTGCAATTTAGATTAGATAGAAACTCTCTTTTCCTTGTTATTAGAGATCTGGAGAGCAAAGAATATCATTCTCATGAATTTAAAAATATCTCAAGTATTGATCATATAATTCTAGGAGATGATGAATTAAAATATTGGTTGAGAAAGTTAGACGGAACACCAACAAATCGTTTCTATGTGCCATTTAAAGAAGAAGAACTACTTGCCGAGTATATACAAGTAGATCCGATAATTCATAGATATTAAACTTAAATATTTAAATAACAAATTATAGAACAGTAGATAATATGTGAATTATCTACTGTTTTTTTGTGTGCCAATCATTAGTAAAACAGTAGATAATTCGGTATAATTTAAAATAGAAAACAGTAGATAATTCGTTTTCTGTTTATTGCAAGGGGGAGGGGCGTTTATTTATGACACTAGTAGACGATTTCATAGAGAAAATTTCTGATTTTGAAAATAACCATTTTGTCGCTGTAATTATAAAAAAGGGAGGAGAGGATAAAGCAGAGTGGATCTATTCAGAAAGTTATGTGAGGGCTTTGAAAGAGAAGTGTTTAGGTAACTTCACGCGAAAATCTGATAGGTTAAACGTAATGCGAAAAATTATTGATTTATATATTGAAAATAAAATTAGTGTTGTATCTATTCATGCAGCTTTTTTTTGTTTATTTAAAGCAAAGTTATTTTCAATGGAATTTGTAACAGCTGATGGTATGAATGTAAAACAAATCGGAATAAAAAGAATGAAGGCATTTGGGGGTATTCCCGAAATACGAGTTATACCTGATCATGAATTTTTAATGTACCAGGTAAATGACATAGTAAATTAGAATGTAGTAAATGTCTATAAAGTGTAAAATGTGGATATAGAACGAAGGAAACAAATCAAAACCTTAAAGTAGTCAATTAAACTTATATAACGTATAGTGCTGTAACACTATACGTTATCCTGGTGTTACCTTCGCCCTCTCTAAAGCATAACATAAGGGGCGTTTATATTGAATGAGAAACCAAGCAACAACTGGAAAAATATACATTTTAAAGATTGGTTAATTAAACGAGCAAGTACAGACAATACAATAAAAACTTATGAAAAAGCAGTTAGTTACTTTAACAATTGGTATTCTATGGTGTTTCATGAAGAAGTGGATTATAGAAAGGTTAGGCCAAATGACATAAGAGAATGGAAAAATTATTTGATTGAGGAACAAAAGAAAAAAGACGGCCAGCCATTATCCATTAGAACGATCAATAATTATATAGAAAGTATTAAAACATTCTTTCGTTATTTAGTAAGTATTGGAGAGATAGACGTTAATCCTACCGAAAATATTAAACCTCAGAAAATAGATATGGAATACACTCCACGATGGCTCGATAAGAACGAACAGATGGAGCTTATAAGAACTATAGAAAATCCAATATTAAAAAACAAAAATCCATGGTTGTATTCGAGGAATCATGTGATTGTCTATTTATCTTTGCATGCGGGACTTAGAATAAGTGAAATTGTAGCTCTAACAATTGATGATTTTAAAAACGGTTACATTCAAATTCGTAATGGTAAAGGACATTCTGCTAGGAAAGTACCAATAAATAAATCATTAGCTAAATCTATTGCTGAATGGCTAAATGAAAGAGCTGGAAGAGATCCTCAATCAACTTATTTTCTTTTATCTCAAAAGAAAAATCCATTAACGGAATCAGGTATATATAATTTATTTAATAAACTATCCGAAGAAACAAGAATAGAAGAATTAACTCCACATACACTCAGACATACATTTGCACACAATTTGATTGAAAAAGGAGAGCCTATTAACCGTGTGGCCCATTTATTAGGACATAGTGATCTAGAAACTACTAGACTATATATATCTTCTAAGAAGAAAAATTTAGAGGATGCTGTAAATAAATTATCTGATGAAGATTGATAATTTATGGTATAATATTTACAGATATACAAGAAAATTACACAAGCAACTTTCGTTGGTTGTTTGTGTAATTTTTATTTTTTAGCTACCTAGTAAATATTAAACAAATAATATGATAATTTACAATGGAAGGGTATGTAATTTAATGAAAACACTAGTTATTGAAGAAAAGCCGAGAGTTGCGAATTAATTTTTTATGTTGAAAGGAAGGAGTTATTATGATTTTTGAAGTAACAAAGGATAGCACTTTTTTTGATGTTGAACCGGAAAAACCTATGATTGAAGCCAAAAAAATTAAAAAATATAAGGGATGGTTTGTTGAGGTTGAAACCCTTGATGATTTAATTGCTTTACAAGATAAATATGGAGTTCTCGAATTGACAAAATCATGTGGCCACAAATATAAAGTTCTTAATATTCCGGATCATAATTTACTATGAATTGGGCGTCAGCACCAACAGGATACCAGGAGAGCAAAGGACGCTCTCTAGGTATCTGTAGGTGTCGCTTCGGTATTAAATGGCCCGATAACCACCAGCTGTACGCTTATGCTACACCTGGTAGGTTCCTGTTCCATTTACCTACGGCCATACCGAACGAAACGAAAAGAAGAAGGTCGTAAAAGACTAAATACAAAAGGAAGGCAGCCAAAAAACGGCTGCTTTTATTGTGAGCTTTTTCCCTTTGCCTTCCGAATCGTAAAACAGCGCAAGCCGTCTAAGCTTCCAGCAGGTCGAGCCTCCTAGGCTACGCCCTCCACCTGCAGGAAGCTAAGACAGCGAGCCAGTCGTTCAAGGGCGGAAAAACTTTTTGCTTAAGAACGCTACGCAACAGCAAAAACTTTTACCGAAAGCCCCCTTGACCGACAGTCTATACGTGTTTTTCGTTCTCCATGTCAAAGGGGAAAAATAATCCCCTTTGGGAACTGATCTCGCTTCTACAGGCAAAGCGAAAAATGAAAAGACTTAAAGGAGAAATGAAAAATGCCAAAGATCAAAACAATAAATAATAAGGATGGATCCTGGACTGTATTTAACTACATAAATGGAAAGTCAGCCAAGATTGTGAGAATTAATGAATACAACCTTTTGTCAATGCAAACAAATTTGTACCGTGTTGACTACAATGGCCAAACAGTTGCTTCTATGTTGGAACACTTTCAGACAGCTAAAAAGATTGCTGTAGAAAGAGTCAAATAAGATAGTTGAAAACAGAACGTATGTTCCGTATAATATAGATATGTATATTATACGGAGTTTTTTGGTCAATTAGTTCTATGATTATATGTTTATAATATAGATAAATTTGTAAATATTAATCCTAAATTATTAGTTCATTATATTAGTAAATGTGGTAAAATAGTATCAAAACTCATAATTTGTCCGTTTTTGTATTAATTTGTGAGAGGGAGATAGGAAATGATTGACTTAATTTTGTTAGAGACACAACAACAGGTAGCGTTAAAGAATACTGTTGATGACTATAAGGTGTTACTTGAAGAAGCTACAAAGAAAATTGAAAAAATTTCTAAAATAGATACTGATACATCTATTCAAAATCCTTTAGCTGCCATATTAATCGAGGTTTATGTAAAATGTCCTGAAGCTGTATGGGAATACGCTAAAGAACATGCAGTTATATCAAACATTTGTGAAAAAATGTTCCCACAGATGTTAGATGTGACAGCTAGGGAGAAATCAAGTTAAAATACTTGATTTTCTCTTGATAAACACTACCTTTATACCAAAAATAGTAAACAATATTGTAAAATTAGTATCATTATGTTATAATGATATATAAGTTATGGTATTAGATAAAACATTTATTTCTTTAAGAGAAAAAGGCTACCTATAGTAGCCTTCCCCTTATGGGGGGAGATTGATAGGAATGGAGGAAATCAAATGGTTAGCTGCCCTTATTGTGCTACAGAATTAATTTTAGATACTGATAAAAACACTCATTGTGATTTTTGTGATATTGAACTAGGCCCAAATTCAGAATTTGGTATGTATGCAGTAGACGGTAAACGACTTGAAAAACGGAAGCGTGTAACATACCTGGCTGCTGAAACTGTAAAGCTTCCTTTAAAACAATTATACGAGCTGCACCCATTAGATTTAATAATGTGTTTAAAGGAAGCACGTTCAGAACGTTCAAATATTTTTAGTGTTATGCGTATTTTCAATAAAGCAGACGGAGACAAAATTCCGGATGAAAAAAAGTTAGAAGAGTACAGATTACTTGCTGAAGAAACTGGAAAAGAATATGAATACTGGACACGTAAATGTTGGACTATTGAGAATTTGTTAATTGACAGAATCGGGTATTTCCCTGAAAAGATTAACAATGAATTTTTAGCGTCTTTTACAGCGAAAAATGAAAAATCATTGTTGAAACCTATGAAAATTAGCAAGGCAAAAGCAAAGCAAATAAATTAGAGAAGGGATTAACTAATAATGAAAAATCGTAAAGAAGTGGCGTTGTTTGATGATGTAGAATTTGAGAGAAAAGGTAAATCAGTTTACGGCAAAGTGGTAAGTATTCGAGAAAATACAGTTATGGTTAGTGTTGATTTGCTAACTCAAGAGATGTTAGAACTGCCAAATATGTATACAGTTGTGAACCATAAAAATTACAAGATCCTTTCCGGGAAAAATAATGTATTTCTTTAGTGAATAACGTTTTTTCAGAATTAATGAATACTGCAATAAGTGTATAAATAAGTATCTTTTTTAAAGTTTATTGTTGGAAAGCTCTAGAATATCACTGGAGCTTTTTATTATTGTTAAAAATGTATCTTTATATTATAATGTTGTATTAGTAGGAGGGATTTCATGACAATTATTATTTCGGCTTATTTACCAAAAAAGACATTAAAGGAAATCAATAAGTATATTCCAGGATCTAAACGTTCTAAGCTACTAAGTCAATTTATTATAGATGATCTTTATAAAGTGCCAGTGACAAAAGAAGGCATAGAAGAAATTCTTGATTTGGATAAAGACGAGGAAATGGTTATTCAACCATTATTTTTAGCTGAAGAGGCAATATATAAAATTGACTCTTATATAGACGAATTAAGAAATAAACTTATTGAAGAAACGGACAGTTTTAATCGTTACCGATCTATGATGATCCGTGCAATTACAAAAGAATTTGCCAAGTACGTTAAAGAAAATCCAGTTGAAAAGCAAGAAACACTGTTCCATCATGTCTTTGTACCAGCTGGCATTAAAGAAAGATTAGATAAACATATTGAACCAATGGAAAGAACCAGTACAATTAATAGTTTCATTCTAGATGAATATGTACCGAATGTAGATTCAGCGACATTAAAAAAACCTCTACCTAAAGATCGTGACCAAATCTCGATTTACCTAGATGTTAATACAACGTTGAGTAAGGTTGATGAAATAGCTCGTGATTATGGTGATAATGTAAAAAGGTCACACATTACAAGAGATGCAGTTTATCAATTGCTTGAACGTTTAGAGGCAGAAAAGCCGAAGAAAAACCATTTAGAAAAGACTTTAGAAAGAACTTTGGCAGAAATTTATAAACATGCTCAGCCAAATGAAATTAAGGAGATTTTAGAAAAATATTTGCCAAATACAGATGAAAAATAGTATTTTATGCTTCTATTTTTGAAAAATCGCTATAAGAAGATTAAAAGATATGATATGATATTGTAAAATTTAAGTATTTCGTGTATTATATTAAAGCGACAGCATGATATTTACCCATTCGGTAATATTGTCTTTAATTTAAAAGCTAAATAACAAGGAAAAAAGCCTGATGTTGGTAGCATCAGACTTTCAGTAAATTTAGCGTTCAACACAAATTCCCCTGACAAGGATTTATTGAACATAAAATAAATAAGTTTGAATTCATTTTATCATCTCTTTTTAATGGTGTAAAGTGATTTTGTAGTATTTATTTAAAGTAATTTAAACTAATTTAAACTAAACTAGTTTAAATAAATACTATAATTAGAAGCTTATATTTGTGTACAAGTGTTGAGCGCTGTTTGTAAAAAAACAGTAGGCAACACTTTTTTTGTTGCCTGGAAAGGAACACTTGATATGACACAAATTAAAAAACCTAATCCAATGGACGTACTACATTTCATAACACATGATGATTTATTAATGTTTAAGCCTAAAAAATCGAATGTTTCCATTGAAAAACAAGTTAAATATCAACAGAAAAATGCACAAACACAATATAAAAAAGGTGTAGTTTTTGTTTCGCCTTCTAAAGAGGCTTTATGTGAGGGAAAAGGCCATATTATTACATCCTATGAAACTTTACACCAACAATATGATGTTTTGACACATTGGACTCCTAATACATATTGGGGCGGTACATATTACAATTTTAAGAATCGCAAAATTAAAGGACATACGAAAGATAATTTAAAACAAATTAATGTTATTGGGTTTGATATTGATACAAAATCTATTCATCCCTATGAAATGTTTTTGGCATGTGATCAAGAGGAACTACCACGACCAAATTTAATTTTAGAAACACCAAAAGGATACCAGGGCTTTTTTATTCTATCCAATCCATTTTATATATCCGATAAAAATTCAGGTAATGCATTAACAGCTGCCGAGCGTCTGGCAACTAATGTTTTAGAGGCTTTGAAAAAGCATTTACCAATAGATAAGAATTGTACGCCTTTTGGTTTTTTCCGTATGCCAAACGATGAGAATATTGTGTTTTTTGATGATGAAATTGCTAATACTAGCAACTTATTAAGTTGGTCTAAAGAGTATGAAAAACGTAATCGAAAAATGAAATTTAAGGTACTTAATGGCGGTTCCAATGCCTCAGCATTGGATTACACATCTTCAGATTGGTACTTTGAACTTATTAACGCTACGCATATAGAAAGTGGTCATTTTGCAGGTAGTAGAAATAATACTTTATTTACTTTGGCACTTGCTGCTTATGCCAGTGAAAAACCATATGAAGCGACATATGACGAATTAGACCAATTTAATAGTAATTTAGAACAAAAACTTTCAAAAACGGAGTTTGAGAGAGTCCTTAAATCTGCATATAGCGGTAAATACTCTGGCCCTAAACGTGAATATGTTGAGGGTTTATTAGAGACGTGGACAAACGGTAAGGTAACTTTCAAAGGATCTAAAGGTTGGTATAAATTTAAGAAAGATAGAGACATAAGAGAACGTTCACATTACGAAGAAAGAGAAGAAGATATATTAAACTATTTAAATGGCCGTATTTGTCCTGAGAATCCATTTTTAACAGGTTCTTTAGTTAATCTTGCAGAAGAGTTTGGAATGGCTGTATCAACGCTAAAAGAGGTTCTAAAAAGATCTAAACAACTTGTGAAAAATGTTAAAGGTGCTGGCCGTGGTGCTGTAACAATGGTTACAACTAAAATTATGTTTTTCCGATCAGTATTACGTAAGCATAAAGAGAGAACGACACAAGCACAATTAAGTTATAAAGAATATTTAATTGTGGATGAAGTGATTAAAAGCACATTTGATTTTGCAGATTTAGACATTGAAGAATGGCTTAAAAACCCTTACAGATACGGGGTTCATGGTGGGCCGGCGCCGCCCGGCCGGCGCGTGGTTTAATAATGAGCCAGTCTGCCTTTACATATGTAATTCTCCTGGGTTGTAGCTCCGGGCATATTTTATAATCTAGTAAACAATTAATATTTTAATATCTTGTAATGCTTTGGTTCATTAATTTATCCCTGCAGATGGAGTATGCCTGGTGCATCTTTGGCCATTTAATTTATCCCTGCAGATGGAGTATGCCTGGTGCATCTTTGGCCATTTAATTTATCCCTGCAGATGGGGGTATGCCTGGTGCATCTTTGGCCATTTAATTTATCCCTGCAGATGGAGTATGCCTGGTGCATCTTTGGCCATTTAATTTATCCCTGCAGATGGAGTATGCCTGGATGTTATTGCAAATAAAACGATCTATTTTTAATCCTTTTTCATACGTGTAAATATAATTTTATCTGTAAATATCATTCAAAAATAAGTATCCGCATGTTATAATGATATTAAGTAATAAATTTAATTTTTAAATGATTGGAGAGGAAATATTAATGCTTGTTTGTGAAATTTGTGGTTCAAATGCAATTGAGGGCGATTTTGGAGAATCAAAGTATATTTGTGAAAATGTAAATTGCGAACGCTCTAAACCCGATTGGGCTTATAAGAAATATCGAAAAAAATTGAAACCAATTGAAGATAAGCAAAAAGCTCTTTGTAATTTTAGTAAGGGTTCAATTGAATTTTACGAGGCAAGATGGATTGGAGAAGGCTCAGCTTTGATTACATTACAAAATGGTACCGAAATTATGTGCCATGTAAGAGAAGGTAAATTTGAGCCTTTTGATAATCCATATTTTTTTAAAATGGGTATTTGTCTTCAAAATGATGTTATTGAGGAAATTAAGAGTAATATGCTGCAATTAATCCAATTGAGGAAAGATAAAATGGAGTTATTTAGAAATATGTGACTAAAAATAAAACAATCTAGAGGTGATTAAATATGATAAACCGTGTTGTATTAGTTGGAAGATTAACAAAAGATCCTGAGCTACGCTATACTCCGAATGGTATAGCGTCTACAAGATTTACAGTTGCGGTGAATCGAACTTTTTCAAACCAACAAGGTGATCGAGAAGCTGATTTCATTAGCTGTGTTGCTTGGCGTAAACAGGCCGAAAACCTAGCGAACTTCATGCGAAAAGGAAGTTTAATTGGAGTGGAAGGTCGCATTCAAACAGGCAGTTATGAAGGACAAGATGGTAAGCGTGTATACACAACTGATGTAGTGGCCGATAGCGTACAGTTTTTAGAACCTCGTAATGGTGGCGGTGCTCCTGCATCTCCTCAATATGGTGGTGGACAGACTTACGGTAATAACCAACCGTCATATGGCGGTGGTCAACCAC